>CAIYLB010000169.1 GCA_903926935.1 uncultured Pseudomonadota bacterium
ATTGCAATGCTCGCAAGAGAAATGGAGATAGATATTGCGGTAGATTTGGGCGGATTCACTGCGGATAGTCGAACCAATATATTTGCCTTAAAAGCGGCCCCCATTCAAGTGAATTACTTAGGCTACCCAGGCACCATGGGAGCAGATTTTATGGATTATATTATTGCAGATCCCACTTTAATAACAGAAGAAAAGCAAAGCCATTATTCCGAGAAGGTAGTCTATCTTCCTAAGACGTATATGGTAAATGATGCGAGCCTAGAGATCTCTGAGAAATTATATTCGCGTCATGAATTGGGATTGCCTGACAATGGATTTATATTTTGTTGTTTTAATGCTTCTTGGAAGCTGAATCAAGTCACTTTTACAGGTTGGATGCGCATATTAAAGGCAGTTGACCATAGCGTTCTATGGTTATCAAATACTAACCAAATCGCTATGAATAATCTAAAGGCCAAAGCACTAGAATCGGGGATTGACAGCGATCGTATTATCTTTGCCTCAAGAATGCCTTCGGTGAGTGATCACTTAAATAGAATTAAGTTGGCAGATTTATTCTTAGATACTTTTCCATACAATGCGCATACCACAACCAATGATGCGCTGAGGGTGGGATTGCCAGTTTTGACGCTTATGGGGGAATCGTTTCCAAGTAGGGTGGCTGCAAGTTTATTGAATGCGGTTAATGTGCCTGAATTGATTACAAACACACAAAATAATTATGAGCAGCTTGCTATTGATTTTGGAAGGAATCCTGAAAATCTCCTAAAGATTAGAAATAAATTATTGAGCAATCTTCCAATCTCAGGTTTCTGTGACACGAAAAGCTTTGCTGAGCATATTGAGATGGCTTATGAAGCGATGTATCAGCGCTATCAAAATGATTTACCACCGGATCATATTTATCTTAAAGAATGAGACTCTCAAATTAGCTAGTGGTAAAAGGGCTATATTTTTTTATAAAGATGATTAGCTATATTTTTGATCGCACCATCCCAGTCATCTGTCTTAATTTGTCTAATTAGGTTTGCTGATGGGTACCAAGGAGTATCTGTTCTGCCTAACATCCAGCGATAGTCAGGATTAAAGGGCAACATAATCATTACTTTTTTCCCCATTGCGCCCGCAAGGTGGGCTACTGAGGTGTCGACACTAATTACTAGGTCGAGGTTCTCTATGAGTGCCGCCGTATCAGAGTAGCTATTAAGTTTTGCTCTATGGTCATGAATAGGAAACTCTTTGAGCGTTGCCAAATCATCTAATCGGTATTCTTTTTGTAGTGAATGAAACTCAAAAGGAAGATCCAATAACGGAGACAGTTTTAGAAGTTGGATGCTACGATTATGATCGTTAGGGTGTTCGGTTGCTCCAGACCATACCAAGCCAATTCTAGGTTTATTTTTAGCCCCTAATATTTTGTCCCATAGAGCTACCTTTTCTGTATTGGCAGATAGGTAAGGTATTGAATTTGGGATGCTATCTAATTGAGTTTTGAATGCTAAGGGCAGGCTCATGATGGGGCACTGAAAATCAAAACTTGGTAGC
>CAIYLB010000170.1 GCA_903926935.1 uncultured Pseudomonadota bacterium
AGACTTTACTGAATTTATTGAGATTGCAGACCTATTAGGAATTGATCCAAACTTGTTTATTGAAAATTACAAAGTTAAAGTGGCGGCAACCAACCCATCTAACTGATGTAAGTTTTATAAGTATTGTAGTTACCGTTTACTTTTCGATCTAGGTTAGACAAGAATTGGGCTGGAGTATATTTTTCACTGATAAAAGTTAGTACCTACTACTACGCAACCCAATCACCAGACTTACCACCATGTTTTTCCAGCAGTTTAATATCACCAATTACCATACCTCTATCGGCAGCTTTCAGCATGTCATAAATCGTCAGCAAGCCTACGCTTACAGCCGTTAGCGCCTCCATTTCCACGCCGGTTTGGCCTGTAGTTTCAGTGCTAACTGTCATGATAATGGCGCTCTCTTTTTCGTTTATATCAAACGTCACGCTTACTTTAGTGAGGCTAATCGGATGGCATAGTGGTATTAAATCAGCGGTACGTTTTGAGCCTTGTATCGCGGCGATGCGAGCAATGCCTAGTACGTCGCCTTTTTTTGCATCACCGTTTTTAATCAGTTGCAGTGTGGCATGCTGCATGGTGATAATACCGCTAGCAATGGCAATGCGCTTGGTGTGGGCTTTTTCGCCGACATCAACCATGTGTGCTTGGCCACTATTATCAAAGTGGGTGAGAATATTTGCAGAATTTTTCATAGATGTATTACGCCCAATTTTACTTTCAATTAACAAATCCTACTGAACTAGAATCATAAAGCTATTATCATAGCAACAATGAAATTAAACACTACTCTAATTAGCGTTTTACTTGTCACCCAGCTCACTGCGAGTTTTGCTTGGGCGAATGATTTGCCTGAACTTGGCGATGTTTCGCAAACGGTACTTTCGCCCTTACAAGAGCAAGCGATTGCCGAGCAAATTTTGCGAGATGTTGCCACCAGTGATGACGTGGTACAAGACGCGGAAATTAGCACGTATTTGCAGGCTTTAGGGTCACGATTAGTTTCTAGCAGCCCAGATAGTCAGCTTAAATTTAATTTTTTTGTGGTGCAGGATAATTCCATCAACGCCTTTGCCATGCCCGGTGGCGTGGTGGGCGTTCATACTGGTTTAATTTTGGCCTCAAATAGTGAATCTGAACTGGCTAGCGTGTTAGGCCATGAAATTGGCCATGTCACACAGCATCATTTAGCACGCATGCTGGCCTCTCAAAAATACGATACTTTTAAAAACATTGCCGGCATTGCGTTGGCTTTATTAGTGGCGAGGGCTAACCCGCAACTCGCAAGTGGTGCGCTCACAACCGCCTCTGCTGTTGGTGTGCAAAATAAGTTAGATTACACCCGTGAGTATGAGCGTGAGGCTGATCGAATAGGTTTGCAAATTCTCAATAGTGGTGGTTTTGATGTACGTGCAATGCCTGCTTTTTTTAATACCTTGCAGCGTGGTACGCGTTTTGCTGAGGGCGGCGCACCCAGTTTTTTACGTACGCACCCACTGACCAGCGAGCGTATTGCAGACGTGACCAATCGAGTGGAGCAGATGACTTATAAGCAAGTGTCTGATAGCGTTGAGTTTCAATATGTACGTGCAAAACTGTTGGCTAATAATGGTGCTGCTGAAACTAGCATTCTGGTTTTTGAGCAAAATATTCATGAACGTCGCTATAGCAACGAGGCTGCAGAGCATTATGGTTTGGCTGTTGCTTATATGAGAAAAAGTGCTTACCTGAAAGCCGAAAAAGAGATCGAATGGCTAAAAAAAAATGCGCCACCACACCCGATGATAGAGAATTTAAGCGCGCGATTACAAGTTGCCAAGAATAATCCGCAGCTTGCCGCTAAGCAATATGCTTCGGCTTTGAGCTTATTTCCAGATAACCGTGCTTTGCTTTACGGCTATGCTGAGCATTTTTTAGCCATTAAGCAGGCAGATAGCGCAATAGAGTTGGTGCAAGAAAAACAAAGCCTGTACCCAGACGATGCCTATTTTTACGACGTACTGGCGAAAGCGTACAACATGAAAAATAAAGTTTTACTTAGCCAACAAGCGCTTAGTGAAGCGTATTATAGGAGGTATGATCTTGTACGTGCTATTGAGCAAATGGAGCTGGCCAGCAAAGCTAGCGATGGTGATTTTTACCAGAAATCGATGGTTGAAGCGCGTTTAAAAGAACTTCGCCGGATACAAGGTGATGTTAAAAAATAAGGATGAAAAAGTACCATGCAGCGTAGAAAATTTTTAAGTTTACTGCTGGGCAGCGCCTCTTTACTATTCATGCTGCCGATTAATGCATGGGCTGCATTGTGGAATAAAGCGGCATTTGAAACAGCTAAACTAAGCGAGGCCAGCAAAAATCTAGCAATACATGATGAAATCACTAGCTTAGATATACAAATAACAGCCCCAGACCGAGCTGAAAATGGTGCGATTGTTCAGGTTGAAGTAAAAAGTAATATTTTGAACACCGAAGCTATATCTATTTTTGTAGAAAAAAACCCCACACCCTTGATTGCGCATTTTAAATTTAGTCAAGGTGCGGAGCCATTTATAATCACGCGCATTAAAATGGCCGACACTTCAGATATTAAGGTTGTGGTGAAAGCTGGCAATCAGTATTTCACTCATGCAAAAAATGTCATCGTATTAGAAAATGGGTGTGGATGATGGCCGTACTAAATACAGACAATATGAAAATGCGCGCCCAGCTAAAGGGCGAGGTGACAGAAGTGAAAGTGCTTATGAGTCACCCTATGGAAACTGGCCGCAAAAAAGATGATTTCGACAAGCTGATTCCTGCGCATTTTGTGCAATTGGTCACTGCCACGCTGAACGGAAAAACTGTACTTGAGGCGCAGTGGGGAACGGGCATCTCAAAAAATCCATATTTAACATTTCGATTAACAGGCGCTAAAATAGGTGACATTATTGAAGTGACTTGGATAGATAATTTGGGCGAAACTGCCACGCAAAACATTGCGGTCACGCAAGCTTAGTAAGATAGTAGCGCAATGCAATCCATAAGCTCAGCTTATCAATATCATTAAAACGATGTATTAGATTTATTAAGCTAAGCACCTTATAATTCAAACTTAGAAACTAATATTTATCACAGCAATTGTTTTATATCGAGCATTTTAACCACAAAGGAAAATTATCATGTCATTAGTTAACACTGAAATTAAACCATTTAAAGCACAAGCCTACCATAACGGTAAATTCATTGAAGTGACTGAAGCTAGCTTAAAAGGTCATTGGTCTGCTATTGTATTTTACCCAGCCGATTTCACTTTTGTTTGCCCAACTGAATTAGGTGATTTAGCCGACCATTACGCAACATTCCAAAAAATGGGTGTTGAGATTTATTCAGTTTCAACAGATACACATTTCACGCATAAAGCTTGGCATGACGCATCGGATACTATCAAGAAAATTAAATACCCAATGATCGCTGATCCAACAGGCACGATTACACGTAACTTTGAAGTAATGATTGAAGAAGAAGGTTTAGCACTTCGCGGTACATTCTTGATCAATCCAGAAGGCGTGATTAAAGCGCTTGAAGTGAACGATCTTGGTATTGGCCGTTCTGCTGAAGATTTAATCCGTAAAGCACAAGCCGCTCAATACGTTGCTGCTCACCCAGGTGAAGTATGTCCAGCAGCTTGGACACCAGGTGCGGAAACTTTAGCACCATCACTAGATTTAGTAGGCAAAATCTAATTTAGACCACACTTTAACCAAGCGTTAATGTAGCACTCCAAATATTTCATCCCAAGGCAAAAGCTTGGGGTGAAATTAAAACGATCGCTTTATCCAAAAGATAAAGCTTTTTTTTCAGCTTAATAAATACCAAATAAACATCCAAAGAGAATAATCATGGCATTAGATACCGCGATCAAAACCCAGCTTCAAACCTATTTACAAATGCTTAGAGAGCCGATTGTGCTTGAAGCCTCTGTAGATGTTAGCGCCGGCGCTAAAGAGATGCTGGCCTTGTTGGAAGAAATTGCCAGCATGTCGGACAAAATCACGCTGATTCGAGGTGAAGATGCGCGCGCACCATCGTTTGCGGTGAAGCGCGACAAAACGCATAACGATGCTACACAACCAGTAGGGATTCGCTTTGCGGGTATTCCGATGGGACATGAGTTTACGTCTTTGGTATTAGCTTTATTGCAAGTGGGTGGTCATCCATTGAAGTTAGAAGCTGAAAAAATAGCGCAAATTGCTGCGCTTGAAGGTGAATTCAATTTTGAGACGTTCATCTCACTTTCTTGCCATAACTGCCCAGAAGTGGTGCAGGCTTTAAATTTAATGGCTGTAATTAACCCTAATATTACGCATGTGATGATAGACGGCGCTTTGTTTCAAGACGAAGTGAATGAACGCAAAATCATGGCAGTGCCGACCATTTTTATGAATGGTCAAGAATTTGGCGCTGGCCGTATGGGTATCGATGAAATTTTACCAAAATTAGATTCTGGGATCATTGCGCGTGAAGCAAAAAAATTAGATGCCAAAGCGCCATATGATGTGTTGATTATTGGCGGTGGCCCAGCAGGCGCGTCAGCGGCCATTTATGCCGCACGTAAAGGCATTAGAACAGGCGTAGTTGCGGATAAATTTGGCGGTCAGGTAATGGACACCATGGGCATCGAAAACTTTATTTCTGTTAAAGAAACGGAAGGTCCTAAATTAGTCGCCGCACTTGAAGAGCATGTTAAAACTTACGACATTGATGTAATGCATTTACAGCGTGCAGAAGCTTTGATGCAACCAACTATCGACAACAATTTAATTTCAATTAAATTAGAAAGTGGCGCCACACTAAAAAGCAAAGCGGTGATTATTGCCACCGGTGCCCGTTGGAGAGAAATGAATGTGCCTGGCGAAAAAGAATATCGCGGCAAAGGTGTGGCTTACTGCCCGCATTGTGATGGCCCATTGTTTAAAGGCAAAGAGATTGCAGTTATTGGTGGTGGCAATTCTGGTGTAGAAGCAGCGATTGATTTGGCTGGTTTTGTGAAGCATGTGACTTTATTGCAGTTTGATTCCAAATTACGTGCGGATGCTGTTTTGCAAAATAAATTGCATAGCCTTAGTAACGTCACGGTCATTGTCAACGCGCAAACCACAGAAATTACTGGTGCAAATCAAAAAATGAATGGTTTGATCTACAAAGACCGCGTTACTGAGATCCTACATCATTTGGATTTAGCCGGCGTGTTTGTGCAAATAGGCCTATTACCCAATACTGATTGGTTGAAATCCAGCGGTATAGATTTAAGTAAGTTTGGTGAAATTGAGGTTAATCCGCACGGTCAAACGTCTTTAGCTGGCGTGTTTGCAGCTGGCGATGTAACCACCGTACCTTATAAACAAATCATCATCGCAATGGGTGAAGGTGCGAAGTCAGCATTAGGCGCATTTGATTATTTGATTAGGCAGTAGTGCATCTAGAAGGATAGCTTGATAAGTGGCAAGAGTTCAGTTAAATAAATTCACATTAAACTTAAAGTCTACAATTCCTAATTATATGAAAAATATACTAATCTATTCAGATTCAATCTCATGGGGAATTATCCCGATGACAAGAAATCGTTTTTCCTTCAATCAAAGATGGCCTGGAATTCTTGAGCTGAATCTAAGAAGTGCAGGCGGAAACGTTCGCGTCATTGAGGACTGTTTAAATGGTCGACGAACAATTTACGAAGATTCCGTGAGGCCTGGTAGAAATGCCTTAATAGGTCTGTCCCAACGTATAGAAGTAAATTCACCGCTATCATTAGTAATCTTAATGTTAGGGACAAATGACTTTCAGGCTAATCATGAACATACTGCCATAGATGCTAAAAATGGAATTCGTGCACTGATTAATGAAATTAGAAACACTAATCTAGAGCCTGGAATGGAAATGCCAGCCATAATGGTTGTCGCTCCTCCACCAATTCTAGAACCCAAAGGAGATATTGCTACAAAATTTAAGGGTGCAGAAAAAAAATGTGTTGGCCTAAGTAATGCCTACCAAGATTTATGTGAGGAATTGCAGTGTTATTTTTTCGATGCGGCTTCTGTCGCCACTTCTAGCAAAGTAGACGGGGTGCATTTTGATATCGATCAGCATATGGCATTTGGCAATGCAATCACTGAATTTATTAGCAAAACCAATTGCGTGAAATAAAACTGCCTAAAGCAGTCGTACATAAACTTCACTCCCGACCCGAAGGAGTAAATAAGTTATGGTTGAGGCGAAGTTTCATCAGTGCCAATTAGTCGCCTTTGACATAAAATTCAGCTCATCGTCATTAAAAAATAGTAGAAATATTTTCTCAATCTGTTGCATCGAGCAGCTGGATTTAAGGTTCATAACAGCCTAACAGGATATTAATAAGGCTGCCTCTTAGCACCCATCAGCAACTCATAAGGCTGGAATTAACTCAAGCCCTTCGTCATTTAATCTCTTTTGAGTCAACAGCGCCGTAAACCCTAATTTAATATAAAACCTCCAATTGTCGTACCCAAGGCGACATATCTTGTCACAAAGTGACAATTCACTTTATAATTCCCACCAACTCGGGAATGATAAAATTGATAGACTCTAAGCTTGCAAGTCCTTTGCGCATAAGCCTCAGATAGAGTAACTCAACGAAATTAATCCTTATGTCGGGTAGCGAATACTTAAAGCCACGGCTTCCGCCACTCGAATACCATCGACACCCGCAGATAAAATACCACCCGCATAACCAGCTCCCTCACCCGTTGGATACAAACCTTTAGTGTTGATACTTTGCAAATTATCGTCGTTACGTTTAATGCGTATGGGTGACGAAGTACGCGTTTCTACGCCAGTAAGTATGGCGTCTGCAAGGTCAAAACCTTTAATTTGTTTGGCAAATTGTGGAATCGCTTCACGAATTGCGCTAATCACGTATTCTGGCAAGGCGGTATCTAAATTGGTTAAATGTACGCCAGGTGTGTAGGATGGCGTCACTTCACCAAACTGAGTCGAAGGCTGATTGACTAAAAAGTCACCGACTAACTGTCCTGGTGCTTGATAAGTACTGCCGCCTAATAAGTAAGCTTGTCGCTCCCATTTACGTTGCAACTCCATGCCAGCGAGCGGATCCCCCGGAAAATCCACTTCAGGCGTAATGCCCACCACAATACCAGCATTCGCGTTGCGCTCATTACGTGAATATTGGCTCATACCATTTGTGACCACACATCCTTCTTCAGAAGCGGAAGCCACCACCGTGCCGCCTGGGCACATACAAAAGCTATACACACTGCGGCCATTACTGGCGTGATGCACTAATTTATAATCCGCTGCGCCTAAAATAGGGTGTTGCGCATTCGGGCCGTGGCGAGCGTTATCAATGAGCGATTGTGGATGCTCGATTCTAAAACCGATGCTAAACGGTTTGGCTTCAATAAAAATGCCACGCTTATGGATCATTTCAAAGGTATCACGCGCACTATGGCCTACGGCTAAAACTACGTGATTCGCGGCTATGCGCTCACCACTAGCCAGTATTAAGGCTTGCACCTGACTTGTTCCGTCTGCATCAGGCGCAATTTCAATATCATCAACGCGACTCTCAAAGCGAATTTCGCCGCCCAATTCGATAATCGTTTCGCGCATTTTTTCTACCATGCCGACTAATCTAAAAGTACCGATGTGCGGATGGCTGACATATAAAATCTCTTCAGGCGCGCCTGCTTTTACAAATTCATTTAATACTTTGCGACCGTAATGATTAGGATCTTTAATCTGACTGTAAAGTTTACCATCCGAGAACGTTCCGGCGCCTCCTTCACCAAACTGCACATTAGATTCTGTATTTAACTCACTCTTACGCCAAAAGTTAAAAGTGTCTTTAGTGCGCTCACGCACTGCTTTACCGCGCTCTAACACCAAAGGCTTAAAACCAGACTGAGCTAAAACTAAGGCCGCAAACAAACCTGATGGCCCTAAACCAACCACCACGGGTCTAGTTTCTAGATTTTCTGGGGCTTGAGCCACAAACTTATAAGACGTATCTGGCGCTAGCTTTACATGTGGCTCTTTCGTTAATTTAGCTAACACTTTAGCCTCACCCTTAACCGTAACATCCAAGGTGTAGGCTAACAAAATGGCATTGGCTTTACGCGCATCAACACCACGTTTAAAAATGGTGTATTCAACCAAGTCCGTAGCATTAATACCAAGTTTTTTGATAACGGCAGCAATAATGTCGCTAGGCTTATGTTCAAGCGATAATTTAATTTCAGTGATTCTAATCATGGTTTAGTTGGTGAGGCCTGATTGAGTTGGTTTAGATAGCATCGCTAGTCTTTTAGATTAAACGAATGATAACTGAAGTTATCAAAAGATTGCTTCCGCTCACAAAAATCTATGCATAAAAATTATTTGTCGATAATTTGCAGCACATTTTGATTGAGCGAGGATAATGGTGAGATTAATTACCTGTTTAAAAAGAGTCACGCATGAGAAAAATGGCAGCAATAATTTTATCTAACACTTTCAACAGGTTTTTTGACTCTGAAAAATCCAGCGGGATATTGTTGATTATTTGCACAATCATTGCAATAGCAATGACAAATTCCCCGATTGGCCATGATTACTTAAGCCTGTGGCAAGCTGATGTCGCTGGTTTAAAGGTTGAACATTGGGTCAACGACGGCTTAATGGCCATCTTCTTTCTGCTGATAGGTCTAGAGCTGGAGCGGGAAATCTACGTTGGTGAGCTGTCCCACATCAAAAACGCGTTACTTCCGATTTGCGCCGCAGTTGGTGGCATGCTGTTGCCTGCACTTATTCACTACTTGTTCAATCATGCAACACCTACGCAAAATGGCATTGGCATTCCCATGGCCACCGACATTGCCTTTGCGCTGGGTGTTTTAGCCATTCTCGGCAACCGAATTCCAGCTTCACTAAAAGTATTTGTCGTGGCTTTTGCCGTCATAGACGACTTAGGCGCCATTGTGATTATCGCCGCTTTTTACACCGCCAAACTTTCCGTTGGGTATCTAGTAAGTGCGCTGGCGGTTTGGGCATTCTTAATAGTGTTAAATCGCTTTTTTAGAGTGATGGCACTTTTACCCTACCTAATAGGTGGTGTTTTGATGTGGTTTCTTATGCTGAAATCAGGCATCCATGCAACAGTTGCCGGCATTATGCTAGCATTCGCCATTCCCTTTTCGGCAAAAGATGATGATAAGAAATCGCCTTCATACAAGCTGGAACATTTTTTACACACACCAGTCGCATTCGTCATTTTGCCAATTTTTGCATTAGCCAATACAGGCATTACGTTAGGTGCTGATTGGCTATCAGGCTTAACCAGCGCCAATAGTTTAGGCGTAATCTTGGGCTTAGTGCTAGGCAAACCGTTAGGCGTGACTTTATTTTGTTTTGTCGCCGTTGCGCTAGGCATTTGCCGGTTGCCAGCAGACCTAAAATGGCTACATATTATTGGCGCCGGCATATTGGGTGGCATTGGTTTTACCATGTCTATTTTTATTACCAACCTCGCTTTTGTTGGCAGCTTAGACATTATCAATGCGGCAAAAATGTCGATTTTATTAGCTTCGCTACTGGCTGGTTTTATAGGTTATATATGGTTTATGCTTTTTGGAAAATCTGAGGCAAGCGCTGAGGCTTAAGAATTAATTAATTTAAAGTACATTAAAATCCATACTAGAACCGTTCTCACCAACAAGGGACGCTATAGCTCACTAGGGTAGTTTAGTGCTAAGAAGCCGGCTCTTGATCCAAGTTTTTTGGATAAACCCGTACTAATAATATACGCGGGCCTATCATTTTTTTAACGACTACATCAAAATATTTAAATGCTACACGCTGCCCCTCTTTGGGCAAGTCGCCCAAAGCCCATAAAATTAAACCGCCTATGGTGTCGGCGTCTTCGGATTCAATATCCACGCCTATGGTGCGTTCTAGCGTGTTTAATGGTAGCGAGGCTTTGCCTAATAATGAGCCGTCATCTAATTTTGTCCAGGCGCTTTGTGATTGCCGAAATTCATCGCGAATATCGCCCACCATCGCGGCTAACAAGTTATCTAGTGTAATAAATCCAATCGGTGGTGCATTTTCGTAGCCAACTACTGTGAAATGTGGCGCACCACTTTGTAGCTTTCTAAAAACTTCGGTGGCATGTACGTCTGGCGAAACTTGTTCTACCGGTCTGGTAAGGCTTTTAATGTCGATAAAATCGGGGTGTTTGCGTAGCGCAACAAAAATATCTTTAATATGAATAATGCCCGTCACTAGGCCACTGGCACTGACTATTGGGTAGCGACTGTATTGGTGCTGCAGCACACGCGCCATGTTTTCATCAAAAGAGTCAGCTTCAAACAAGGCGACCACTTCATTAAATGGGTGCATTAAATCAGAAACTTCTAATTCTCTAAAATCGATAGCTTGCGCCAGCACCTTCCATTCATCATTGCTGAAAGCATCACTAGGGCGCGAGCTACGCAAAATCAACTTGAGCTCTTCTGAAGAATATTGGGCGTCATGTCCGGCCTTTGTCTTTAACTTCAATGCACTAATCACTAAACTAGAACTTTGATTGAGTATCCAGATGGAAGGAAACATCGCCCAATAAAAAATATATAAAGCTGGCGCTGTCCATAAACCAACTCTCTCAGACATACGAATAGCCAAAGATTTTGGTACTAATTCGCCAATGACGATGTGTAAATAAGAAATGGTGAAGAAGGCAAAAATAAAGGCGATGCTATGAATCAGCTTTACATTAGTTACGCCGACCTGCTCAAGTAGTGGTTCGATTAAGGCTGCAAAAGCCGGCTCACCCACCCAACCCAACCCTAATGAAGCCAAGGTAATGCCCAACTGACAAGCGGATAAATACGCATCTAAATTGACATGTACTTTAGCTAATATACGTCCGCGCCAGCCTAATGTTTTTGCGATGGTACGCACGCGCGTGCTGCGTAATTTAACCAGACCAAATTCGGCCGCCACAAAAAACCCATTAAGCAGCACTAATAGAAAAGCAATAAACACTAACAACAAGTGACTATTCATAAGTTTGCCTTGAAGGCATCAGATCCAAATTTTAAGATTTTAAATCTCAAGGTTCAGCTGCAATAAATGCCGCAACATTGGCACGGTGACAGGCTTTTTAGTGGTCAGAGACCATTCATCGAGCGCGTCCAAGGTGGCCATTAAGGTAGATAAATCACGGCGTAAATAACGCAAGCAATATTCAACCACCTCACTTGGTAAGCGTATGCCTCTTTCAGCGGCGTGATTTTGCAGGGCTAAAGCTTTTTCCGCATCGTTTAAGGGCTGTAATTGATAGACCAAACCCCAAGCTAATCGGGTGGCTAAATCGCCTCGTAAATGCATTTGTGTAGGCGCGTGTAAGCCCGCTGCAATAAGTGTGCCATCATTTTCTTTCAATTGGTTATAAGTATTAAATAATCCAATCTGCGCATCGTTATCCAGCAAATGGACATCATCCATAACGATGAAATTTGAGCTGATTAAGTTTTGATCAGCCTGGTTTTGATTAGTGAGATTAAGCGCTTTACAAGCTTGCAATAAATGGCTTTTACCGCTGCCAGTTTCACCCCACAAATAAATGAAATTTGATTGCGCCTGCTGATTAAGCACTGCATTTAAGCTGGCCAGCGCCTCTGCGTTTTGCCCTTCAATAAAATTGAGTAACGTAGGTGGTGCCGCAGGTTTAATGTCGAGTAGAAGTTGTTTCATTGCTTTGTTTGAATGCATAGCGGCTTGAATACATTATTTGATTATTAATTAGAGATTAGTCATGAATAAACTAATCATTGAGATATGTACTGCTACTGAGATAATTTTCTTTGGCATGGCTTAAACCAACAGCAATAGCAGCACTCGCCGGCAACGCCAGCAATACACCAGCAAAGCCAAATAGCTGACCGCCAGCGAGCAAAGCAAAAATAACCAACACCGGATGCAAGCCAATCCGGTCTCCAACTAATATTGGTGTAAGTACCATACTTTCTAGCAATTGGCCGAGACCAAATACTATTAATACTGGCATCAGCTGGCCAAGGCTGCTGAATTGTAAGGCGGCTACAATCAAAGCCAGGCCAAAGCCTATGGCAAAGCCTAAATACGGCACAAAACCCAACAGGCCGGCAATTAAAGCAATCGGCAATGCCATGCTCATGCCTATCATCCATAAGCCTAGGGCGTAAAAAACAGTCATTGCCAACATTACAGACAGTTGTCCACGTAAGAATTCAGATAATACCAAATCAATTTCATTGGCGACTGCGCTAGTTCTACTTTGCCAATTACGTGGAATAAGTCTAGCAATGCCAGATACAAAATCATCCCAATCACGCAGTAAATAAAATAGCACCACCGGCAATAATAAAATATTGGCCACTACACTAATGAGCGCCATGCTGTTATTGCCAGCCATAATCAGCACGTCACCCAATAGGCTACCGGCAGTTTTCCAGTTTTTGCTAACGATTTCTTGAATCTGAGCGCTGTCTATGGATAAGCTGATGCCAAATTTGGCTTGTAACCACGGATCTAACAGGGAGCGAATATGGTTAATCAGGCTGGGTAGACGTTCTATCATTAATATCGATTCTTTTTGCAACAGTGGAATTAAAATCAATAACAGTAAAGTGATTCCACCAAAAATAGCGACCATTACCAGCACAGCGGCTAAAGTGCGGCCTACTAAGAATTTGCCGACCCCAACAAAACAAAGCCTATCAACCAAGGGATCACAAATGTAAGCCAAAATTGCAGCGACTAAAAACGGCGTAAGTATCGGCAATAACAAATAAATCAAGTATACAAAAACGGTAGCTAAAATTAGCCAGAGGTTGTCGATAAATAGGTTTTTTACTGCTGTTTTTTTGGGTTCAGTCGTCATATAGGTTAAAATTATACTTAAATAGTAAGTAACCTCCTAAAAGCATACTAAAACACTAATTTACTACTCATCATTTATTACTAAGCGAGAGCCATTTTGACTACATCTTCTACCAATACAACATCCATTAGCTATCGTGACGCGGGCGTAGATATGGAGGCTGGTGACGCACTAGTTGAGCAAATTAAACCTTATGCAAAACGTACCATGCGTCCGGAAGTATTGGCGGGCATCGGTGGTTTTGGCTCATTATTTGAAATGCCAAAAAAATTCAAAAACCCAGTGCTGGTGTCTGGCACCGATGGCGTGGGCACTAAACTTAAATTAGCTTTTGAGTTGAATAAGCACGATACCGTGGGCATTGATTTAGTCGCCATGAGTGTGAACGATATTTTAGTGCAAGGCGCTGAGCCATTATTCTTCTTAGATTATTTTGCTTGCGGTAAGTTAGAAGTGGGCACGGCAGCACAGGTCATTAAAGGCATTGCCGAAGGTTGTGAGCAATCTGGCTGTGCGCTAGTGGGTGGCGAAACCGCAGAAATGCCAGGCATGTATCCGGCTGGAGAATATGATTTAGCTGGTTTTGCAGTAGGTTGTGTCGATAAAGAAAGTATTATCAACGGCACGACTATTGCCGCTGGTGATGTAGTGTTAGGCTTAGCTTCAAGCGGCGCACATTCAAATGGCTATTCACTTATTCGCAAGTTAATTGCAAACTCAGGCATTGATTTTGAGTCAGATTTTCATGGCAAGCCATTCAAAGATGTAGTGATGGCGCCTACCCGTATTTATGTAAAACCGTTACTACAACTGATTGCAACATTCCCAGTAAAAGGCATGGCGCACATTACCGGTGGCGGCATTACTGAAAACGTGCCACGCGTATTGCCGGCTGGCTTAACTGCTGAAATCAAAAAAGGTAGCTGGACTATGCCACCTTTATTTACTTGGTTGCAAGCGCAAGGCAATGTGACTGACAGTGAAATGTATAAAACATTTAATTGTGGTATCGGCATGGTGGTGATTGTGGCTAAAGAACAAGCGGCAGCTGCGCAAAAACTGTTATCAGACGCTGGTGAAAGCGTATTTGAAATTGGGTCTATTCGCGCACAGCAAGCTAGTGAAGCGCCAACTATTGTTGTTTAACAAACCGTTTTTAACAAGAGTTGCTTAACAAGCGTAATTTTTAGCCTTTGACTTTAGCGACAAATAAAATTATTTATTTGTCGCTAAAATGCAAACCTCATACGTTGAGTACTGATGTATTTTTATTGAGGAGTTCTTGTGCCACGTTATATTTCAGCACCTTATATTTCAGTGTTAAGTATTATATTTTGTTTCATGTCTGCTTCAGCCTCCGCCCAAACGCTCACGCCTAAACATATTCAAGCCAGCTACGAAGTCACTAAAAATGGCTTGCCATTTGCCAATGTATATGAAAAATTTGTCATCTCAGGCAGTACTTATAAAGTTGAAAGCATCACCAAAGGCATTGGTATCTATGCGTTGTTTGGCGAACGCAAATTAAGCAGTTCAGGCGAGCTGACTAGCCAAGGTTTAAAGCCAACACACTTTGAATTGCAACAAGGCGATAATCCGAAAAAAGCCTTACTGGCAGACTTTGATTGGTCTAAAAACGCGCTACGTATGACGGTCAAAGGCGAGCTTAAAGAGGCTGAGCTAGTGCCCGGTACGCAGGATTTAGCGAGCTATCCGTATCAGTTCATGTTTTTACCGGCGCCACTTAAAAATGACATTACCGTTACACTCACCACAGGTAAAAAGCTTAATCAGTACCTATATAAAATTAACGCCGAGCAAGAGGTGCTAGAGCTAGCAGGTACGCAATATAAAACCTTACATTTACTGCCGCCTGCGCCATTAGATGCTAACAAACCGCAAGAAACTAAAGAACTTTGGTTGGCTGTTGAGCAGCACTATGTACCGGTGCGCATTCTGATTGTGGATGATAATGGGCAAAAGCTAGAACAAACATTAACCGAGTTACATGTGGAGTAACTTTAAATGGAGTGGATTGCGCATGCGCGGGCAATCCATTTGGCAGAATGTCAGTTATCGACGTCTTGCCACGGCACTTTTGTTGTCTGTTTTACTGCATTTTTTGATCATCAGTCAGTTTTCTATTGATTCGGTCAATAGTCTAGATGAGCGGAGCATCATTGAGGCACGATTAGTTTTGCCGTTACCGGTTTTACCTATAGCCGCTATTCCAAAACCCGTTTTATTAAAAAAAATGCCTAAGAAAATAGTCGCTAAACCAACCTCACCAACGCCGTCTGTGTCTGAGCCGACTATATCAACCACAGAGACTTCAGCACCTAGCGACGCGGCATCAACAAACCAAGTGGATGTACCAACAATTCCTGATGACTACACGCAAGGATTACCGACGATTCTTCAAAAAGCCGGAGCTCAAGAATCTGTAGCTCAAGTAGCCGAGGATACTGGCATAGTAATCAACTCGCAGGCTTATCAAACTATTGAAACCGAGTTTGATGTGCGCACCGACATTAGCACAAAAGTAAATGCCAGTGCGGCAGGTAAAGCTACAATAACCTTTCAATCACTGCCAAACAATAAGCAATATAAGTTGAAAAGTTTGATTCAGGCGAAAGGTTTGGCATCCTTATTAATTCCTGATCTATTGCAAACTAGTGAAGGTAATTTAACTCAATCTGGCTTGCAGCCCGAGCATTATTTATATCAATTTGGCAATAAGGCCAATAAAACCTTTAACGCTCATTTTGATTGGCGCAATCAGCGATTAAATTTGCATAGCGCAAATGGCGATCAATTGCTCAACCTGCCCAGCGGCACGCAAGATTTACTAAGCTTTATGTATCAATTTATGTTTATCGCCCCCATGCAAAGCATGCATTTAAGCATTACCAATGGTAAGAAAATTGGGTCTTATGATTATAGTTTTGAAGGTGAGGAAATAATTGCCACTAAAATAGGTGATATCAATACGATACACCTTATGCGGATGGCGGCGGAGGGCGAAAAGAAAACAGAATTATGGTTAGCCTTAGATTATCAGTACGTACCTGTTAAAATACGGGAAACGGAAAAACAAGGTAAAGTTTATGAGCTATTAATGACTAGCTTAAAAACAGAAACACCTGTCGCCGTAACAGGACAAGAATCAGCAGCACCGTAAATCAGCATCGGGCTCATTTAAAAAGGGGCCCATAAAATTATTATAAAGAGAATCAAATGACGCCCAATTTAATCAGGCAAGCCGCAGTAATGTTATCTAATCTACTTGAGTTTAACAGCCCAGCGGATGTGAAATTGAGCGAGTTTTTTCGCAACAATCGTGATTTAGGCACCAAAGAGCGTGCGTTTGTGGCTGAAAGTGTTTATGGCGTATTGCGTCGTTTACGTTTTTTAAGTGCGGTCACCGCCAATGATGATAACGATCCTGACGATGCGCGTAAGTTAGTACTGGCTTGGATGTTACGCATTCAAGGGATGAGCATACAAAAAATAGAACCTATGCTGACCGAGCAACAAATTGAATGGGCGCATACCATTAAAGCTAAATCGACCGAAAACTTGCCGTTAGCCGTGCAAGCGGATGTGCGCGATTGGTTATGGGACAAACTAGCGACGCAATACGGCGAAAAAGAAGCGCTGACGATTGCCCGTAGCATGCATGAATCTGCCTCCTTAGATTTACGCGTAAACACCATTAAAGCAACGCGCGATGAAGTGATGGCTAAATTTATTGCCGAAAATACTACTGGCGAAGCCAATATTGCCAATACGCCTTATTCACCAATAGGCTTGCGTATGCCATTACGTTTGAATATCAGCCGCCACGTATTATTTACTGAAGGCCAAATTGAAGTACAAGACGAAGGCAGTCAGATTTTGGCGCATTTAGTAGCGCCAAAACGCGGCATGATGATTGCAGATTTTTGCGCCGGCGCAGGCGGTAAAACATTGGCAATGGGCGCATTAATGCGTAATACCGGCCGTTTGTATGCGTTTGATGTGTCAGAAAAACGTTTACACAGTTTAGGCCAACGCTTAAAACGCTCTGGTTTAAGTAATTTAAACGCACAAAGTATTAGCAGTGAAAACGACCCAAAACTTAAACGGCTAAACGGTAAATTTGATCGCGTATTAGTCGATGCGCCATGTACCGGTTTAGGTACTTTGCGCCGTAACCCTGACCTTAAATGGCGCCAAACGCCACAAGATTTGGCTGAACTGACTGAGAAACAAGCGCGGATTTTAGCGCGAGCTTCTAAACTCACTAAGGCTGGCGGCCGTTTGATTTACTCAACTTGCAGCTTACTGAGTGATGAGAACGAGCAGATTGCGGAACAGTTTTTGGCCACCCATCCAGAATTTAAATTGCTCAATGCAGCGGAAATTTTAACCCAACAACAAATCAATTTGGATACCGGTAAATACTTAAAATTGTTACCGCATTTACATCATACCGATGGCTTTTTCGCCGCTGTGTTTGAAAAAATTGACCCTACTGCTCCAGAAAAAAAAGCTAAGCCTGTAGCTGCAGAAGTTGAAGTCCTTGCTGAAAAGCCAGTTAAAAAGGCTACTAGCAAAAAAGAAACTGCTACTAAGATAGTAGATATAGCAAGCACTACAACTGCAGATGAAAAACCAGCCAAACCAAAAGTGGCCAAAGTAGTTAAAGATAAAGTTGTCGTAGAAAAAGTAGTTAAGGAAAAATCAATCAAAGCACCAAAAGAAACCGTGACTGAAAATAAAGTTAGTAAGCCAAGAACGGTGAAAGCTAAAGTGGTTAAAGCGTAAAAAAACTAAGCCGGTAATTCCCAGAAAACGGAAATGACGGGCAACGCTCCCCATAGCCTCCACGCCTTTTAAAGAGTCGAACCCATGAAACTTCCTAGCCTCAATATCCAGATTCTCTTAGGTGCAGTTTTTGGGGTTGTTATTGGCGTTTTTTTTCAAAAAATGGGCGCTGAAAATAATGTAGCACAAGTTGGTCTTTATGTGTCTGGCCTAGTCGGCACGCTATTTATTGATTTACTCAAAATGATTTTAATTCCGCTGGTGTTCTGCTCCATTGCCGTAGGCATTGCTAACTTGCGGCAACACCAACAAATGCATCGCGTTTGGGTTACAACGCTAGTTTTTTTCATGATGAGCATGGCCATCGCCATTAGCCTTGCCCTTATTGCTGGCAATTACTTTAAGCCAGGTGCAGGCTTGCATTTAGCTATGTTTGAACATGCCATGCAAAATTTTGAAGCTAAGCAATTGCCAATGCCAGAATTCTTCGCACAGTTTCTGCATGGCTTATTTATCAATCCATTCACGGCCTTATCGCAAGGAAATGTGTTATCAGTAGTTATCTTTGCGCTCATTTTGGGCATTACTTTAGTAATGGGTGGCGAGCGCTACAAAAACATACTCTCGCTATTGCAAGAAGGTCTAGAAGTGACCATGCAAATTGTCAGCTGGGTGATGCGCTTAGCGCCATTGGGCATTATGGCGTTACTTATTAAGTTGGTCGCCGTGCAAGATGTGGCAATGTTGAGCACCTTGGCCAAATTTGTCGCAGTAGTGGTTGGTACAACTTTACTACACGGCATGGTGATGCTACCCTTAATCTTGTATATATTCACAAAAAAATCGCCACTGTGGTTTTGGCGCGGCGCGCGTGAAGCATTAGTCACAGCATTTGCGACTAGCTCTAGCTCGGCCACACTGCCGGTTAGCCTGCGCTGTGCTACTCAGCATTTGAAAGTGAAGCCAGAAATTGCCGGCTTTGTAATCCCGCTAGGCGCTACTATCAATATGGACGGCACCGCTTTATACGAAGCTGCCGCCGCATTATTTATCGCTAATTTGGCAGGTATTGAGTTAAGTTTTGCCCAGCAGCTAATAGTATTCTTTACCGCTATGATTGCTGCGATGGGCGCACCTGGCATTCCCAGCGCTGGCATGGTGACCATGGTGATGGTGCTCCAATCAGTGGGCTTGCCTGCAGAGGCAATTGCTATTTTACTGCCGATAGACAGGCTATTAGATACCCTGCGCACCACCGTAAATGTTGAGGGTGACATGATCGGCAGTTTGGTGGTGCAGAAGTTAATTCAGATTAATCGCTGAATCAACAGTCACAACCGACCTTTTCCACCCGCTCATTTCGCCGCCACAGTACTGATGTGTAGCGAAGCTGGTATCCAGCTTAATCAGTTCAATGTAATAATCTTTTCAAATACATTTAAATATAAGCCAAGTCTTTAAGACTGGCTTAGCACCATTTTTAGATATACTTTCCGTTACGAATCTTTGTAAATTAACGTTAAATTACAGCTTGTTAACATTAATTATAGAAAAATTATACTAAAATATGTGAAGTGGTATAAAAATACTAAAACGAAACTTTAACCCGCTTTTTTTATTTATCTTAAGCATAATTAAGGAAGAGTCTTGTTCCCGCGAGATAAGATGCAGAAGCTAAGTCGGCATACTTTACTAGCCGAAATTAAACGTCTGAACATAGTCATTGATAAATTAATGACTAGTTCTAATGTTCATGTAAACATGCCAGTAGTATCTTCTAAGCCATCTATTTCTCTGATATCTTCGGCCCCAGCTCGACAGCCTTTTAACGAGCTAAAACTTGCGCTTTCCGATAACGTCGCGTGTAGGTCTAATTTACGAGAAAGCGAAGATATTTATCGTCAGTTATTCGAGCGGCATGATGCCATTATGCTGCTAATTGATTATGAGTCTGGCATCATCGTAAATGCAAACCCTACCGCAGTACAATTTTATGGTTACTCTTTGGAAAGCTTGCGTGGCATGCATGTCAATCAAATCAATGTTCAGCCAGAATCAGAAATTCATGAACAAAGGCAACAAGCAATTCTTGGTGTTCAGAAACGATTTATCTTTGAGCATCGTTTAGCTAATGGCGAAGTCCGAACAGTAGAGGTGCATATTTCAACTGTGAATGATAAAGGCAAGAAGCTTTTCTTTTCTATCATTCATGATATTACTTTACGAAAAAAATCAGATGAAATGATACGCAATTTAGCATTTCGCGACCATTTGACCCAATTACCTAATCGCCGCTTATTTAACGACAGATTGAGTCAAATAATGACTGCTTGCAAGCGTAGTGGTCAGCATGCTGCATTAATAATGCTTGATTTAGATAATTTCAAACCACTAAACGATGAGCATGGGCATGGCGTTGGTGATTTAATGTTGATTAGCGTCTCTGATAGACTGAATAATTGCGTACGCAAAATAGATACCGTAGCGCGTCTGGGCGGTGATGAATTTGTTGTAATGCTAAATGAACTAGACTTAGACCTTATGACATCAACAGCGCAAGCAGCCGTCGTTGCAGAAAAAATACGAGCTGCGTTATCAATCCCCTATACATTCAATCTCGCCAATAATGGGCTGGTTGAGAAAACAGTAAAGCATCGTAGCACTGCTAGCATAGGCATTGTGCTATTTAATGGTAGCGAACTCAGCGAAGGCCAGATCATGAAGTGCGCGGATGATGCAATGTATGAAGCTAAACAGAATGGTCGCAACCAGATACGTTTTTATGCTGCGAAAGCTTGACTAGTGTCTTATAGACAATCGCACCATCATGTTAAGTGGTGTTATATTTTTTCATAAATTTTGCACTGCCACACGAGTCTATGCCAATAGAACTTTCCTAAATCCACACAATCAGAAAATTCCCTCTCGACCGCTACCTAAAGCTAATAGTGCATTGTCAAACAGCGTCAATTCATAATAATGTAACAATTAACATTTAAAATGTTAATTTAAAAAATTCCCGATTATCTTGGGCCAAGTAAGTTTAGTTAAGGAGTTTGGAGTTTGAAATTTGACTTTTTTTATAGGTTCTGGAATAAGGCTGAATTAGCCCTAGGAAAATCAACACTTTACATTTTAACTGGACTAATTTTATTAAGGATAATCTCCCTAGCACTTTACCCATTAATGGATACAACAGAAGGCCGGTATGGTGAAATGGCCAGAAAAATGGCAGAAATGAATGATTGGATAACGCCATGGTTTGATGTTGGGGTACCATTCTGGGGTAAGCCACCGCTATCATTTTGGATGTCCGCCCTTGGCATTAAAGTATTTGGTGTCAATGAATTTGCTGTACGTGTTCCTCAATTTCTTGCAGCAGTATCCATTGTGTTTATTTGTTATGACTGGGCAAAACGCAGCCTCGTAAATCCATTTTATGTTGTAGCGATATTAAGCACATCCCTTCTATTTATTTTGTTATCGGGTGCCGTGACGACTGACATGGCACTTTGTTTAGGCAGCACATTGTCGCTAAGAGCATTCTGGCTAAGTCTGCGAGGAACTGAGGCAAACAGGAAGCGTGAGCAGTGGCTATTTTTTATTGGCTTAAGCATCATGCTATATGCCAAAGGGCCAGTAGGTTGGGTGTTGGTTTTTATGCCAATTGGTTTATGGGCACTGCTAACAAGATCAATTAAAGAAACATGGAAAGGACTATCATGGATTCTAGGTTGTACTTTTGCGATTCTAATCAGTTTGCCTTGGTATTTAGTAGCAGAACAGCACACCCCTGGATTTTTGCACTATTTCTTTATAGGAGAGCATTGGCAGCGCTTCACTATTTCAGGTTGGAAAGGTGACTTATATGGCACCGCGCATGCAAGACCACGCGGTTCTATTTGGCTATATCTTATCGTGGCGAGCTTACCTTGGTGCTTGATACTACCAATCACGATATGGATGACTAAATACAATAAAAGCAGCGTAGAAAATACAGTGGGTGGAAAGCAGTTTAAGCTTTACTTGCTACTTACAGGTTTGGCGCCATGTATTTTTTTTACGATGTCTGGTAATACTTTGTGGACTTACGTTTTACCAGGATTACCTTCTCTCGCATTATTACTGGCACTTTATTTAGGTGAAGTTAAAGTATCCTTTGCTAAAAGTGCACTGTTATGGGGGGTTAGTTTAAGTGCTGTTGCTATGGTCGGTGTACTCATTGCCTTAACTCTAGACCATAAAGCAGATAACAGATCAGCAAAAGGTGTGGTTGAGTTATATAAAGCTCAGCACGATTCTAAACCAATAGTCTTTTTGAGTGACAAACCATTTTCAGCGATGTTCTATACCAAAGGTGAAGCGATAGAAGATAATTCCGTAGAGCAAATAGATGACTTATCCAAAACAAGACAAATTTATATTGCCATCAAGACGTCACAGTTAAGTCGAATCGCTACTGAAATGATTTCGCTAAAAATGATTGGCGATGCTGGGAGCTATAGACTATATCTAAGTAAATAAATATATACTCCATTTAGGTTACTTTATGAAGCTTTTGTTGGAATCTTGAACCAGCTTGATGTCAGAAGTTTGGGTGCAGTAGGTAGTTGGTGCACACGCCTATACAATAGGTACGCCGCCATCACTGAAAATGCTAAATGTACAGGCCAGAGGCCAATAGATGCATTTAATTTCCCTTGCGCAACCCATGCCTGCATAATGCTAAGCATATTGTTATAAATGATATAAATAACAATTGCTAGGACGAAGTTTATAGAGCGTCCAGACCGTGGATCTAAAGCACTTAGGGGGATTGCAAGGAAAGCTAGTATAAGAGCCGAGATAGGAATTGCTAAACGCCACTGTAATTCTGCATTATTTGCATTATCCTTATTCTCAAATAACTCCTTACTTGATTTTGAGATGGTTTGTATTGGTTTTTGTTTCACTTCAGCAGTTTCTACACGAACAGAGTATTTCTCAAAGGAAGTAGTAGAAAATTCCTTGGTGTCACGTACACCTTGATAGCGTGTCCCATTATTCATCACTAAAAAATTATCTCCATTTTTTTCAACATAACGGCGGCCCGTTGCTGCGACAATAATGCCTAACTTCTGCTGGTTCACAGATTGTACAAATATATTTTTAACAAGGCTGCCTAGCGCATCAAAACTTTCGATAAAATATACGCGCTCTGCATTTGACGATTCCTTAAATGTACCTGGGCTAATTGCTGACAATTCATCACGATTTTCAAGCTGTGTTTTGTAATCCTCACCCTTATTTGTTGCCCAAGGCATTACGAACAAACTAAGAGTTGATATAAGAATAACTATGGGAATGGCAAATGACAATATAGGTCTTATAAAACTAGTAATGCTTAGTCCTGAGCTAAACCAAACGACCATTTCCGAATCTCGATACCATCGAGTCAATGTCATCAGTATCGATAAAAACAAGCTGAGGGATAACAGCATTGGCATAAATTTAACCATATTGAAACCCAACATAGTTGTAATTGCATCGTTAGGCAGTGCACCATTTGCGGCTAGTTGCAAAAGATAACCTGCACGCTGCGCAATAACAATACTGACCAGAATAAGAAGTGAGCCAACCGCGGTGGTTATAAGTTCGTGTAAAAGTGAACGCCTAAAAAGCATGGGATGTTTAACCAATAATTATGTTAATGAATTTCATCTAGCAATCAGCCAGCTAGATTAGTAATAGCAAAAAAATATCGCATAGTTGATGTTTTTTTGGATATCTAACTTGCTGGAATTTAGCATAGAAAATAGTCAATTGGTGAACCAATGCCCTAGTAGTTGCAATTATTAACACAAACTGGTAATTGCCCGTTAAATTAGATATATCAGTGGCAGCTTTACAATCAAAATTACACGCACAAATAAGCAATGACTAATTAGGTATAATGCAGCAACTATTAAAATAGAGCAGCAAAAATTATGGCAATCAAATCAACCATTTATAAAATCGACCTGCAAGTTTCAAACATGGATCGCAATTATTACCAAGCACATAGCTTAACATTGGCTAAACACCCATCAGAAACTGACGAGCGCGTCATGGTGCGGCTCATAGGTTTTGCGCTTTATGCGAATGAGGCGCTAATATTTGGTAAAGGCTTAAGCGATGACGAGGAGCCGGACTTATGGCAGAAAGACCTGACAGGCGCTATTGAGCTTTGGATGGACGTGGGTTTGCCTACCGAGAAAGATATACGCAAAGCTTGCGGCCGTTCACGTCAAGTTGTCGTAGTGCTTTATGGCGGGCGCATTGCCGATATGTGGTGGACAAGTAATAGCAAGGCGCTGCTTAAAACCAACAACCTCACAGTGATTAATTTACCCGATACCAAAGAGTTAGCCAGCATGGCTGCCCGTGGGATGAATATCAGCTGCACGATTCAAGATGGCCAAATTATGATAGGCCATGATGGCGGTAGCTTTGAGATTACGCCGGTGATATTGAAAGAACCTAGTACTTACTAAAGCCTATTATCGCAACTTCACGCAATCAATATTGAATAGGTTTGTGTGAAGTTTTCTTAGCTTTTCTAGTGCATTTTTAGCCTAAAACCATTACTTCCAACTAACACTAATCGTCACCCATTAAATCATCAAACTTCATTTTTTTGTCGGTTAATTTAGCGGCAGACAATACCCAGTTCACGGCATTTTCTTCTGAAGCTAAAGCTCTGGCCTCATCTAGTCTATTGTCTTCGGCATAATACCAAGTGACGACTTCTGCAGGGTTCTCAAAGGCTTGTGCCATCTGCTCAATCTTTGCCCGTACTTGATCTTCGCTGGCATGCAGATTATTAGTGTTGATTAAAGCATTAAGCACTAAGCGTAATTTTGTCGTGCGTTTTGCCTGAGCTTCAAACATCGCTGGGTCTAAATTCACGCTGCTTGGCTCTACACCGCGCTCTTTAAAATCTTTCTCGGTAGCCTCCATTACGCGATTCAACTCAGCGCCCACTAATGCGCGCGGTAATTCAAACTCAGCGCTATCTAATAAGGCTTGAAAGACATTTTCTTTTAACTTATCACTGGTACGCTTGATTAATTCTTGCTCTAATCTTCTAGCCACTTCAACTTTCATTTTCTCCATATCACCGTCTTCAATGCCTAGACTGATAGAAAAGTCAGCATCCACTTTTGGCACTACTAGCTCCGTTACACTGTTGCAGTAAAACTCATAGTGCACCAATTTTCCGGCAAGCTCTTCAGGCTTATGATCTGCTGGATAAGTCAGTTCAAATTCTCTGGCAGAACCGGGCTTTGCGCCTATCAGTTGGCTGTCAAAAGACGCTAATCTACCAGCTTCGCCTAAAATCAAATCAATGCCAGCGGCTTCTGTAGATTCAACTACTTTACCGTCGATAGAGGCTTTAATTCTAATATTAATGCGGTCATCTTTTTCAGCTGCGCGCTCAACGGGCTGGTAACCAGCACGTTGCTTCACCAACAGATCAAGCGATTTATTAACATCAGCTTCGGCGATCTTATATACTGGGCGATAAATTTTTACCGTAGAGAAATCACCTATGATGACCTCAGGGAAAACTTCAAATGTCGCTGTATATTGAAAGCCTGTATCACCATCGGTAAAAGGTAAGTGCTCAATTTCAGGAAATCCAGCAACGCGTATTTTTTTTTCTTCGACAGCCTTACCAAAACTCTTTTCTACTGACCCAGAGTAAATTTCAACACGTAACTTATCGCCATAACGCTGATTCACTAAATACATAGGCGCTTTGCCTGGTCGGTAACCCTCAAACTCAGCCTCACGCGATAGCAGATTTAGTCGCTCTTCAATTTCAGTTTCTAGTGGTTGAAAAGCAACCGTAATTGTAATTCTGCGCTCGAGCTTGCTTAATACTTCAACAGCAATGGTCATAGTGTGTTTCCTGAGGTTGTGAATTTATGTTAGCTAGATTAATACCGTAAACTATATTTACCCTAATGACTATGACAACGTGCGGCTAAACAAATTAAGCGCCAATTGATAACACAGCAACGCCGTTTGAGCATCGTATCTATCATCGCCGTCGCGCATAAAAGCATGCTGCGCATTAAACTCATGCCAAGTAAACGTCAGATTGGCATCTGTCATTTTTGTATACACTTGCGCCCGACCAGCGGTTGGAATGTGCGTGTCTTGCTTACCCCAAATCATTAACATTTCGCCAGAAATATCACTTAGGCGC
>CAIYLB010000171.1 GCA_903926935.1 uncultured Pseudomonadota bacterium
CATGTTCAGTGGTCAGAATACGAAAAAGCGCTTCGTACAGTAAGAACCACGGTATTTATTGAAGAGCAACAAGTGCCTGTCGATTTGGAATGGGATGAGCAAGATGCCAGTGCGCAGCATCTATTAGTACTCACTAGCACAAATGATCCAATAGCCTGCGCGCGACTGCTCGATAATGGCAGCATAGGCCGCATGGCTGTTCTAAAAGCATGGCGCGGCCTTGGCGTAGGAGCAAAATTACTCAATAAAGCCATAGCGTTTCATCGTCAACAGGGGATAAGCGTCATTACCCTTTCAGCACAAGTACATGCGATTTCATTTTATCAAAAAGCCGGCTTTGAAGTGATAAGCGCACCTTACTTAGACGCAGGTATCTTGCATGTGGATATGCAGTTAATGGCTAACAAAAAGAGCACTACTGATTAACTTGCTGACATTTAATGCTGAATTAGTCTATTGTAAATTGCTTATATACCTTTGATTCTATAAAATTGACGCATTAAATTTAGTTTTACTTTTTTCACCACTATTCACTATTATTCAAGGACAATTAATGTCAAAAATTACTTTAAAAGCTGGCGAAGCCACTATTTATACTGAAGGTAAAGATGCTGGTGCAGCGATGCCAGAAATTCTAATCGGTAGCGTGGACGGTCCTGTAGGCCAAGCATTTGCAAATATGATGGCGCAAAACAAAGGCCATACTTCTATGTTTGCCGTGCGTGATCTTAATCAACTAGTACGCCCAGCGTGCATGATGGTGCCAAAAGTAACTTTAAAAGATAGCGCAAACATCGAGTTATTTGGTGGTTTGGTACAAGCAGCTACTGCTGATGCTATTTTAGATTGCGTGATTGAAGGCATTATCCCTAAAGATCAAGTCAACGATTTATGTATTATCAGCATGGTTTGGATTGATCCACGTGCTGCAAAAGATGAAAATCTAGATAAAGCTGATATGTATAAAAACAACTACGAAGCTACTAAATTAGCGATTAAACGCGCGTTAAATGACGAGCCTACCATCGACGAGTTAATTGCAAATCGCCATAAAATCAAGCATTGCATGTGGGAAGAATCTTGGGATCAAAAATAAACTAAGGCAAATTTAGCCTAAGTTTGATTGAGAAATCAAGTGAACAAAAAAAGCGGCCATGGCCGCTTTTTTTCGATCAAAATACTTTTTTAAACCCTCGGTGATGCGCTAAGCGCAATGATTGTGCTCACTAACTAATACTCACGCAGCATAAATTATGAATTAATTTAAAGCGTACGGCTAAACAAATTCAGCGCTAATTGATAACACAACAATGCCGTTTGAGCATCGTATCTATCATCGCCATCACGCATAAAAGCATGTTGCGCATTAAACTCATGCCAAGTAAACGTCAGATTGGCATCTGTCATTTTTGTATACACTTGCGCCCGACCAGCGGTTGGAATGTGCGTGTCTTGCTTACCCCAAATCATTAACATTTCGCCAGAAATATCACTTAGGCGC
>CAIYLB010000172.1 GCA_903926935.1 uncultured Pseudomonadota bacterium
CCGGTTTTGCCCCGATCAAAGGCATCATCGAGCATCTATTGCAGCATAATATTCAACGTCAAATTACGCTTTACTGGGGCGCACGCTCACTGCAAGACCTTTACATGCCAGCATTGCCAGAGGCATGGGCGGCAGCGCACCCACATATTACGTTTATTCCAGTGCTATCTGACGCACTGCCTGAAGATCACTGGCAAGGCCGCACCGGTTTTGTACACCAAGCAGTATTAGATGACTTTGCCAATGCCGAAAATACTGGATTGGCCAACTATGAAGTGTATTGTTGCGGCGCGCCAGCCATGGTTGAAGTTGCACATGCCAGCTTTGTGAAAGCCGGCTTGGCCGATGACGCGTTTCTGTCAGATGCGTTTAATTATGCAAAACCTGTGCCTAATGTGCTACCAACTATTTAATTGGCTTAAGGTAACTTTTGCTAATTCAATTAAACACCTATCAATCGGCAGGCAGCTTAATAGCCACTAACGCTTGAAACGCATCTATGGGAATAGGCTTACTGAATAAGTAGCCTTGAAAACTTTTACAACCGTCTTTTACCAGTCGGTTTTTCTGTTCTTTTGTTTCAACACCTTCAGCAATCACATCCAAATTTAGACTCTTTGCCATGGCAATAATCGTTCTTACTATGGCATCATCACTACTGTTAATGGGAATATCGCGTACAAATGATTGATCGATTTTAAGCTGACTAATCGGTAGTTGTTTGAGATATTGTAAAGATGAATAACCGGTACCAAAATCATCTAGCGAGAAGGAAACACCAATCTCGTTTAACTCATGCATGATAGTGATGGTGTTTTCTAGATTGTCTAACAAGGCGCTCTCGGTAAGCTCTAACTTGAGCTTTTGCGGCCTAATGGCAAATTGCTTCATCAGCTCCTGCACCTGCGCCGAAAAATCAGCTTGACGTAATTGTTTTGCGCTCACGTTCACTGCAAGTACTAAATTTTGCATCATGGGGTCTTGTTGCCATGACTGTAATTGCGCGCAGGCGGTTTTTAGCACCCACAAGCCAATTGGCAGGATTAAACCACTTTCTTCGGCCAATGGAATAAATTGCACTGGCGATACCAAACCACGCTCTGGGTGTAGCCAACGTAGCAATGCCTCCGCGCCTATGATATGTCCAGACATATCGACCTGAGCTTGATAATACAGACGAAATTGTCGCTGCTCTAACGCATTGTATAATTCACGCTCCATCTCTGCCTGTTGATTAATGTTAGCTTGCATCTGCGGGTCAAAAAATCGTAGTGTATTACGTCCGGCTTTTTTAGCTTGGTACATGGCGATGTCTGCCTGCTTTAAAAACTCATCTGCCGATTGATTTCTATCTTTAATAATGACTGCGCCTATGCTAGCCGTGCTGCGATATTCGTAGCTAGCCAATTGATAAGGCTGGTTTAGAATCGCAATTACTTTTTCACCCACTTCTTCTGTTTGGCTCGCGGCCTCAAGCACTTGCTCGCTCAGGTTTTCTAGCATGATAACGAACTCATCCCCTCCAAGTCTGGCAACGGTATCGCAATCGCGCACACAAGCTTGTAGCCTTAGTGCAACCTGTTTCAATAACAGATCTCCTACATCATGGCCTAGCGTGTCATTCAGTGTTTTAAAATGATCAAGATCAAGAAATAATATTGCACCAGCTTGGTCGCTGCGCGTATAGTAAGCAATAGAGTGATTAATCCGATCTAACAACAGACGACGATTTGGTAAGCCAGTCAATTGATCATAAAAAGCTAAGTGACTAACCTCTTCTTCCGCCGCTTTGCGTAAAGTAATGTCGGTAAAGCTTGCGACGTAGTGGCTGACGATACCTTTATCGTCTTTTACTGCGGTAATAGTGAGAATCTCTGGATAAATTTCTCCATTTTTGCGACGGTTAATAATCTCACCGAGCCAAGTATCATTTGCTTTAAGGCTATGCCACATAGCTTGGTAGAACGCTGCATCATGTTTGCCTGAGCTCAATATCTGGGGCTTTTGGCCAACAGCTTCTTCTGCCGAGTAGCCCGTCATCGCAGAAAAGGCGTTGTTAACACGAATAATGACAAGATCGGCATCTGTGATGAACATCGCTTCTTGAGATTCGAAAGCAGTGGCGGCAATTCTAAGATCAAGCTCAGCACTTTTCCGAACACTAATGTCGGTATGTGTGCCCAACATGCGTAAGGGTTTTCCATCCTCACTATAGTTCGCTATCATGCCGCGACTAAGAATCCATATATATTGATTATCTTTACGTCTCACGCGATATTCCGCAACATATAACTGTGTTTCACCATCCAAATAAGCTTGCATGGTTGCTGTAGAAGCCGCTTGATCATCTGGATAAATAAGCTTATTCCATTCAGCCTTGGTTGGCAGAACATCCTCTTCTGCATAGCCAAACATGTTCTTCCATAGCTCCGAATACTCCACTGCCCCCGTTTGAATATCCCAATCCCACACACCTTCACCGGCACCTTCTAGGGCGAATTTCCAGCGAAATTCACTATCCTTCAAAGCCTTTTGTTGATCATCAAGGCTGCTTAGCATGCCATTAATGCGCTGTGCCAGATTTGATAACTCGTCACTACCAGCAATGGCCGGTACGCGTGCCGCAGGATCGGCAGATTCATTAATGAGATTAACGCTATCGCTAAGTTTGCTTAATCTAGCCACTATCAGCTTATCCAAAAGCACACTTAAAATAATCAACATCAAGGCACTTGCTGCGGTTGACCAAAGGATAAGGCTAGCGCTATTTTTCCCTAGCTCGAATATTTCTCGGTCACTGACCGTTCTTAATAACAAATCGTTGCCAGCATAAACTGTCGGCAATTTAGTATAGCCCGCCACTTTATCTTTGTTAAGCGCGTGCATCGCCCAGCCGCTTGGGTTAGCCATCAGCTCTGCTGTAAGCGTTGAACTGTCTGCTTCATTCTTGGCATTAGACAGCTGGGTGATGCTAATTTTTGCACCTACTAGCGCTTCCAGTTGCTGAATAGCTGCCTGGTCTATTAACCGCATCATGATCAAGACACCGCGACGGCTGGCAATGGTATTGCTGGGTAAAATATCCACAGCTGAAACCAGCATCAAGCCATTGGATGACCAAAAGAGACCTGTTACATTGCCCGCTTTAGTTGGCTTAGTAAATACACCATTATTGCTAACTGCTAGGCTTAAATGCGCGGGGATAGTCCATGACTTGTCGTTGGCATAGTCGTAACCCTTTTGGTAAACGATTTTACCTTGGTTGTCGGTAATAAAAGTCGCATTTATTTTGAGGTTGGTAAATGCCGCATTATTATAATTAGCGTCGATATAAGTTTGTTTATGCGTAAGCATATAATCATAGCTATCATCCCAATGTGCCCAGTCTCTAGTTAGACCCGCTAGCTGCTGGCCTTGCAACATCAGCATTTTTTTGGTATTGCTGATTTGCATATAGGTCTTGTCTGACTCTAATTTGGTATAGCCCTGTAAAATTAAGGATCGCGCAGCCATAAACTGGACAACCAGCAGCAATAGCAGGATGAATGCCACGCTAACGATCAACTTGAATCGTAGCCCCTTAAAATTCATAGAAAAATCCGACAAGTACAAAGTAGCTAAATAAACCAATAGGATTTACATTAGTTTGAGTTTGCATCAATAATTTCGCGACAAAGGAATCATATGGCAATTGCATTTTTCAAAAGATACCTTTAGCTAGATTTATATTTAACCAATTAACATAATAATATCTTATGCAACAGTAATTTATAAATTTAATTAGTGATAAAAAGTTTTATTAAGAGGGCAATAAATGATTTGATAGCGTAAATATTATGCAATCATTGGCGCCATATCATATGGATTTAGATTGGCTATCGCAGACTAATACATAAGGTTAAGACTTAATTTAAACAAAAAATCCCTGCTTATTTTTCTCTGCGGCAAGGGCTGCCATCAGTTTTTCATGATCCACATTTTGGATCAGATCATGAGCGTGCCTCACGGCAATTTCTGCACTTTCAAAATCACCTTCAGCCAGTGCGTGCATGCCTTCTAACAACGCCGCATTGCTAGCTTGTAAGCGTTGCGCCTCTTGTTTGCTGCGCCTATTAACCGGCAAACGCCGTAAATAATGCACAAATCTTAAACAATAATGTAGCGCTAAAAAGCTCAACACAATTAAAACAAGTAAAAAATTAAATGAGAATTGCAAGCGGTAAGGCGGACGTACTATCAACACATAACCGTTGTTATTACTCGCCAGCCATACGATGGCAACTAGTAAGCAAAACATCAATAACCACCAAAATAGATTGCGTTTAAACATAATTTTAGTGTGAACGACCACTGTCCTCAAGCGTCAATTTATAACGATTCACGGCCGCAATACTCTCAGTCAATAAAGGTAGCTCTATGCCTACATTATTGTCTGAAAGCTGCTTAAGCAAGCGCAAAGCTTTAATCGCGTTCGGATGCTTGGTGTCGTAATATTGATTGAGCCAGCTATTAATGGTTTTGATGTCGCTACTATAACTAACTTCATCATGCTGCAACAGCGCGATGCGCGCAGTGAGCAGGCGTAACTTCAAATTTTCACGCAGATAAAAACTAAGTTGCGGCGCTAACAACGGCGGCTCTGGTTTGTCAATGCGCTCTACCGTGACTAGATTTTTAATGTCCGCCCACACAGCAAAAGCAAATTTTTGTATGCCTTTGGTTGGCTTGTCTTTTGCTCGTGCCTGCTCAGCCGCGGCAAGATTTAAAGTCGGTTGGCGCTCACTAATTAGCGGCAGCGTAGCGCATAGTCGGCCTAGCATTTCGAGCTGTGCACTCATAGCCATCACATCCACTTGCGGCAGTGCGCGTAATTTTTCAATCTCCAATGCTAGTGTTGCGCGTAGCTGAATAGCGCGTGGCAAAGCCAGCGGTTCCAAACGCTTATCTGCCGCTTGCAAGGCCAATAAAGCAGATTTAACATTGTTGGCTAACTGTAATTGTTGGTTTGCAATGGTTAATAATTGCTCTACTTCCGCCACCGCGGTGGCTTCACGATTTTCTGCCAATTGGTCATAAAGTGTTTGTAATACCTCTTGCTGATCACGTGATTCGGCTAATTTTTCTTCCAATATAACAGCGCGCGCATTTGCCAGCGTACTACGCTCTTGAGCCTGTTTGGACAATATCAGGCTTTGTTGGTTAAGCGCTTGAAACGTAGCAAGCTTTTGACTAAGTGATTTTTCCACTTCGTTAAATCTCTGCCGCGTATTTATCCACTGCCAAGCCAAAAATAACAGCGTTAGCATCACCAATGCCAATGCGGTTTTGGCGAATAGTGAGGGCTTACCTTGCCACGATTCTGGCACTGGTTTTGAATCTGCCTGAACTGGCACTAAAGATAGTTGCGGGTCAGTCACGACTGATGGCCTAACACTCGTTGCAGGCAAGCCAGCATAGCTTCATCGCCTGGCGCATCGGCAACGCTTATATTCAGTGCAAGGGTATCTGCCGCTTCAGAAATCCGCGCATGATTCACACAAATATGAATATTGCGTATCCATTCTTCGCTGCCATTGTTAGTCATTTGCAATAAATGCCGCATCGCCTCGGAACTGGTCACCACAATAGCGTGCAATTGTTGATTATGCCAAAGTTGCGCTAGCTCGGCACAACTCGTTTGCGGATTAATCCGCCTATAACTTTCGGCAAATATAACGTGCGCACCGCGAGATTTAAGTGTGTCGGCTAACACTTCGCGCCCACCTATTCCACGAAAAATCATCACCGTTTTATTAATGACATCGTGCATTTCAGGCAAAGCCAGTAACGACTCACTATCAAAACGCGTGTGCGGAATAAGTACTTCAGGCGCGCCATACAGCGCTAAGGCTTTAGCCGTTTGCTGGCCGATAGCGGCGAATTTTACATTGTCAGGAATGCTGGGAAATTTTTTAATGAGACGCGGCAGCGCATTTTCTACGGCATTGGTGCTGATAAATATAGCCCAATCAA
>CAIYLB010000173.1 GCA_903926935.1 uncultured Pseudomonadota bacterium
ATTTCTTTGCTAGTAGTACATGGTTTAGATTGCTCTTTAAGATCAGCAATAGCTGCGGCCACTGCTTTATCAATACCACGTTTAAGATCCATTGGGTTCATACCAGCCGCTACAGATTTCATGCCTTCGCGAATGATCGCTTGGGCCAATACTGTTGCAGTTGTTGTACCGTCACCAGCAATGTCAGAAGTTTTTGAAGCCACTTCTTTAACCATTTGTGCGCCCATGTTTTCGAAACGGTCTTTTAATTCAATTTCTTTCGCAACAGAAACACCATCTTTAGTAATGGTCGGTGCGCCGAATGAACGCTCTAATACAACGTTACGGCCTTTAGGGCCTAATGTTACTTTGACTGCGTTGGCGAGAATGTTCACGCCGTTGGTCATTTTTTGGCGAACATCGTCACCGAATCTTACGTCTTTTGCTGCCATGTTGAATTCTCCTGGTAGTGCTTAATTTGATTGAATATGTATCAAGCGATCACTGTAGTGATTGCTGTGTTGAATGACTCAATAGATAGGTTGAAATTATTCAACAATCGCCATGATGTCTTCTTCACGCATGACTAATAATTCTTCGCCATCTACTTTGACCGTTTGGCCAGCATATTTGCCGAATAATACTTTGTCGCCTACTTTAACGTCTAAAGCAATCACTTTACCGCTGTCGTCACGTTTGCCTGAACCAATGGCTTGTACAATCCCTTGGTCCGGTTTTTCTGTGGCGCTATCTGGAATCACAATGCCTGATGCCGTTGTACGCTCTTCTTCTGAACGTTTTACAATGACGCGGTCGTGTAAAGGACGAATTTTCATACGATTTCTCCAAAATTAAATCAAAAATTAAATAACTTTAAACAATTAAAATCCCCATTATCAAATGCTTGAGGATTGCTAAAACAAAACTGGTATGACAAATATAGTGCGCAGGGTCTGATTTCTAAAAGATAACTTTTAAACCATGCAGAACGAACGCGATTTTAGCACTCAAACCTACAGAGTGCTAGATAGTGTGCTAGTTATTGGGGTAGGCGGCTATATTTCAAGATTAAATCTAGAAATATTTTCATAAAAACCTTATGCTAGAAATTGTATTCAATGTATAAAGATAAGTCTATGGCGCAAAACGAATCCGCAATTGAACAAATTAACCTTGGCTTTAATGAGCATGAGGATAGGCTGTTATTAAAAGTCGGCCTTGCTGATAAAACTGAAATTGCAGTCTGGGTCACACGGCGAGTATGCAAGTTAATGTATGCGGTGCTACAAACCGCCAGTCATACTTTGCTGCCTTCCTCGATGCAGTTTGCTGCACCAACCATCAGCACGCCAGATGGTAAAAACCAAGCGATTGAAAGTTTTCTGCATGAGGTTGCTACACAGCAAAAAGTCGATAATCTGGATTTTAAGTCTGAGTATGTTGTTGATAGGCAGGCGAGATCAGATCAGCCAATGTTAGCGGTGCAATGCATGATAGTCACTATCGGTAATTTGCCGCCAAAATTTGAGTTGCAATGTTCTAATGGTCAATCCGTTAAAATGGCGCTGACCAGCGAGCTTGTACATGCACTTTCCAGCATGATGCAACTAGCAACGCGTGAAGCTGGCTGGGATCTATTAATGGCTATTGATGCCAAGCAACTAAACATTATTTCCGCAACGCAAACGTTGCACTAAGTGGATATTTAAAATCGTGCAATATCGTCAATTGGGTGGTTCAGATTTAAACGTTTCAGCAATATGCCTAGGCACCATGACCTATGGCGACCAAAATACCGAGGCTGAGGCGCATGAGCAGCTTGACTATGCGCTAGCGCAAGGCATTAACTATATAGACACGGCGGAAATGTACCCGGTGCCGCCTAAAGCTGAAACCTGTACTCGTACTGAAACCATTATAGGGAGCTGGCTTAAAAATCAGCAGCGCGATAAGATTATTCTCGCGAGCAAAGTCGCAGGGCCACGTCGAGCGATGAGCTGGATCCGTGAAGGGCCGGCGTCTTTAGATCGGACTAATATTCGCTCGGCGATAGAGGGTTCACTTAAGCGCTTGCAAACAGATTACCTTGATGTTTACCAAATACACTGGCCAGAACGTAATGTGCCTATGTTCGGGCAATATCAATTTGATCCAGCAGGTGAATTTCAATCCGGTATATTCAACGATGGCGATGAAAAAACTTGGGTCACTATCCACCAGCAACTTGAAACTTTGGCTGAACTTGTCGCAGAGGGTAAAGTACGCTATATCGGATTATCCAACGAGCAGCCTTGGGGCGTGATGGAGTTTTTACGCGTCGCTAAAGAATACAATCTGCCTAGAATTGCCAGCTTGCAAAACGGCTATAGCTTGCTCAATCGAATTGCAGAATTTGGATTGTCTGAAATAACCTACCGTGAAAAAGTAGGATTTTTAGCGTATTCACCGCTAGCATTTGGCCACTTAACCGCTAAATATATTGATAAGCCAGACACCCAAGGCCGCGCAAACTTGTTTACTGGTTATGCACAGCGGTACACCAAACATAATGTGATGCCGGCCAGTGCGGCGTATGCGGCATTGGCACGTCAACATGGTTTAACGCCAACACAATTGGCGTTGTCATTTGTTTATCATCGTTGGTTTGTCACCAGTACTATTATTGGTGCTACCAACATGGCGCAGCTATCAGAAAATATTGCTGCTTGGAATGTGAAGTTATCCGTAGAAGTCATGCAAGAAATTGAACGCCTGCACTTGATAATGATGAATCCTGCGCCTTAGCTTATAATGTAGTCAGAATTTATTGAACATCTCACTATTATTAAGAAAGCTACAATGAGCAATTTACCAAAGTGTCCCTTATGCAGTTCTGAATTCACCTACGAAGATGGTGATATGTATGTTTGTCCTGAATGCGCGCATGAGTGGGGCAAGGATGGCGCTGCTGAAAATTCAGACGAAACACGTGTCATTAAAGATTCTAACGGTAACATTCTGCAAGATGGCGACACCATAACTGTGATTAAAGATCTGAAAGTTAAAGGCTCATCATTGGTGGTTAAGGTCGGTACAAAAGTTAAAAATATTCGCTTAGTAGACGGCGATCATGATATTGACTGCAAAATTGATGGCATAGGTGCGATGAAGCTGAAGTCTGAATTTGTAAAGAAAGTATAGAAGCTAACATCCACAGTAAAAAACCTCAGCTACGAAGCTCGTAGCTGAGGTTTTTTATTTTTAGCTTAGTCGAAACAGCCTACTTATTTTTTTGCATGAAACATCACGGTCTGCGGTGGACCCATCTTAATGACCGGTTTACGAATGCTGCCCATCACATGCATTTCACAAGGTTTGCAATCAAATTTAAGGGTAAATCTATCGTTACCGTTAATCAGTGTCATCGGTTCGGCGGTTACTGTGCCTTGCACACCAATCACACCCTTGGCTTCTTTTGGACACATGCCGTGGCTAAAACGCAGGCAATGCTTGGTAATCATTAGCGGCACTTCGCCTAATTCTTTATTGGCTTCGTAGGCGGAGGCGATCAGTTTTACACCGTGTTTTTCATAAAAATGCCGCGCTTTTTGGTTATACACATTGGCCAAATAACTTAAAGTATCTTCCGGAAAAATGGCCGGTGGCACTGCGGGTGGTTTGGGTTGTGGGCGCTGATAGCCAGTTTTGCGTACTTGTTCTAATTGCTCAATAGCTTCGCGACGTAAATTATTGACCACAGAAGCCGGCACAAACCAAGCTTGCGTAGTCTGCAAATAAATTTCATTTGCCGCAAAGTTAGTATTGCCGAGCTTGCTTAAATTCTCACGCAAGCTGGCTTCAGCTTTTGCAATATTGTCCGCTAATTGCTTTTCTGCCACACAGTTTACCGTTGCGCTAAAGCCAACATCGTCAGTCACACTTAGCGCAAAACCATCGCTAGTTTCAGCAAAAATCATTTGCAATTGAATATTGCGTTGTGCGGAATCTTTTTCCAACAAACGCATAAACGCGTGGTCGCGGTTGCGATACACTTGCATGTTATTTCTAATATCGACCGGCATTTCATTGGGGAATAGCTTTTTGCCGTCAACGGTATTGATGCGCAAGCCGACTAATTCTTTATGTACATCAAAAAAGCATACGCCGTCGCCATTGTGTAGTTGCACGTCTGATTCAACTTCAAAAAAGTCTTTGCCTACTTTTGATACTAATCCCAATGCTTCGCCAGAAAACTTAGGGGTATCGAATGCGCCAATATCGCCTTGGCGACCATTGACAAAATAATCTGTGGCGCTGCGGTTAAAGGTTTTTTCAGGTCGTGGGCTGAAGGTGTAAGTGCTAATGCCAGAAGACGATTTTGCTAACTCAGGTGATTCGTGCAGAATTTCATCTAGCAATTGGCGATAATGTGCGGTGGCATTTTTGACGTAAGGTAAATCTTTGTAACGACCTTCAATCTTAAATGAGCTCACGCCCGCAGCAATCAAGGCGCGCAGGTTGGCGCTTTGGTCGTTATCTTTCATGGATAAAAAGTGTTTATCTTTACCGATGATGCGGCCTTTTGAATCTTCCAGCGTAAATGGCAGCCGACATTCTTGCGAACATTCGCCTCGATTTGCACTGCGGCCTGTATGCGCGTGACTGATAAAACATTGACCGCTAAATGCCACGCATAATGCGCCGTGAACAAAAAACTCTAGATTACACTCAGTGGCGGCAGCAATTTTTTGTATGGTATGCAAGTCTAATTCACGCGCCAGCACCATTTGTGAAAAGCCGACTTGGTCTAAAAATACCGCTTTTTCTACAGTGCGAATATCAGTTTGCGTGCTGGCATGTAGCTGAATCGGCGGTAAATCCATTTGCAGCAAGCCCATGTCTTGCACAATTAGCGCATCTACTTCGGCTTCGTAAAGCTGATGGACTAGCTTGCGCGCGCCCTCAAGCTCGTTATCATGAAAAATTGTATTCAGCGCCACAAAGACTTCAGCATGGTAGCGGTGCGCATGTTTGACTAAACGCACAATATCTTTTAACGTATTAGGCGCTTTAGCGCGAGCGCCAAATGCAGGCCCGCCAATATACACGGCATCTGCACCATGGTTAATCGCTTCAATGCCAAAATCTGCATTTTTAGCAGGGGCGAGAAGTTCCAGATGACGGCGGGTTTTTAGCATGTTAAAACGATAATAATCAATAGGATGCGGACTATAGCACAAAATGCATTGACACGATATTTTTGGGGTGTTACTTTGGTAACACTTTGTTGAGTTAAGGAGTGAAAGTGATGGCTACTACCAGCTTGAAATTACCCAGCAGTTTAAAAGAGCGTATTGCAAAATTAGCGGGTGACACAGGTAAAACAGCGCATGCATTTATGGTGGAGGCGATAGTCGAGCAAACTGAGCGTATTGAACAAGATCGTGCTTTTATGGCGCGTGCGGAGGCATCGCTGAAACATTATCAAGAAACAGACATTGCTTACGATGTCGATGAAGTAAATGCCTATTTACGCGCCAAAATTCAAGGCATAGGTCTGTCCAAACCACAGCCAATAAAACGCAATTAAACAATGACAAAGTTAGAATACTCAAGCGCTGCAATGGAAGATATTGAGCGTTTAGTTAATTTTTTAATGGACGTGGATTTGGCCGCAGCACTGAATACGTTTGATATTATTAACGATGGGCTTCAGCTTTTAAAGCGTCACCCAGCGGTAGGCAGGGTGGTCATTGCCGGCGGTAGCCGTGAATTAGTGATTTCTCGCGGTAACACTGGCTACGTTGCCGTTTATGCCTTTGATAAGTTAACCAATGTTGTCGTAGTATTGGCGATTAAGCATCAGCGTGAAGATGCGTTTCATTGATAATGAGTACAATTTTTAGAAAATTTAAAAGTGCAACATGAATCTTAACCAAACCCTACTAAATCGCAGTCTAAAATCTGTTTGGCATCCATGCACACAGATGAAACAGCATGAAACTTACCCACTTATCCCTATTAAACGTGGCGATGGCGTTTGGCTTTATGACGCAGAAGGCACGCGTTATTTAGACGCAGTAAGTTCTTGGTGGGTGAATTTATTTGGGCATAATAATCCGCGCATTAAAGATGCGATTAAGTTGCAACTCGACACTTTAGAACATGTGATGTTGGCGGGCTTTACCCACGAACCTGTGGTCGAATTATCCGAAAAGCTAGGCAAGCTCACTGGTTTAGGCCATGCTTTTTACGCCAGTGACGGTGCCAGCGCGACTGAAATTGCCTTGAAGATGAGCTTTCATTATTGGCGTAATAGCGGTAAACCGCATAAAACCAAATTTATCAGCTTGCAAAACAGTTATCACGGCGAAACTTTAGGTGCTTTGGGCGTTACCGATGTAGCTATTTTTAAAGATACCTATGCGCCGCTATTAATGCAATCAGCCCAAATGCCTAGCCCGGATTTTAGGTTGAGCGAGGCTAGTGAGAGCGCAGAGGCTTTTGCCTTGCGCTGTGCCGATGCGTTAGCACTATATGTGAGTGAGCATCATGCAACATTGGCGGCATTTATTGTTGAGCCGCTTATTCAATGTGCGGCCGGTATGGGCATGTATCACCCGGCATATTTGTGCCGTGCGCGTGAAATTTGCAGCCAGTATGATGTGCATTTAATTGCCGATGAAATCGCCGTTGGCTTTGGTAGAACCGGCAGTATGTTTGCTTGTGAGCAGGCTGGTATCACACCTGATTTTATTTGTTTATCGAAAGGCATTACTGGTGGCTATTTGCCTTTATCTGCCGTGCTGACTACCGATAAAGTGTACCAAGCTTTTTATGATGACAGCACACTAAAAGGCTTTTTGCATAGCCATAGTTACACGGGCAATCCGTTGGCTTGCAGTGCGGCATTGGCGACCTTGGCAATATTTGAGGCAGACAATGTGATTGAGAGCAATCAAGCTAAATCTGCCTATTTAGGCAGCCAGATGCGAGCGCTTGCTAACCTGCCTATTGAACATGTACGGCAGCAAGGAATGATTTTGGCGTTTGATGTAAAAAGCAAAAATGCTAAATTTTCTCGAGATTGTTACTCCGCGGCGCTGAAGCAGGGCTTGCTGTTACGGCCAATTGGTAACACGGTTTATTTTATGCCGCCGTACACAATTACTGAGCCGGAAATGGATTTAATGATGCAGGCAACGCTGTTAGCTATTCAAAATTCTTTATGAAAAAGATATTCACTGCCTTAGTTTTTATTTCAGTCAGTTTATCGGCTTATGCTGAACTACCAAGCACGGTCGCAGAAGCGCTAAAAAAAGCCGGCATTCCGCAAGAGAGCGTGGCTGTGGTTGTGCGTTCTGCAGATGGTGCGCACACAAGCCTTACACATAATGCCGCGAGTAGTCTGAACCCAGCCTCGGTAATGAAGTTGCTTACTACCAATGCCGCGCTAGATTTACTCACGCCGGCCTATCGTTGGAAAACTGAGATTTACCAAAATGGCGTTGTGAATAATGGTGTGTTAACTGGTGATTTAATTATTAAAGCCTATGGCGACCCAAGTTTTAAAGCGCAGGAGTTTTGGCGTTTGTTGATGACTTTACAGCAAGCCGGCATTAGAGAAATTAATGGTAATTTATTGATAGATAAAAGTTACTTTACCTATGATATGGTAAAGAATATTGCGAATAAAAACACCTTTGACAATGAGCCTTGGCGTGCCTATAACGCTATGCCGAGTGCCTTTTTGGTGAATGGCAGAAATACCAGTTTTAAATTTGTTGCTGATGCCGGCGATGTGGCTAATAATCGCGTGCGTATCGAACCAGACTTTGTGCTGCCAGAATTGCAAATCATTAATAATCTTCAACTGATGCCGGGCGCATGTGGCGATTGGCGCAACCTTTTGACTTATAGCATTAATGCCCAAGAAGCTGGTTTGAATGAGCGCGAGGCTAAAGAAGGCGGCACACAAATTTCTGAAAAAATGAGCAGTGCTATCGCCACATTTAACGGTAGTTTTTCGCCGGATTGTGGTGAGCGATATTTAGAGTTAAGTGTGTTCGATGATGAGCAATATGCGTTTTATACGTTTAAAAAGCTTTGGCTTGAATTAGGCGGCAAGTTTTCTGGTCAGCTAAAAATACAAGAAAAACCTGATCGCGCAGTAAAAGTGCTTGAGCAGTTATCCGAGCCGTTAGCTTACGTGGTGCGTGATATTAATAAGTGGAGTAATAATCTAATGGCGCGACAATTGCTGTTGACGATTGCCGCTGAGAAAACATCATTGCCTGCCACTGAAATAAATGGCGCTATGGCGATTAAAGCGTGGCTTGCCGGTAAATCTTTTGATGGAAAAAGTTTAAACTTTGATGACTTAGTCATTGAAAACGGCTCAGGATTATCGCGTAAAGAACGCATCAGCGCAGAACATTTATCGCAAATGTTAGTGAGTGCCTACAATAGCCCAGTGATGCCAGAATTCATGAGTTCGCTACCGATATTATCGCTAGATGGTACGATGAAGAAACGCCTTAAAGATAGTCCGGTGAGCGCACGCGCACATCTAAAAACGGGTTCTTTAGATGGCGTAAGTTCAGTTGCTGGCTATGTGCTGGATAAGCAAAACAAACGACAAGTGCTGGTGATGATGGTTAATGATGTAAAAGCTGGCGCCAGCAAAGCTGCTCAAGATGCTTTAATTGAGTGGGTTTATTCTCACCCATAATTCAATAATAGTCAGCGTCTCGCACAACGAACTTGTCTGAGTTTGCGGTATCATATGGCCTGAAATATATTTTCGCAAAAACATTGTGTTTAAACATATTTGCCACTTTTATTACTTAAGGTCGTTAACATGAAATTTTTTAGCCTTTTGTTAGCCTGCGCGTGTGCTGTTACGCTTAATGCTTGCAAAGCCGAATCAACTGCGTCAAAAACGCCTAATACATCAACACCGGCAACTTCAACCAAGGAAAACACAGCAATGACCAATACAGTTACTGAATTACAAAAAATTGACACACAAGTGGGTACAGGACGTGAGGCTGAAGCTGGCTTTAACGTGACCGTACATTACACAGGCTGGCTTTATGAAGCGGCTGCTGAAGGCCATAAAGGCAAAAAATTTGATAGCAGCTTAGACCGTAATCAACCGTTCAATTTCTTCTTAGGCGGTGGCCAAGTGATTCAAGGTTGGGATGAAGGCTTTGCAGGTATGAAAATTGGCGGCAAACGCACCTTGGTTATTCCTTCAGAAATGGGCTATGGTGCTCGTGGTGCAGGCGGTGCAATTCCACCTAATGCAGCGCTGATTTTTGATGTTGAGCTGTTAGACGTTAAATAATTTTTTGCGGGAGCGTTTATTGCGCTCTCGTATTAGAAAGAGATTAATATGCACGTTAAAGTAAAATGGATCGATGGTGTTAGCTTTGTGGGCGAATCAGAATCTGGCCATGCGGTCGTATTAGATGGTGCTCCAGAAAACGGCGGTCGCAATATTGGCATGCGCCCAATGGAAATGTTGCTGATTGGTATGGGTGGTTGTACATCATTTGATGTGGTTGCCATACTTAAAAAAGCGCGCCAGCCAATTATGGCTTGTGTTGCAGAAATCGATGCGACACGTGCCGACGAGATTCCAAAAGTGTTCACTAAAATTCATGTACATTTTGTGGTGACTGGTGATAATTTAAACCCAGCACAAGTTGAGCGTGCGGTTAAATTGTCGGCAGAAAAATATTGTTCAGCTTCAATTATGTTGAGCAAAAGCGTAGAGATTACGCATGATTTTGAGATTAAACCTAGTACGGTTGTAATTAGCGATGTCTGATATTAAACAGAATAAACCAACTGGCATGCTAGGCATACGCCACGTGGCTTTATTTGTGAAAGAGCTGGAAATCTGTGTGAAGTTTTATGTGGATATTATGGGCATGCAGATTGAGTGGCAACCTGACGCAGATAATGTGTATTTGACTAATCAGGGTGATGTGTTTGCGTTACATCGCGTTGATTACACGCCACAGGCACAGCAAAGATTAGATCACATTGGCTTTGTGTTGAATTCAGCCGATGACGTCGATCATTGGTACGATTATTTTGTAAAAAATGGGGTGAGAATTACTGAAGTACCTAAAACGCACCGTGACGGCGCGCGTGGTTTTTACTGTTTAGATGCGGTTGGCCATTTGCTAGAGTTAATTTATCACCCACCAATATCGCGCTGGCAAAAAGTTTGATCTAAAATTTAAACAGCAGTCTCTGTGACTTTCATGGATAGTGCCTGCTCATCTTCTAGCAAGTCCAGCAACCTATCTACATTCGGGTGTTTGCCAGGGCAATTTTCCGCATCACCGGTATGTTCTGCAAAGAGGCTTAAACCTTCTACTGCTGCATCTAAAGAAATCTCTCCATACATACGAAACAGGTGGTAATACACTTTTACCGAACCGTGGCTGCCTGGTTTGTTCTCAATAACGCCTGCTGAACTGCCATCGCCATTAAATAACTCAATACGTTGCACATGCGAAGCATCGTCTAAAGTTTGTAATACGTCGCTGAATTTTTGCATTTTGGACTGACCTTTTATAAATAATAAGTTGATGTTGTCATCAACGTTGACACTTGTTTCATTAAGAACTTGGCGGGTGCTGGTAGTTCTGCTGCACCAAGTTGCTTTGCCTCTTGCGCATGCTTAGCTTCGTCCTGCTGCATTATTTCAATAATCTTCCTAGTCTTTAAGTCAGATTCTGGCAGTTTATTTAAGTGACTAGCCAAGTGCGCCTCGACCTGTTGTTCAGTTTCAGCCACAAAACCTAAATTCCATTGATCACCTAGCGCCCCAGCAATAACACCCATCGTGAACGAGCCTGCATAAAATAAGGGATTAAGCACACTAGTGCGGCCGCCAAGTTGAGCAATCCGCGTTTCGCACCAGGCCAAATGATCTGTTTCTTCTTGCGCAGCCTGTTTTAGCGCCAGTGTTGTTTCAGCGCTATGCGCAGTCAGCGCCTGTCCGCTATATAAAGCCTGAGCACACACTTCTCCCGTATGATTTACCCGCATTAGGGCGCTGGCGTGCGCTTTTTCTGCTACTGTTAAATTAGCTTCGGCGATATTGGCATCTGGATGCGCTCTTTCGCTACGTGGTTTAGCCAGCAGGGTGCGTAGGCCAGTATCAAGCTCAATAATGAATGTATCTAATTTATTTAATCTAGTTTTATTCAGCATAGTTTTTATGACTTCATTTCGCTTGATATTAGTCTAATAGAGATTGATCTGGTAGACAGTGCTATATTGAATATAGTTTTATTTAATCGTGCTGTATTCAATGTTGTTTTTTTAATACAAAATTATTAAACACGATTTATTTTACGCTCAAATTACTTGGTTAAACCAAGCCCATTTGTTGGGCAATTATTTGTATTGGATGCATCACCGAAACCTTTAAGCCTTGTTCTCGTAGCCCACTTGCAATGTGTAAGCTACAGCCAATGTTGGAGGTCGCCAGGGTAGCCACATTATTAGCTTTAATAATGGTCAGCTTGTCTTCAAGCAATTGATTTGCCATGTCATTTTGCGTCAGCATGTAGGCGCCTGCGCCGCCACAGCACTGGCTGTTTCCAGCTAATGATTGAATATCCGCCTGCGGGATTTTTTTAAGTAAGCTGTAAACCGCTTGATGGCTATTTTGCCCATTACGCAGTGAGCAAGGATCTTGTACATAAATGCGTTCAGTCAATGGCTTGATTTGTATATTAGCCCAGTCACATGCCATTAAAAACGCACTGATATCTTGAATTTTGTGTTTTGGTAAATAGTCGCTCAAGCCAGAGCCACAACCGCTTGCACTCGTTAATAGCGGCATGGAATGATCAAAATTAGCTGCATTTAAAGCGACCAGCTGCGATGCCTCTTTGGCGTCACCCATTTGTCTAGCAATGCTGCCACAACAAGTTTGCTGCGGCGGAACATGCACATCAAAGCCTAGTTTATTTAATACATAAATACTGGCTAATAGCGTTTGGCTATCTAGCGCACTGCTAGTGCAGCCTAAAAATAAGCTAACTGCACCTTTTTTATTAGGCGCAGTCGCATCTAAAGTGGCCAAATAAAGTGGTTTCCATGTCACTGGCTTTGCAATGGCTGGTAATAGCTTGGCGGCAGGTATTAAGCGCTGCATCAAGTAATTAAGTTTTAATTTTTGCGCCAACCAAACTAGCCAACTTAAACTGTAAGTTAAACCGCGATGACGAATAAACGGTTTCGCTAGTGATAAGAAATGGCTTTTTTTAGGAATGAATAGCGCACGTGCGGTGTCAATCAAGGCGCCATAATTGACGTTATTAGGGCAGGCAGTTTCACAACTTCGACAATTTAAACACAAATCAATATGTTCTTTAAATCGGTCATTATTCGGCAAAATATCTTGAGCTACTGCGCGCATCAGTTGAATTCTGCCGCGCGGAGAATCTGCTTCTGAGCCGGTTTTTCGGTAAGTGGGACAATGAGGCAAGCAGAGGCCGCAAGCCACGCAACGATCCGCTTCTATGATTAATTCTTTTATATTGAATGCCATGCCGCTATTATAAACCTTGCGTTATTGGCTAAGGGGTATGAAAGTCAATGTTTGCAAATTTATCTGATTTATCTCATGATTTTTCATGTGTGTAATACTTAAAACAGCGGCCATAAAAAATCCGCCTTATTTAAGGGCGGATTTTTTAAGCTAAGTTACAAGCGTTAGCCTGTACGCTATCACCTAACTAATGGTTAGCTTTTTGTCGGCTCAACTTTGGCTGGTTCAGTGTGAATTACAGGTTTGCCTTTTAAAAAATTCATGGCTTGCATGAACTGAATATCTGCTGCGCTAGCTGGTTCAATTGGGCCTGTAGGCTCTGCATATTTCTTCTCATTTAACTTAGCTTTAGCCGCAGCTGCCATTTCTGGTTTTATCGCAACGCCAGCCTGCTCATCTTTAGGGTTAGATAAATGGCCGGATAGGTCCGCCTCATGAATATTGTTTGATTGGTCAGTACCATCTTCAACAATAAAGTCAGGGTCAATACCTTTGGCTTGAATTGATCGGCCATTAGGTGTGAAGTAACGCGCAGTGGTGAGTTTAATAGCCGCACCATTATTCATCGGCATAATGGTTTGTACAGAACCTTTACCAAAGGTTCTAATGCCCACTAGTGTTGCGCGTTTATGGTCTTGCAAAGCGCCGGCAACAATTTCCGATGCAGAAGCTGAGCCTGCATTAATCAGCACTACCATAGGCACGGTTTTTAGATCTGCAGGAATATCACGTATATAGTCATTTGATGAACCGCCGCGGGCATAATTTTCTGGACTAACAGTGAGCTGCATTTTAGAATCAGCAGCACGACCTTCTGTGTATACAACTAATGTATCTTTAGGTAGAAACGCCGCTGCAACACCTACCGCGCCATTCAGTAAACCGCCTGGATCGTTACGTAGATCTAACACAAAGCCTTTGAAAGGACCTTTGTTTTCATCGTACATAGCCTTAATGGCTTTGGCCAAATCTTCACCAGTGCGCTCTTGAAACTGAGTGACTCTTGCATAGGCATAGCCAGGTTCAGTCATTTTATATTTAACACTTTTGTTTTTAATAATGGCTCTAAGCAAGGTGAACGTGAGTGGTTTAAGCTCATTCTTGCGTATTATTGTCAATGTTAGCTCTGTGTCAGGCTTGCCGCGCATGCGCTTTACCGCATCGTTTAAATTTAAGCCTTTTACTGGAGTATCATCTAGTTTCATAATTAAATCGCCAGATTTAATCCCCGCTTTGTAGGCAGGCGAGTCTTCAATCGGTGAAATTACTTTTACTAGCCCATCTTCCATGGCCACTTCAATTCCTAAGCCAGCAAACTCTCCTTGCGTAGCTGCTTGCATATCCTTAAAAGCATCTACATCCAAATAGGTTGAATGTGGATCTAGCCCAGTTAGCATGCCGCTAATGGCTTCAGCAATTAATTTCTTGTCTGCAACTGGCTCTACATAGTCACTTTTAATCTTACCAAACACTTCAGCAAAAGTACGTAAGTCTTCAAGTGGTAACTGTGGTTTGACCATTTTTTCGGCCATGGCAGAGTAGGTTAAACTCAACATTAGGCCAAGCAATAGTCCAGAGCCAACCAGACCGATTTTAGTAAAACGCTGATATTTATTATTAGCTTGCATGTATTATTCCCAAACGATGGTAACCAAGTTGGTTATGACAAACTTAGTTTTAATAGTTTCAAATGATAGTAAATTATATTCTGTAGAACAAATTTAAGTATAACAGTTAAGGGTAAAAAATTGATTAAGCACAACATTGAAATTACTTATTGCACACAGTGCCGCTGGCTTTTGCGGGCAGCTTGGTTAGCGCAGGAGCTACTCACAACTTTTGAGCAAGATCTAAATAGCGTGGCATTGAAGCCCGGCAGTAATGGCATTTTTGAGATCAGTCTGAACCAGCAACTCATTTTTTCGCGTAAAGAAGCTGGACGCTTTCCTGAAGCTAAAGAAGTAAAGCAGTTGGTACGCGATCTCATTGATCCTAGCCGTGATTTAGGGCATAGCGATAAGCCTGTTGTCATGCCGGATATTTGAACCGACTGATTATTTTCCTGTACTAGATTTGTTGCGCCGGATTTACTGCAATAGATTTATTGTACAGATTTATTGTACTAGCACCGCTTCTTTCAGGAAGTTTTTGTCTGCATCTATACGCTGTGCACCGCTAAAACGGGTTGACCAGTAGCCATCTCGCATATTTTCTACACGGACTTTTCCGCCGATGCTTGGTGAGTGTATAAAGCGATTGTTACCAAGGTAAATGCCGACATGAGAAAAAGTATTTCTCATGGTATTAAAAAATACTAAGTCGCCGGGTTGTAAGTCATTTTTAGGCACAGTTTTACCTATCTGACTAATGGCTAGCGCACTATGAGGTAGCGTTAGGCTAGCGGCCTGCTTAAATACGTAGCGTACAAAACCACTGCAATCAAAGCCCGTTTCAGGTGTATTTCCACCTCTGGCGTATTTAATGCCGGTAAGGCTTAGCGCATTTACCAACACTTCACCCGCTCGTCCAGACCAATTGTTAGGGTTTTGTTCCTTACTAATTTGTTCTAACGATACATTTGCATCAGCCGCAGGCATGGGCAAAGGCTCAATTGCAGAGCAGGATGCGCTAAAAAAAGCCAGTAGCAAGCACAAGACATAGCTTTTATTAAAATTAATGAAGTTTTTAATCACAGTGAGATTATAAGAACTTAAGCGAAAAATGCAAAATGCTAATATGGAATTTACATTTGGTAATATTAAGTTCTATTTTTGTGCAAGCTGCTAACTCATGGGATAATCACAATCCTTATGAGCACACCTACCATACGCCAAGTTTTTGAAAAAGACGGCATTCTAGCCGAGCAAATTGAAGGATATAGCGCCCGCACGCAACAGTTAGAAATGGCCTTGGCAATTGCTGATGCTATAGAAAACAACACGCAGTTAGTGGCTGAGGCAGGAACTGGCACAGGTAAAACTTTTGCCTATTTGGTGCCAGCCTTGCTCACTGGCGGAAAAGTGATTATTTCTACCGGTACTAAAAACTTGCAAGACCAGTTGTATAGCCGCGATTTACCCAATGTCCGCGATGCCTTAAAAGTACCGGTGACGGTGGCCATGTTAAAAGGCCGCGCAAATTACGTATGTCATTATCATCTTAATCGGGCCGAGCAAGAGGGCCGCTTTGCCTCACGTGAAGATGCTAAATATGTACACTTGATTAAAACTTTTGCTGAAAATAGCAAAACAGGTGATAAAAGCGAGCTTAACTCTGTGCCAGAAAATGCCATGATCTGGACTAGCGTAACGTCTACCCGTGACAACTGTTTAGGCTCGGATTGTAGTTTTTACAAAGAATGTTTTGTCATGGAAGCACGTAAAAAAGCCTTGGCGGCCGACGTTGTAGTGGTGAATCATCATTTATTTTTTGCTGATGTGATGCTACGTGACGAAGGGGTTGCTGAACTTTTACCTACCGCTAATACGGTGATATTCGATGAAGCGCATCAATTGCCCGAAGTCGCGGGACTATTTTTTGGCGAAGATGTTTCTACCAGCCAGTTACATGAGTTGGCGCAAGATTGCACAGCCGCCTATTTAACGCTGGCTAAAGATTGTATTGCGCTAAGCAAAGCGATTCCAACCTTAGAGAAGGCTGCCAAAGATTTCCGGCTGATTTTTGCTTATGAAGGCTCGCGTTTACCTGTGCAAAAAGCCTTGGCTTTAAAAGGTTTTGACGAAGCTTATCAGCACATGCAAAGCGAATTGAAAGCGCTGGCAAAAGTGCTTGAAACTCAAGCCGCACGTGACCCCTTGCTAGAAAAATGCTGGCAACGTAGCGAAGCTTTATACGATTTGTTTAGCCGCTGGCAAACCGCAGAAAACAACAATTTAGTGCGCTGGGTAGAAGTATTCACTCATTCAGTACAACTGCACGCCACGCCTTTAAGTGTGGCCGAAGGTTTTGGCAAACAACTTAACGCGCAGCCACGGGCTTGGATATTTACTTCGGCCACGCTAGCTGTTAAGAGTGATTTTAGTCACTATATTCAGCAAATGGGTTTGCAAGATGCCAAAACTGGCTTTTGGGAAAGCCCGTTTAATTACCAAGAACAGGCGCTTTTATACGTGCCGCCGGACATGCCCGATCCTAACAGTCCAAGTTATACCGCATGCGTAGTAGCCGCAGCATTGCCAGTGTTACAAGCTAGTGGTGGCAGAGCTTTTATGCTTTCTACCAGTTTACGTGCCATGCGCGAGATTCACGCCTTACTCAAAGAAGCTTTTTCTGAAAATGGCATCGAAAGCCCATTATTATTACAAGGCGAATGCTCACGCACCGAGCTATTAGACCGCTTTCGACAATTAGGCAACGCTGTATTAGTTGGTTCGCAAAGTTTTTGGGAAGGCGTAGATGTGCGCGGCGAAGCGCTAAGTGTCGTGATTATCGACAAGCTTCCATTCGCCCCGCCAGATGATCCAGTATTGTCTGCACGCGTAGATAAATTGAACGAGGAAGGAAAAAATGCCTTTATGGAATATCAACTCCCTTATTCAGTCATCACTTTAAAGCAAGGCGCAGGGCGCTTGATTCGTGATGAAAATGATAGAGGCGTGTTGATGATTTGCGACCCGCGATTGATTACGAAGTCTTACGGAAAAAGAATCTGGCAAAGCTTGCCGCCGTTTAAGCGGACTAGAGAAATTAAAGATGTGCAGGATTTCTTTGTGTAATATTTTTTACTTTTGCATCGATATTCATAGCGATTTACATGCATGTTACTAAGCTGTTGACCAATTTACTTATCAATCAATAAGAGGTATCTTTATTTTATAAAATTGCAAAATTTAAATTTAATTATTTGAATATCCGTATAGCCGGCGCACAAAAACGTCACTTCTTACCTAAGCTGAAACGTTCACTTAATGTCACTAAATCACCATGGCTGACTGCCAGTTGCAAGATCTCACCGACAAATGTCGACCAAAGGTGACACTCATCAATCTATCAATTTACTTCAAAATAGCGCTTATTGTTAATTTTGTAATATTGAACCAAAAACCCCTCAGCCTGAAGTAGAGCGTGTCTCGCATTTTGTGTAGCCGTGTAATAGATTCTGTGACGTTGTTTCATTTGCAAGACTCCTTCTGTTTACGCAGTTTATAGTGTGTTGCAACGACCGGCTGAATTCAAGCCTACTTATTTCCCGAACAGAGTAAATTGGCTGTAGCTGGTTACTGCCCATAACAGCCTAGCGGCATATTAATTGTGCTACTTAACATATTAATTGTGCTACTTGATAAGTATGCATCCGCAATGAAAAGGCTGGAATTTACTCCAACCCTTTGCTATTTAATCTCTTTTTAGTTAACGGCGTAGTAATACCCATTTACATAACAATTGATATAAATACCACTGACTAATAGACATCATAAATTAAAATATGTACAATAATTCGTACATGTTTAAGGGGCTTTGAAAATGGACGCAATTACCTACACAACCGCGCGTGCGCAACTGGCCAGCAATATGAATCGCGTGTGTGAAAACCACGAGCCTTTGATTATCACGCGCAATCGTGAACAATCGGTGGTGATGCTTTCGCTTGCGGATTATCAGGCGTTGGAAGAAACCGCTTATTTATTACGCAGTCCATATAATGCAAAACGATTGATGGATGCGGTGATTGAGTTAAATGCCGGCAATGGCACAGAAAGAACGCTGGCTGAATGAAGCTAGTTTTTGCTGAAGCTGCTTGGCAAGATTATCTTTATTGGCAGGCTAATGATAAGCCAATGGTGCAACGCATTAACAAATTGATTCAAGACATTCAGCGTGAGCCATTTACTGGAATAGGCAAGCCTGAGCCGCTAAAACATGCGCTCAGTGGTTTTTGGTCGCGGCGCATTAATGATGAACATCGAATTGTGTACAAAGTAGAAAACGATAGTTTGCTTATTGCACAACTGCGCTATCACTACTAGTTATATTAATGATCACCATCCCCGAAACCGAGTACGACCTTAGCGCCATTCGCGCACAAGGCGCGGGTGGGCAAAATGTGAATAAAGTCTCAAGCGCGATTCATTTGCGTTTTGATATTCCAGCTTCTTCATTAAGCGATTGGTTAAAAGAACGCCTGATACATTTGAAAGACAGTCGCATTACTGATGAAGGTGTTTTGATTTTAAAAGCCCAGCAATATCGTACCCAAGAGGCTAATAAAAAAGATGCAATTAAACGTTTACATGAAATTGTGAATACGGCAAACCAAGTGAAACCTATGCGTTACGCCACTAGGCCTAGTTATGGCTCTAAGCAACGGCGTTTAGAAAGTAAAATACAACGCGGGCAAATTAAGCAGATGCGTGGCAAAATAGCATCTGACAAAAATGAACATTAGACCTAACGTGAATTTACTTGCACTCGACACCTCTACCGAATATTTATCACTGGCCTTGCTGAAAGGCGATAAAACTTTCACCTTTGACCTTAACGCAGGGCAAACGCATTCGCAAATTATTTTGCCACAGTTGCAAGCCTTACTGAATGAAGCGGATTTGCAACTAAACGCCTTGCAAGGCATTGCTTTTGGCGCGGGCCCCGGTTCGTTTACCGGTGTGCGAATTGCCGCTGGCGTGGCGCAGGGTTTGGGTTTTGGTGCTAATTTGTCTGTAGTGAGCATTTGCACTTTGTTGGCTTTAGCTGAAGCGAGTGGCGCAGAAAAAGTCATCGCCTGCTTAGATGCGCGCATGGGCGAGGTGTATCACGCAGTTTATGCAAAAGTCGACGGCGAATGGCAAACAATTATTGAGCCTGGTTTATATAAACCAGAAGCGGTGCCTGCTTTAGATGGCGGCGACTGGACTGGTGCGGGTAGCGGCTGGCAGACTTATGCCGCGCAGTTGGGCGGGGCTTACGCAGGGCAATTACAAAATGTTCAAGCACAATTATTGCCTAGCGCTAGTGCCATACTTAGTCTAGCGCAGCCAGTTTTTGCAAGAGGCGAGGCAAAACCGGCAAGTGAGGCGATGCCTATTTATATTCGAAATCGCGTCGCGCTTAAAACGGTGGAACGCGAGCAGGGTTTGCGTTTATGAGTGAGGTGTCGAAAATTCAGCCGAAATTTCGTCCTATGCGCTTGGATGATTTAGATGAAATTATGGCTATTGAACCGCAGATTTATCCGTATCCTTGGACGCGTGGTAACTTTAGTGATTCATTAAATTCTGGCTATCAAACCTGCGTTTTGGTTGAGCAAGAAAAAATTATTGCCTATGCCTTATTAATGATGGTGTTAGATGAAGCGCACTTGCTTAATTTGAGCGTAGCTAAATCGTACCAAAAACAAGGTTTAGGCCGCTTCTTATTAGAGCACATGTTGCAAATTGCTAAAGACCATCAAGCGGCCAATATGTTTTTAGAGGTTCGTCAGAGCAATCTTTCCGCCATCGCTTTGTATGAAAGTATTGGTTTTAATGAAATGGCCATTCGCCGCGCTTATTATCCAGCCGCCAATGGCCGTGAAGATGCGGTTTTAATGGGCTTAGCATTATGAGTTTAATGACGCGTGAAGATATGTTACGAGAGTTAGAATTACTCCCGATATGGCAATTACGAGCACCTTTGCCATCATTCTTAGATGCCGAAGTCGAGGCTGAAGTCGTAGCCCAGTCTGCCGCATTGCCTATTGCAGAAAATCAGACAATTGAAACAGAGGGAATCGTCGCCGACGCGCTAGAAAAAGAAATTTTTTCGCCAGCAACATCGTTGGATGTTTTATCAGAGGCTGCACCAGTATTTTTTACAGTTATTTTAAACGATAGTGCGGATTACCTATTTGTGTTGTCGAGCACACCGTTACAAGCTGATGAGCAAAACTTATTGAAAAATATTTTTATGGCGATGCGCATAAAAGCGCAACCAGCAGAGACGTCGTCAAATATTGTGCAGTTAATGAATACTCATCAACCCAAGCTACTGATTACTATGGGTGAATCTACTGCGCAGGCCATCTTGCAATCAAGCGAAAGTTTACCTAATTTACGCGGAAAATTGCACCAATTTCAAAACCTTCCGCTAGTGGCGACTTACGATTTAGCACATCTGTTGCAAGTGTCGGCAGACAAAGCGCAAGCATGGGATGATTTCTGCTTAGCCATGCATAGCTTGCATAAACCTAATAAACTATAAAATTTAATAATCCTGACTTATCCCCACGCTAAACTATTGAAATCTGACGCATAGACGCAATGTACAAATATATACTTTTGACATACATAACTTATCTGTGATTAGCTTTATTCGCGACTAGATTTATCAATGACTAGAATTGTAAATGACTTATTTTATTAGGAATTAAAATGCAAAAAATCTACTTAAAATTACTTACGGTATTGTTATTGTTAAATTTAAGCGGCTGCGGCTACAATAATTTTCAATCGCTAGATGAAGAAGCAAAAGCCAGTTGGTCAGAAGTGCTGAATCAATATCAGCGCCGTGCAGATTTAATTCCTAATTTAGTGAATGTGGTTAAAGGATATGCCTCACATGAAAAAGCTGTGTTGACGCAGGTGGCTGACGCACGATCAAAAGTGGGGAGCATGCAAGTGACTGCGGATGTGTTAAATGACCCCGAAGCTTTTGCTAAATTTCAGGCTGCACAAGGCCAGTTAAGTTCTGCTTTATCACGCTTAATGGCGATTTCAGAAAATTACCCTAATTTAAAAGCCGATCAAGGTTTTAGAGATTTGCAGGCGCAATTAGAAGGCACTGAAAACCGTATCACGGTTGCACGTAATCGCTATATTGAAACGATCAAAATATACAACGTGGCGGTGCGTTCATTTCCACAAAATCTCACGGCGATGATGTTTGGCTATAAAACAAAGCCATCATTTACCGTTGAAAATGAGAAAGCTATTTCTGCGCCACCAACAGTGGATTTTGCTGATAAGAAATAAGCTCACTATTAATCATTGCATGATTCAATAAATGTTCCCTCATCTAAAAACTAGTTTAGCCGCACTGGCTGCGATACTGATTTTTGCATGTATAAATGTGCGCGCCGAACTTGTGGCAATTCCAACATTAAAAACGCGTGTTACCGATTTAACGCAAACCCTCACGCCTGAGCAACAAGGCCAGCTGGAAGCAAAACTCACTGCTTTTGAGCAAAAATCTGGCAGCCAAATCGCTGTGCTTATGGTTCCCAGTACGCAGCCTGAAGATATCGCTCAATATGGTATTCGCGTAGCCGATGCCTGGAAATTAGGCCGTGAAAAACCAGATGATGGCTTACTTATTTTAGTCGCCAAAGATGACCATAAAATGCGTATTGAAGTGGGTTATGGTTTAGAGGGCGCGATTCCAGATTTAATCGCAAAACGTATCATTACTGAAGTCATGGCACCAAGTTTTAAACAAGGTGATTTTTATGGTGGTATTAATAATGCTACAGATAAACTGATTGCGCTGATCTCTGGAGAACAGTTGCCTGCACCCAATAAGCAGGCTGCTGGTAATGATAGTTTTGATAATATGCTGCCACTTCTACTATTTGGTGGTTTGGTACTGGGTGGAATATTGCGCGCCATATTTGGTAATTTCTTTGGCGGTGCACTAAACGGCGGTGCGATTGCTGTACTGGCCTGGATATTAGGTGGGGGCGTATTGGCGGCAATTTTATTTGGCGTGATTGCTTTTGTGTTCACGCTCATCGGACCAGTTGGATTGAGCCAAATGGGCGGTGGCGGAAGGTCTGGCGGAGGCTCTTTTTCAGGCGGTGGCGGTGGTTTTGGAGGCGGCGGCGCCTCGGGAAATTGGTAATGCTCACAACGTTTATATTTGGGGCAATCAAATAATGTCAGTTAAGTTTATCAAGCGTTTATTTAGGCACTTATTAGTTAGTCCAGGGGCGGTGCAAAAGCAATTGCCAGTTCAGGTTATGCGCAATATAGAAGCTGCCATCACTAAAAGTGAAAGCTTGCATTTGGGTGAAATTTGTTTCGTAGTTGAAGCTAATTTGCATATCATTGATCTTTTCCGCGGAAAATCTGCCGCAACGCGCGCAATAGAAACATTTTCGAATTTTAAAGTTTGGGACACTGAGCATAATAATGGTGTGCTTATTTACTTACTGTTAGCCGACCATGATTTTGAGATTTTGGCTGATCGCGGTATCCATTTGCGTGTCGGTGCGACGGGCTGGGAAGCTATTTGCAAAGGAATGGAAGCGCGCTTTCGGCAAGGTCAGTTTGAGGCTGGCATTGTTGAAGGCATACAGAAAATTGGCGAACAACTTGAGCAGCACTATCCATCACAAGGGAAAAAGCCTAACGAATTGATAAATTCGCCGATTATTATATAAGTACTAATCGTTGCTAAAGCCCATAAACATTAAATAACTCTTGCTGACTAAATCACTGATTCTATGTAAAATTCGCATCTTGATATTTGCCAAGATTCGATTACACCATGCGCTCCTCACAATTTTTCTTCAATACCCAAAAAGAAGCGCCAAACGACGCTGAATTACCCAGCCATATTTTAATGGTGCGAGCCGGGCTGATTAAACGCTTAGGCTCTGGCTTATATACCTGGATGCCGTTGGGCTTGCGTGTATTGCGCAAGGTGGAAGCGATTGTACGCGATGAAATGAACAAAGCTGGCGCGCTTGAGTTGCTTATGCCCGCTGTGCAGCCAAAAGAGCTTTGGGATGAAACTGGCCGTTGGGCGGTTTTTGGACCACAAATGCTTAAAATTACAGATCGTCACGAACGTGAATTTTGCTTCGGTCCAACGCATGAAGAAGTAATTACTGACATTGCCCGCGCTGAAATTCGTAGCTACAAGCAGTTGCCGCTTAACTTTTATCAAATTCAAACCAAGTTTAGAGATGAGATTCGTCCTCGTTTTGGCGTGATGCGGGCTCGTGAATTTATGATGAAAGATGCTTACTCCTTTCACACTGATTTTGCTTCGCTAGATGCCACTTATCAAACCATGTTTCAAGCTTATGGCAAAGTATTCAATCGCTTAGGCCTTAAGTTTCGCGCAGTTAAGGCCGACACTGGCGCAATAGGCGGTGATGGTTCTCATGAGTTTCATGTGTTGGCTGATTCAGGTGAAGATGGCTTGGCATATTGTGATACTTCGGACTACGCAGCCAATGTTGAGCTAGCTGAGGCTGTTGCACCGCATGCCAGAATTGCCGCAAATGAATTGATGCAAGAAGTTGATACGCCTAAGCAAACATCTTGTGAAGAGGTCTCTGCATTATTAAATATTGGTTTAGACCGCACTGTTAAAGCGATGGCTTTAATTGCAAACCTTGAAGATGGCAGCACTCAATTTAACTTACTGCTCCTTCGCGGCGATCATCGTTTAAATGAAATTAAAGTGAATAAATTAGCCGGTCTGCATGATTTTAGATTTGCTACTGAAGAAGAAGTGCGTGAGAATTTAAAATGCCCACCAGGTTTTATTGGTCCGGTTGGTGTAGGAGCACATGTGCGTGTCATTGCGGATAGAACCGTGGCTGCCATGAGTGATTTTGTCTGTGGAGCCAATAAACCAAAATATCATTTAAGCGGTGTGAATTTTGGCCGTGATTTACCTGAGCCAAGTTTAGTTGCCGATATTCGTAACGTGGTTGAAGGCGATGCTAGTCCTGACGGTCAGGGTATATTGTCGCTTTGTCGTGGCATTGAAGTCGGCCATATTTTCCAATTACGTACTAAGTATTCAGAGGCGATGAATGCGACTTATCTTGATGTAAATGGCCAAACGCAAGTGATGGAAATGGGTTGTTACGGTATCGGCGTTTCGCGTATTGTCGGCGCAGCTATTGAACAAGGTAATGATGATAGAGGCATTATATTCCCTGCCAGCATGGCGCCATTTAGTGTGGTGATCTGCCCGATTGGTTTTGACAAATCAGACGCCGTTAAATTGGCGGCCAATCAATTGTATGCCGACTTGCTTGCAGCTGGAATTGATGTGTTGCTAGACGACAGAGGTGAGCGCCCAGGTGTAATGTTTGCCGAAGCCGATTTAATGGGCGTGCCACATCGCCTAGTGATTGGTGAGCGTGGTTTAGCTGAGGGCTTGGTAGAATATAAAGCGAGAACTTCTGCTGAAGCACAATCGTTACCATTAGTTAATTTAGCTGCGGCGGTGCTTGAGCTTTTGTAATTTAAGTTTGAGAACGTGGTCGCTAATATAAGCTAAATTTTGAGCGTTCTTTATGCTTAGAGATCTGAAAATTAGTTGGCTAATATGTCTTGGAGCTTTGGTTTCAAATATTAGTTTTGCTGGTTCTCAGCTAGAAGAGCCTTTGTCGAATAGCGTTAAAGCCATGATGCAGCGCAGCATTAGTGATAAAGCTGCGCCTAAGCTTGCATTTACAAGAGCAGAAGAAAGTGATGTATGGCTCCAAGAAATGTCACAGCGGCTTAAGAGCCGTGTCCCAAACAACACATATCGTGAAGATTTATTACGCACTATACATTATGAAGCGACTCGCTCAGGGCTTGATCCTCAGATGGTGCTGGGTCTGATTGACGTAGAAAGTGGATTTAATAAATATGCCTTATCGTCAGCTGGCGCACGTGGATTTATGCAAGTCATGCCATTTTGGCTGCGCAATATTGGTGCAAGCGATCATAATTTATTTCAGTTACGGACCAATTTACGCTATGGGTGCACAATTTTAAGACATTACATCAATATTGAACACGGTGATTTATATCGTGCTTTAGGACGATACAATGGCAGTTTAGGCCAGTCGAACTACCCTAATTTAGTATTGGGTGCTTGGCGAAAAAATTGGAATTACCCGCAAAAAGATATTTAAGGCTATTTATTTTCATTTTCAACGCTGTTTTGCACTAAAATGGTGCAAAAATACATTCAAAAAAGTTTACATTTCTATAAAAATGCTTCAGTATTGCCTTGGCGTTAAATATGTAACAGGAAAATTACATTTATTAAATCTGTTGCATAAGGCGTCGCTGTACGCGTTTCTTACTACTCATTATAAAAATCAGGAGAATTAAGTATGTCGAAATTAACTGCGTTAGCACTAAGTATTGCTGTTTTAGGTGGAGTCTGGGCATTTTTAGCATTAGGTCCATTGGGCGGAGCGGCTCCCATCGCTTTAGTTTGGGTTGGTTTTATTGCTTGGGGTTGTTATTTCCATACTGGCGGTGATGATGCTGCCTTGCAAAAAACAATTGCAGGCATGTCTTATGGTGCTGTTATAGCTGGTGTTGCATTAACTTTAGTTAGTTCAGGCGCATTGGCCAGCTTAGGTACTTTAGCTGCACCAGTAATTATTGCAGTGACTGTATTCTTTTTAGTGATCGTAGCTAGTGTTAACTTGTTATCAGTGGTGCCAGCTAATGTGTATGGTTATGCAGCAACCGCTGGTCTAGCTTTAACAGCCGGCTCAGCAGCTAATGCAACAGCGATGAACCTTACAAATCCAGCGTTGCTAGTCATTGTTTCAGTGGTTATTGGCGCATTGTTCGGCATGGTTTCAGGTAAATTAGCCGGCATGCTAGGCAAATAATCTTATCTGCTAACTTGAATGATTAAGTAAGCAATAAAAAAACCGCCTTCTGGCGGTTTTTTATGACTTATAAATATTGCGCTCGTGAATTTAATGCTTAAAATTTATAAATCACACTTTCCATAAAACTCATTCACCATAAAGCCAATTTAGTTAGCCTTTACAACCTTAAAACCATAATAAGTACCAAATTCACCTTCAGGCTCATGGTAGACAAATAGCATATCATTGGCATAACCTGTGCCATTAAAATGATTTTGAGAACGTAGCTTTAAGTCTTTAGGCAATTCACTTTTACCCACATACTTACCGGTCAAGTCAAAGATTAATGCTGCTTTGTGATCGACGTCAATGAGCACTAACTCTTCACCCTTGATACCGCTGTATGCAATAAAGTGCGCGCTAATATCATCATGCTTAACACCGGCTTTAGTAAAATCCAAAGCAATTTCACTGATTTTTTCGCGCGATTTTAAATCCACCACCCAAACTTTATTGCCACGCTCTTGTTTTGCATAATATTGATTAGTGTCTGGGTTGTAGCTTGGCATGGTGGCGGCATCGCCAAATGCTGGGTTGAACTGAATAACCTCGTTTGACGTGTCTTTAAGGTCACCCGTTTCATTTAAATCCAAGGCATATATACCGGTATTGGGCGATTGACCAGCATCGCTAGAAACGTTGTAAGTAATGGTTTCTAATTTGTCGCTATTTGGATTGTAATAAATAGAACGATTGTCGTAGCCAGGATTGGCAGAGCTTACATAGTTACCTTCATCGTCATAAACGTGAATTTGTGATTTTGATGTGGCGGATTCATACTCACTCGCCATCGGCGCTAGGCCGCCATCAGCAATGTAATAGCGCTTTAAGCCAGGAATATGCGCTACAGTCATCGGTCGGGTACTGGGTTTTTTTACCAATGGAATCTTGATGCCAACTTGTGCTTCTGCCAAAATTTCAGCATGGGCTGGCTGTAGTGCTGTTAGTAAAATTACAGAAAATAAAACATTTGATAGGCGCATAATTACTCTTTCTTAATGAGGTTCACTAACGATTTTTTTATTTAGCGATATTTTGATTTAGTCAAAATGTAGACTGGATTCGTTCAATTATTTATTAAATGTAGTGATTAAAATATTATTTAATCAATCAATCAATTGTTGTTCTATTAACATTGCATCACCATAACTAAAAAAACGATATTGTGCAGAAATTGCGTGTGCGTAAGCTTTTTTAATATTATCCATACCAGCAAATGCTGACACTAGCATGAGTAAAGTACTTTTGGGTAAATGGAAGTTGGTAAACAAACGGTCGACCACCTTAAAGCGATAGCCTGGCGTAATAAATATATCTGTTTCGCCGCTACCTGCTTGTAAATTCCCCGTTATATTCGTTGCACTAAGCCGTGCCGCACTTTCTAATGCACGCAAGGCAGTGGTGCCAATAGCAGTTACTTTACCACCGCGATTTTTAGTCTGGCGAATCATCTCTATAGTATCTTGTGAAATATTATAGAGTTCACTGTGCATGATATGTTCATTAATATTGTCTACACGCACAGGCTGAAAAGTGCCTGCGCCCACATGCAAAGTGACGTAAGCAATATCAATGCCTTTTTGTTTGAGTTGCACCAGCATGGCTTCATTAAAGTGTAAGCCTGCGGTTGGCGCCGCCACAGCGCCTAAATGTTTACTAAACACGGTTTGATAGCGCTCTTCATCTTCATGCGTGGCCGCATGTGTAATATAAGGTGGCAAAGGTAAAGCGCCGTGCTGCTCAAGCAAATCTAAAACAGAAATATCACTTAAAAAGTGGAGTTCAAATAAATCATCATGCCTAGCCGTCACTTCAACATTAAACGCATCTGACAATGTTAACTGACTGCCAATTTTAGGCGCACGCGACGCTCTAACGTGAGCGTAAGCGGTATGCTGGTCAATCACACGTTCAATAAGCACTTCAACATTTCCGCCTGTAAGTTTGTGGCCAAACAACCTAGCCTTAATCACGCGGGTGTCATTAAACACCACCAAATCGCCGGCATTTAAGAAATTAGCTAAGTCACTAAAGGCTTCGTCATGCAAAGAACCGTCTATTCCATTGACGTGCAACATGCGGCTAGCCGTTCTGTCAGAGGTCGGATGTTGGGCAATTAATGAGTCGGGTAAATAAAAATCGAAATCTTCTGTTCGCATAATTCCAAGAGCTTGCTATAATGGCGGTTGTTGCAATTATACAGTAATGTATTTTCCAAAAGGCCGGGATGGCGGAATTGGTAGACGCACGGGACTCAAAATCCCGCGCTGGTAACAGCGTGGGGGTTCGATTCCCCCTCCCGGCACCATTTGTTAGTTTATTGATGTTCAATAACGTACAAATAATCAATAAAATCAATAATTTAGCTATATGAATCGTTTAGCCACGTTCATATGGGTTCAATAAAATCCATTTACAAAACGTATAAAAAAACGTATAAAGATTCAGCAGTTTTAATTTTTATACGTTTTTATACGGATTGATATGGCAAAACTTAATGCTGATTTACTAGACGACCTCACAATCAAAGCGTTAAAGCCCAAAGAAAAGCATCAGTCCTTTCGTGATGGTAATGGCTTGTTTTTGTTAATGCACCCCAACGGCAGTAAATATTTCCAGCTTCGCACTACCTTGCACGGTAAGGCCAAGACTATCCAGTTAGGCACATATCCAGAGTTGTCATTGAGTGAGGCTCGTGAGATGTCGCGTGTTAAGCGTAAGCAAGTGAAACTAGAGCATATTGATCCTATCCTTGAGTCGAAACTTATAAAGCGGCAGAAGGCCAAAACTGCTGAGATGACTTTTCAGAAGGTTGCGGAGGAGTGGCTTGTCATTAAAAAGCTTACTCTTGCAGCATCAACGCACTTAAAGATCCAACAAACATTCAATGCAAATGTGTATGGGGTCATAGGCACTTATCCTATTAGTGAAATTGATAATATGCACGTGCGTAAATGTTTGCAAATTATGCAGAAACGCGGCGCCTTGGAGTTGATGGATAAATTACGTGGCTGGATTAGGAACGTGTTTGATTTTGCATTAAGCGACAAGCTCATATCAGAAAATCCAATACCACTAAAAGATGAGCGTTTGGTAAAGCACATTAGTGAAAAATACCCGAGACTTAAAAGCCCAAAAGATGCAGGAACGTTATTACGAAGTCTTGTTGATTATGCAGGCAGCTTTGAAGTATCGACTTGTGTTTATTTACAAATGCATTTTGCACAACGACCTAGCGAATTGCGTTGCGCTAAATGGGTAGACTTTGATTTAGATGCAGCCATTTGGACGCTACCTTTAGAGCAATCTAAAAGTCGCAAGTATATGACTAAGCCTCACACCGTTATGTTATCTACACAAGCCATAGCAGCGCTAAAAGAGTTAAGGGCTAGTGCTGGTAACAGTGAGTACTTATTTGCTGCTAGATTTGCTCGTAAGCCCATATCAGAGGCAACTATACGCAAAGCATTTAGGGCAATATTTACTGATTACCACATTGTGCCACATGGTTGTCGTCATTTCTTTAGCACTCAAGCTAATGAGAGCGGCTTGTTTAGGTATGATGTTATTGAATCATTTTTAGCACATAGTGATAAAGATAAAATTAGAGAGACTTATAACGAAGCCACGTATGATAAAGAGCGTATGAAGTTAGCGCAGTGGTGGAGTGATTATTTAGATGAACTCAAAGCAGGTGCAAAAGCAAATGTACTTCTGTAATTTCCTTGAATTCAAGTACAAAGCAAAGCTATTAGTTGTAGGCGCAATATTATCTTATTTGCGGGGAATTCTAATTGAATGATAACGGGCACTTGCACTCTTCAGTAAATCTAATTAAACTAATTTTCAAGTTGGTAGTTATATAAAACCTTTGGAAAGTAAATCCGTACACCCCAAAAAGAACAACTGGCCGGAACTAGATGAGGGCAATGCTCGCCTAGTTGAAAAATTAAGCTTTTAGTGTTGAGTAATACATTGCGGACACTTCTAGCCTGCACCCGTAAGAGCGCCAAGGTAATTTCCGTGCCCGAAGGCTTGTGGTCTGCAGTAAACTCTCGCATACCCCCATTAATTAGGGTACATGGATCTAATGCATCTGTGCGCCTATATTAAGCCAATCAAGGTTTTCAGATGCTCCTTTTTTACCGGAGCATTGCATGACAATTACACAACAAGTACCAACTACTGGTTTTTTATCGCTTCGCCAAATTCTTGGTGATAGGAAAACAGGCACCCCATCAATTATCCCCGTAGGGCCTACAACCTGGTGGAACGGAATCAAATCTGGCCGCTATCCGCAAGGAATTAAAATATCTGCTCGCCGAACTGCATGGCGTTGTGAAGATATACAAGCATTAATCAACTCTATTAGCCAGGCAACACCTACTTCTTGGTCTTGCGCGGGAGGGGTTGATAATGACTAAGGCGAAAAGAGGTACCAACCCAAAAAACGTACCTTCATTACCAGGTACGATTCAATCATGGCCTTCTGGAGCCTATTCAACAACTGGGAACAGTAGGCCAGAAATACTTGCCTATGCAATAAAGTATGGGAACAGGCCAACGCGGAGATTAGCAGCAAAAAATCAAGCTAGTTATAAGCATCGTAAGTTGATTGGTGTAAACATTTCCCCGAACCCGATGGTCTTGAAAGGGGATGCTTCATGAATAAATCTGATGCTATTGCAAATGCTAACGTTAAAGCGCTAATAAATGTCTTACGGTCGGAGTTACGGGTAAATAGAAAAAGAATACCAGCTAATTTACGTGACAAGAAAGCTTGGCTTTGTTACCGAGTTACTACAATTAATCCAAAGACGGGTAAATTTAATAAGATACCTGTCTATCCGAGGTCTGGTGAGAATCGCAATGGAGTGCAAGGAAGCATTGAAGATTTGAATAACCTTGGTACTTATGATGTCGCGCTTGCAGGTTTGGAGCGTGATAAAAGTCTTGCAGGAATTGGCTTGGCTACCCTTGCGGAATTTGGAGTTGTGGCACTTGATGTAGACCATTGCGTTATAGATGGTCTTGTCAGCCCAAAAGTATTAGATATGATTTGTGATACCTATGCTGAATACTCTCCAAGTGGCACAGGCATTCGAGCTTTCTGGTTCGGGCATGCCAACGACGGTAAGAATCATACAGATGGATTTGAATTGTTTCATAGCAAAGGATTTGTCACAGTTACTGGGGATCAATTAAAGGATACTTTTTATGAGTTGGTTGGCTCAGAAGGTCTCTTTGAGATCTCTAGAGATCTTCGTATTAAGTTGGAAAATCTATCATCGTCGAGCACGAAGCCAAAAGGACTGCTAAAGGGCAAATCAGAACGCATGAAAGATCAGGCAAACGAAGACCCCGTAATGCAAGCCATCATCTCAAAAGACCTTTACGAGCGTGATATGGGCGCTGGTAAGCACTCTATTACATGCCCATGGGAACATGAGCACTCAGATCCTGACAGGCCCAAGGGTGATGCTGATACGGTTTATATGCAGCCACATACAAATGGATATGCCATGGGGCATTTTTATTGCTCTCACTCCCATTGCAGCGGGAGAACTAAATTAGATTTCGACATGGCACTAGGTTTAGATGGATTTGGAGTTGCTGAAGTTGAAATGCCATCTGATGGTGATATTGGAAAGCTGTTCGAAGATGTTGTGCTCAAGGATGAGCACGTCCAAAAGATGGCCGATGCTGAGTTCCTTTATCCTAATATGATTGTGAGAGGTCATCTTGGGGCGTATGTAGCCCCGGCGAATGGAGGTAAAACAGCTATCTTCTTATATATATGTGAGAAGTTATCCGCAATGGGTTTAAAGGTGCTTTATATTAACGTTGATGGAAGTCCTGGGGATCTGAAGCGGCACCATAAGCATGCCAAGCAATACGGTTACAAAGTGATTGCGCCGGATGCGTGCGATGGTAAATCGGTTGAGGATGTGATTAAGAAATTTCACGCAATAGCTAATAGTAACGAGCGGTGCGATGATTATGTATTTATCGTAGATACACTAAAGAAGTTCGTTGATGTTATTGATAAGCGTCAGGCCAAGGGTTTTTACAACTTGGCGCGTAGCCTATCTGTAAGAGGCGCGACAGTCTGCTTTCTTGGCCATTGCAACAAGTACAAGGATGATGAAGGTAATTCAATTTATGAAGGTACTGCTGATTTGCGAAATGACCTTGATGAGATGATTTATCTTGATAGCTCAATGAACGTTAGCTCTAATCAGCTTGAGATTACAACGAGGCCCGATAAGGTGCGAGCTGAGTTTTCACCAATTTCTTTTATTATAGATTTTAATAATGATCGTAAAGTATCTCAGTTAAATAATGTGCTCAAGATTGTATCTAATGAAGAGCGAGAGCTTCTTGAACTTATTACTAGTGCCATTAGCGCTGGTAATAATAGCCAAAAATCTATTATTGAAAGTGTGAGAGGAAAGACAACCGTTAGTGATAAGAAAATACGTGAGAAGCTATTGTTCTATTCTAGTTGTGATAATCCAATGTTTTTAGTAAGCAATACAGGCCGTGCTAAAGACTTAGACTATAGACTCATAGTGAAGGATTTTGAAGAAGATTTTATATAGATATAGTACCCCCTATAAATGGTAAATGGGGTAAATAAGGGATTTCGGGTATTTCAGGGAAATTAGGTCATTACTAGCTCTTGAGCCATATAAGGCAGTTACAGTAGCTAAAAATGGCATCCCGAAATTCCCGAAATCCCATTTTCCGGGGAGTGCTTTTGAACTCCTAAAAGAACCCACGCAGAATCCTGCTGCAATTGATACGAGGCAGGGGATTCGCGTGGGGTTCTTTAAGGACTCTTAAAGGTAGTCAGCAAACCCATCCAGATCTCAACGGGCTAAACTTATATAATGACTCTTAAAAATTCCTTAACTCCCAAGCAGCAATTGTTCTGCATTAATTACCTTGTAACTGGCTCTGCTAGTGAGTCCTACCGACAGACTTAAGACGTCCCTAAGAGCTCTGAAAGGACCATTGGGAACAGTGAATCTAAGCTCATGAGGAACCCCCAAATTAAGGCTAAGATAGAATCACTCACAGCAGAATCAACCGCTAAGATCATGAGAAAGTTCGAAGAATCTTGAAGGGCTCTTAAAGGACTCTGTGAGAAGCGCTAGGGAGCAAAGTACCACAAACATCTGCGGCTGTTGCGGCAGCGATGGGAAAGGCCTGTAATGGTCAACTAAATTGAGACACTTCGATAGATTTTTGTTGAAATTTCAGTTCATATTCTACAGGTGAAATATTACCTAATGTTGAATGCCGTCTTTTTCGGTTGTAAAACGGTTCAATATAATCTGCAATATCCGC
>CAIYLB010000174.1 GCA_903926935.1 uncultured Pseudomonadota bacterium
AGATAGCCAATAGCAATCGCAGTTTCTTCATCTGTTTTAGCCGCTATCATCAGTTGGTGAGCATTTTCCCATAGATGCGTATGACGATACCTGTGGCTGACGATGGCTAAGTCAGGCAGACAAGCGCCAGCCATTACTAATTCAGGGAAGCGTTTAATCGCGTTTTGTAGGCGAGGGTCTAATAATGGCATCGCCCAAAGTAACGACTGTGCAAAATATAGGTGCGTGACCAAGCCCCAGGCGTTGGCGTCCACAGAATACAGGCAGCATGGTAACCACCAGTAATATTTCTTTAAGAATGTTGGCAAATGCATGAAACATAATGTGACATATCAGTATGAATAAAATGTGACGGCTAGATTAAGATCACGCGAATAAAATCCGACTATTCATAAAAGCGTCATACAAAGTCGCTATTGTTTGATTTATCTAAATCTTGATTTCATTCAATACCTAAGAGAATTATTCAATCAATGACTAAACTAGCCACAGCTATAAAACCATTAAAAGTACTCTTTATTTCAGATGTATATTTTCCGCGCGTCAATGGCGTTTCTACTTCGATTAATACCTTCGTCGGGCAAATGCAAAGTTTAGGCCATGAGGTGCATTTAATCGCACCAGAATACGGTGTTGCTATGCAAGATGATGCTAAAAACAGTGAAGGTTGGATTAAACGGATTCCAGCACGTAGTATTTACTTTGACCCTGAAGACAAACTCATGAAATTTGGCGCGGCGATGCAATTATTGCCAATGTTAGCTGAGGAAAAGTACGACATCATTCACGTGCATACACCGTTCGTCGCCCATTATTTAGGGCTAAAGTTAGCCGCAGAGCTTAATATTCCCTGCATAGAAACCTACCACACTTTTTTTGAAGATTACTTGCATCACTACTTGCCTTGGGTACCAAAATCATTAGCACGCGGTATGGCTAGAATGATTTCAAAGCGTCAATGCAACGCGGTAGAGGCTATTGTCGCGCCTTCTCAGCCAATGTTGGATGTATTGCGTGGCTATGGCGTAAAAGTCACGGCAGAGGTTATTCCAACCGGATTGCAAGAATCTAGTTTTAAAGCCGCCGATGGGCAGGCGTTTAGATTGAAATACGGCATCGCTTTAGAGCGTCCAATGCTGCTATACGTTGGCCGTGTCGCCTTTGAGAAAAATATTAATTTCTTATTGGAAATGACCAAGCTTCTTATCGAAAAACGTCCGGATGTGTTGCTAGTCGTTACTGGTGAAGGTCCAGCTGAAGCTAGTTTGCATAAGCTTGCTAAAACCTTAGGTCTTGAAAATAATATAAAGTTTATTGGCTATTTGGACCGCAATACTGAGCTTAATGCTTGTTATGAATCTGCTGATATATTTGTTTTCGCTTCTAAAAGTGAAACACAGGGTTTAGTGTTGTTAGAGGCCATGGCACAGAGTACGCCGGTAGTGGCAATTGCTGAGTTAGGCACCGCCTCAATTTTAATTGAAGGTAAGGGCGCTTTAATCGCAAGCGACAACACGCTGGCATTCTCAGAAAGAGTAGAGCAACTGTTAACCCACACTGAGCAAAGAATTGAATTGGGCAGTAGAGCTAAAGCTTATGCTTTAGAGAAGTGGACGGCTAAATATCAAGCCGAACGGATGATTGATTTTTACAAGACCATTATTAAAAAAGAGGCGGCTACCGAGCAACCGATTCAGATCAATCATAGTCAATTATCGAGTCAAATACCTAGTCAGCAAGCCAGTATTTGATAGATTGAGTCCATAAAGAAGCCAGCAAATTTGCTGGCTTCTTTTATTCTATACTTAATTACATCTAAACTTAAGACTTAATTTAAGTTTAGATTTTGACTAAATCTAGCCAAATTTACCAGTAATGTAATCTTCAGTTTCTTTGCGTGTTGGGCGAGTGAAAATCGTGTCTGTATCGCCATATTCCATCATTTCGCCTAGATACATATACGCCGTGTAATCAGAAACACGTGCGGCTTGCTGCATATTGTGTGTCACTACCAATATGGTTAACTTGCTTTTTAATTCACTCATCAACTCTTCAATATTGGCCGTTGCAATTGGGTCAAGTGCAGAGGTCGGCTCATCAAAAAGCATAATCTCCGGGTCGGTTGCCAATGCGCGCGCAATACATAAACGTTGTTGCTGACCACCAGATAAATTAAAAGCTAAATCTTGTTGGCGGTCTTTAACTTCATTCCAAAGTGCTGCACCTTTTAAGGCTTCTTCTACCTTATCGGCTACGGTGCGTTTATTTTTCTCACCGCGTACACGTAAACCGTACGCCACATTTTCAAAAATAGATTTAGGAAAAGGATTCGGTTTTTGAAACACCATGCTAATGCGCATACGCACTTCAATCGGGTCAACACCAGCTTCTAAAATATTAGTGTTATCTGGGTGCATTACGATTTTGCCTTCATACTTATTGCCAGGGTATAAGTCATGCATACGATTAAAGCAGCGTAAGAAAGTCGATTTTCCGCAGCCAGATGGGCCGATTAGCGCAGTAATTTTATTTTCATACAAAGGCATATTCACACTTTTTAGTGCCTGATTGCCATTGCTATAAAAGAAATTAAGATCGCGTGATTCTGCTTTAAGTGCGGGTGTAGCGTTAATCATGTTGTTCCCTAATATATTTACTAATTGCTTTGTTGGTTTTTATAAAGTTAAGGTAATTAAGTTAACTTCTACCATTTGATGTTTTTACGAATTTGGTAGCGCAGGTAAATGGCTGTGCCATTCATCAGTAGCGTCAATAAAATAATAATGGCGCCAGTAGCTGCAGCATTCGTGTGGAAAGCATGATCAGGACGTGATAACCAGTTAAACATTTGAATAGGTAGCACAGTAAAACCTGAACTCAACCATTCAAAGTTAATAAAAGGCGCTACTTCAGTAATGGGTGCTGGTGGTAAGAACGCAATAAATGTAAGTGCGCCTATGGTAATAATAGGTGCAGTTTCACCGATTGCACGCGACATACCAATAATCACACCGGTTAAAATGCCGCCTTGTGAGTATTTAACCACGTGATCTTTAACTACCTGCCATTTAGTTGCGCCGACTGCATAGGCCGCTTCACGAATGGCGACCGGAATGCCACGAATAGCTTCACGGGTAGAAACAATGACAACCGGTAATGTTAATAAACCCAGTGTTAAGCCAGCCGTTAAAATACTTTCTCCTAATCCTAAACCATAGACAAAAAGACCAAGGGCTAACAAGCCATAAATAATTGAAGGCACACCCGCTAAATTAGACACGTTAATTTCAATTAAATCCGAAAACCAGTTTTTAGGTGCATATTCTTCTAAATATAAACCTGCCGCTACGCCCATAGGCACTGCAGTTAAGAAGGTTACGGCCATGACTAGCAAAGAGCCAACCCATGCTGACAACAGGCCAGCATTTGCTGCACGGCGTGATGGGAAATTGCTAAAAAACTCTAAGTTGAAGCGTGGATAGCCATCCATCACCAAGTCAATAAACAAAGTGAGTAAGGTTAGTAAACCTAGCATTAATGCGATTAGGCCAATTGCGGCAAAAATAACGTCATTACGTTTGTGGCGACGAATCATCGCGCGCACAGCAACCAAATTTTCAAGCACAGAAGCTTTAGTTTTTAATGTTTCAGTGGTCATGTTAGATTCCATTTAGCTTATTTTTAATCTTGATCTTTAATATTAATTTTTTAAGTATTATGTTTAATATTGCTCACGGAATTTTTTACGCACGACATGACCAATAATATTAAAACCCAAAGTAAGTGCAAACAGTACCAAGCCAGCTGCAAAAATGCTTTGATAGCCAATGCTGCCATGTGGTAAATCACCCATTGCTACCTGCACAATGTAGGCGGTAATGGTCGCAGCACCATCCATCGGGTTGAATGTTAAAATTGGTTGTTGTCCAGCGGCTACGGCAACGACCATGGTTTCACCCACAGCGCGAGAAATTGCTAAAATATATGCTGCTACTATGCCTGAAACTGCGGCAGGTGTAACTACGCGGATAGCTGTTTGAAAGCGCGTTGCGCCCATGGCATAAGAGCCCTCGCGCATGCTCATTGGCACAGCGCGCATTGCATCTTCAGCAACAGAGGCAATGTACGGCACAATCATTACGCCCATGACAATACCTGCACTCAGCATATTAAAGCCAGGCAGTTCAGGAAACACTTTTTGTAAAAGTGGAGTAATAAAAAGCAAGGCAAAATACCCAAACGCAATTGTCGGTACGCCAACTAATAGCTCCAACATTGGTTTAACAATTTCACGCACTTTGTGTGAAGCAAATTCAGAAAGGTAAATTGCACCGATAGTACCCACTGGTACAGCCACTGCAAGTGCTACCGCTGAGGTAGTTAATGTGCCAGAAACTAATGGCATAATGCCGTAATGTGCATCCTCAAAAAGCGGTGTCCATTCGGTGGATGTAAAAAATTCGACTAATGAAACGACTTTAAAAAAACCTAATGACTCATACAAAAGAATCGCAACAATTGCAAACGTGGTGAATACCGCAGAAAGCGCGGCCAGCATTAAAATGAGCTCGATGACACGCTCTTTAATATTTCTTCTGACATTTTTAGCTAGGCGTGGGCTAATTGATAAGGCGGTAGATTGGTTTTGCATATTGGTTGCAGTGTTCATATTGTGACTTTTAAGATTGTAACGATATTAAACGTTTTGATATATTGCTAAATAAAAAGGAGCAGTATAAACCGCCCCTTTTTTTGCTTATATCGTTTATTTAATTCTGTTAATTAAGTCTTGAATTTTAATGCCTACTTCATTTTTACCACCAAAGCCTGTACCCGGTTTTAGCGCTTTAAAATGTGCTTTTACTGCAGCATAATCACTACTAGGTAAAGGTACGTATTTAACTTCAGCTACCAATTTAGGAGCGTTATCTAGGTAAAAGTTTACAAAAGCTTTAACTTCTGGCTTAAAAGCTGCTGCCGTAGCATTTACATAAATAAAAATTGGTCGTGAAAGTGGTTGGTAGGTACCATCTTTAACGGCTTCTGGTGAAGGCATCACTGCTACTGAACCTGGTTTAGCTGAGATTGGAATAGCTCTTAATTTATCTTTATTTTCTGCGTAATAAGCATAACCAAAGTAGGCCATGCCGCCTACATTGCCTGATACACCTTGCACTAAGACATTATCGTCTTCTGAAGGTGTGTAGTCAGTACGGCTAGCTTTAGATTTGCCATTAACGGCTTCAGTAAAGTAGTCAAATGTACCAGAAGCTGTACCTGGGCCATATAAACCCATAGCTTTATCTGGGTATGCAGCATTTACTTGTTTCCAGTTTTTTACACTTGAACCTGGTTGCCAGATATTTTTTAGATCATCAACGCTTAAGCTTTTTACCCAGTCATTTTTTGTGTTGACGACTACCGTTAAAGCGTCATAAGCAATTGGAAGTTCAATATATTGAATGCCAGCTTCTTTACATATGTCCATTTCTTTTTGTGTAATTGGGCGAGATGCATCGGAAATATCTGTTTCGCCGCGGCAGAATTTTTTAAAACCGCCGCCAGTACCTGATTCACCTACAGTAACTTTTACTTTTTGAGCTTTTTGAAACTCTTCAGCCATGGCTTCTGTAATTGGGTAAACAGTGCTTGAACCATCAATTTTGATGATCTTATCTGCGGCCAAAACGTGTGAAGTTGAGAATGTAACTGCAAGTAAAGCTGCAATACGCATAGATTTGTTAAGCATTGTATTCATGAGATCTCCATCAGAGTTAAAAGTTGTTTCTTAAGCTGAGTTGAATATTAAACACCTAATGTGACAAGTTTATGACAACTTTTGAATTTGAGATTCAGCATGAGCTAGCCTATTCATTGATTAGGGTGTTTGGGGCCGTTAACTAAAAAGGTCTCCATAGAGACCTTTTTTTGCATGTAACAATTATGCCTTATGTAATTATAAAAATGTGCGGCCAACGTGATAACTTATGGCTGCTATTAATCCTGCACATGGGATAGTGAGCACCCATGCCCAAACGATGCGTGAGGCGAGTCCCCAGCGCACCGCTGAAATGCGTCTAGACATACCAACGCCGATAATTGCACCGGTGATCGTGTGTGTGGTAGATACTGGAATGCCGAGGGATGTGGCGATAAATAAAGCTATAGCGCCCGAGGTTTGTGCGCAAAATCCACCCGATGGGCGAATACGTGTAATGCCCATGCCCATCGTACGTACTATGCGCCAGCCACCAAAAAGTGTGCCTAAACCCATGGCAATTTGGCATGAAATAACCACCCAAAACGGCACATTGAAATCTCCGTGTAAATAGCCGTTGGCATATAGCAGTACGGCAATAATACCCATGGTTTTTTGTGCATCGTTACCGCCGTGTCCTAAGCTATAAAGGGAAGATGAAACGAATTGTAATTTATTGAATTTACGCTCTGTAGGATAGGGCGATGATTTTTCGTATAGCCATAACACGGCAACAGAAAGTAACAGCGCTAACAAAAGTCCAAATAGTGGCGACAAAATAATTGCCAGTGAAGTTTTAATTAAGCCTGCTGCAACGATAGCGCCAGTGCCGGCTTTAGCAACTCCCGCACCAACTAAACCACCAACTAGTGCATGCGATGATGAAGATGGAATGCCAAACCACCAAGTAATCAAATTCCAAGAGATGGCGCCACCAAGCGCGCCAAATATCACGGCATTATCGATAATTTCTTTCGAAATAATACCTTTCCCTATGGTGTTGGCCACATGCAGACCAAAGAATAGAAAGGCAACTAAGTTGAAGAACGCGGCCCAAACCACAGCTGCTTGTGGGGTGAGTAATCGTGTTGAAACCATGAGTGCAATGGAATTTGCCGCATCATGAAAGCCGTTCAGAAAGTCGAATATTAAGGCCACCAATATCAACAAGGCCATAATTAGAATCGCGTGATCTATCATTATTGTCGCCTTAAATTCGCTCTAACACTACGCCGTGAATCACGTCTGCCACGTCTTCGCAGCTATCAACGGCTTCTTCAAAAAGGTCATAAAGTTCTTTAGATCGAATGATTACGCGGGCGTCAGATTCTTCAGCAAATAAACGGTGCATCCCTGCGCGCATCACATGATCGGCTTCGCCTTCAATGCCACTAATAACTTCGCACGTGCGTAAAATACGTTCTGCGTTTTTCATGTCAGATAACATATTCACGGCTTCTCGCACCTTTTCAGCGGCACGTAATAGAATCTGACTAAGTGCTACCATTTCTGGTGTGAATTTAGAATTGCCGTAAATTTTACAGCTTTGAGGGATATCTTCCATGTAATCGATAATGTCATCTAAAGCCATGGCTAACTCACGAATTTCACGACGATCAAATGGGGTAATAAAAGTTTTATGTAGAGAGATGAGAATTTCCTTGGTGTATTCGTCCGCTTCAGATTCTATTTTTCTAATTTCAGAAAAATGTTCTTCAAACTTGTCTGGATCATTTACAGCCGTCATCATTGCCAGTACTTTAGAGCCCTTAACTGCGCAATCAGCTAAGTTATTAAATAATACAAAGTAGTTATCATTGCGCGGTGATATTGCGGCCATCAAGCGACCAAAAACGACGTTTGCCATATTTAATTCTCCAGTAATTATTACAGTTTTGTTTCTAATTTATTTCTAAATTGTGAATTTATATTTATTTTGTGATTTTAACTGCCTGCGATTAAATCTGCGAGTATAAAATGGGGTTAATTGAATATTTAATGATAAAGCTCAAGTCACATGACGCAGAATAAAGTAACTATTTACCATAACCCCGCTTGCGGAACGTCGCGCAACACTTTGGCTATGATTTTGGTCAGCGGCGTAGAGCCAGAAGTAATTGAGTATTTGAAAAATCCACCCACGCGAGAACGTTTGCTTGAATTAATTGTTGCAATGAGCATTGCGCCCCGAGATTTATTGCGCGAAAAAGGTACACCTTATATTCAGCTTGGTCTAGATGATTTGACACTAGCCGACGAGGTGTTGATTGATGCTATGTTGCAACATCCAATTTTAATGAATCGGCCAATTGTAGTAACGGCAAAAGGGGTGAAGTTATGTCGTCCGTCAGAGTTGGTGTTAACGCTATTGGAAAATCCAAGTGGTGCTACTTTTACTAAAGAAGATGGTGAAGTGGTTAATTATCCACTCAAATAAGCCTGTTAAGCTGGCTAGATTATCCGTAATAATTGCTCTTGATGTTCAAAAATAAATGAAAGAAATAGGCATGACCGAATGTTTTAGAGATTCTATTAAACCTCAAGATTCCGCAGAGCTCATTGCTACAAGTGCTAGCAATGTATGCGTTGCGGAAAAGAACTTGAATGATATTTTAATGCTAGTTATTAATCACAAGACCCCGCACAGAGCAGTAGTGGTTTTTGATTTGGCTTGTGAATTAGCAAAAACTTTGACACAAGCTTATAAGCGCTGCTTACCAGATGCAAAATTTATCGACTTTAGCAAAAATACGCCTGAGGCTGTGTTAGCAGTGTTTGCTGGTTTAGTCGCATCAGACTTGGTCATTTTGGTTCAATCGACCAACTTTAGATTAGAGGCTTTTCGCATACGTGTTGAGCTGTTTAAGCGTGGTCTCAAGGTTATCGAGCATCCGCATTTAAGCCGCATGGTGGATGAAGAAGTACCTTACTACATAGACTCTCTTGCCTATGATGCAAAATATTTTCGCGGTGTCGGTAACAGTCTTAAAGCTATTATCGACCAAGCGCAATTTGGATGTCTAGACAGTGGCGGCAATCAGTTTCCCGATGCGCGATTAGTCTTTGGTTCAGCTTTTGAATCGGCCAAACTCAATGTGGGCGATTACAGTGAGATGCAAAATATCGGCGGGCAATTTCCCATTGGTGAGGTATTCACCGAGGCGCTCGACCTTGAATCTGTGCATGGCCGTGTGCGCATCTTTGCTTTTGGCGATACGCATTACAGAGTGAACCGCCCAGCTAGGCCGATTACTTTAATTGTTGAAAAAGGCCAAGTGGTTGCCGCTGAAGATAGTACGCCAGAATTTGACGCGGTACTGGCTAATATTCGTGCTGATG
>CAIYLB010000175.1 GCA_903926935.1 uncultured Pseudomonadota bacterium
AACGCCATAAGCCGAAGTGTCTTGCGATATGACTAAAATTTCTGAAACACCGGCATTGACTAAATTTTCCGCTTCGTTCATGACTTCGCCAATAGGGCGACTCACTAAATCACCGCGCATACTTGGAATAATGCAGAAACTGCAACGGTGGTTACAACCTTCTGAAATTTTCAAATAAGCATAATGACTAGGCGTTAAGCGTATGCCTTGTGGTGGTACTAAGTCTATAAACGGCTCATGCAATTTAGGTAAATTTGCATGTACAGCAATCATTACTTCTTCCAACGCGTGCGGGCCAGTGACCGCTAGTACACTAGGATGTGCAGCTTCAACCACACCTTTTTTTGCACCTAAACAGCCAGTAACAATGACCTTGCCATTCTTTTTAATCGCCTCACCAATCGCATCAAGCGACTCTTCAACGGCGCTATCAATAAAGCCGCAGGTGTTAACCACCACTAAATCAGCGTCTTCATAACTACCGGAAATTTCATAGCCTTCTGCACGCAATTGGGTGAGAATACGTTCTGCGTCTGAGCCTGCTTTAGGGCAACCTAATGAAACGAAGCCGACTTTTGGATTTGAAATACTCATCAATATTGACCAATCTTTATAATTAAATTGTTAACTTATGTACATTATTGCAATTGCTTGGCTTTACGTTACCGTATTAATGGCGGCTACAGAAAAAACTGTAATAGCAGGCATTTTCACTTTTATATTTTACGGTTTATTACCTTGTGCAATACTTTTATGGGTACTTGGTGTCAAGCACCGAAGATTTAAACAGGCAGCTAAACTCAATGACGAAACTTTACTCGAGGACACTGTGGGCGAACCAGATGGTGCTAACCCCAAGGCCAATGAGTAATACTTGGCTTAAAGTGGCTTTTAATTCTGTACGTTTATGTAAACCTGGAATCAAATCTGCAACGGCCACGTAAAGCAAGCTAGAAGCAGCTAATCCTAGAATAATTGGGATCCAGCTTTGCACATATTGCAAGGCGAAATAAGCCATTAAACCACCAACCAATGTTGCCAAACTTGAAACCAAGTTAAAAATTAATGCCTGCTTTTTACTATAACCAGAGTGCAATAAAATTAAAAAGTCACCGACTTCTTGTGGAATTTCATGCGCAGTAATCGCCAAAGCGGTAACCGCGCCTAATTTAATATCAGCTGTAAAAGCCGCTGCAATCAAAATGCCATCAATAAAATTATGGAAAGTATCGCCTATCATAATCATCAAACCGCTACGGCCACCATCATGTGCATGACTGTGTGAATGCCTATTATTACTTAATAATACCGAAGCTTGTTGTGGTGCATTCACCACTTTGTATTTAACGTCTTCAGCCATTGGCTCGTGCGTGCTTGCCACTTGCGGACAATTTTCTTCAGTGTGCATCGCATGCACTTCACAATGATCGCCATGACAATGGCGCCAGATGACTAATTTTTCTAGTATAAAAAATAGTAACAAACCTAGCAACAAGGTAGCAGAAACTGTTTCCACATTACCGGCAATACTAAAAGCATGTGGCAAAATCTCTAAAAACACCGCGCCCAACATTGCGCCAATCGCATAACTGACTAACATAGGCACCCAAGTGGTGCGTACACTCAGCGCAAATACCGCAGCTAAAGAAACGCTCAGCAATCCGCCGACAAAGCTTGATACCACAATCCACGTTAGCGTGGATAATGGCGCGGCTTCATTTGCAAAACTCAGCATGTAATTCTCAAATATTGCATTTAATTAGTCTAAACTTACAAAATAAAGTGTGCATTATAAACGAGCAATCACATTGAGGCGATTTATCATAGATTAAAACTACAGATTGAACTACAGATTAGCGCAGACCTTAAGCACGGACTTTTAACCAATCTAAATTTTAAATAACCACAAACACCATGAGCAATTCAAACATGACAGAACGCATGCCAGCATTATTTATCGGTCACGGCAACCCTATGAACGCGATTACTGATAATCCTTATCGTGACGCATGGCTAGCACTAGGCAAAAATTTACCTAAACCAAAGGCTATTTTGTGTGTTTCAGCCCACTGGCAAACACATGGCACTCAGGTTTGCATTGCTAATCCGCCCAAAACCATCCATGATTTTGCTGGCTTTCCTGCTGAATTATTCGCCCAGCAATACGCTGCACCTGGTGCGCCAGAATTTGCTAATCAGCTGTGTGATTTATTTGTGGCAGGCACAGTAAATAAAACTGAAAATTGGGGTTTGGATCATGGCGCTTGGTCGATATTACAATCTATTTTTCCAGCGGCAGATGTACCAGTGTTTCAACTAAGTTTGAATGTTGATTTAGATTTTGCCGGCCATTTTTCTTTTGCAAAAAACCTTGCTGCCCTGCGTGGACAAGGCGTAATGATTATTGCCAGCGGCAACATTGTGCATAATTTAGGATGGCTAAACCCAAATAGCGGGCCCACAGATTGGGCGCTAAGTTTTGACTATTATATAAAAGCTGCGCTAGAAACTGGCAATGATGATGCCTTGATTAATATATCACTGGCTGGCAACGTTGCAAAGTTGTCCGTACCTACCCATGAACATTACTTGCCTTTGTTATACGTTGCTGCTGTACGACATACAGACGATGAAAGAGAAGCCGATAACGCTAAACCTAATTAAGCAGATGCATGGTGTCCTTCTTGATAGCGTTAGAGGTAAAGAC
>CAIYLB010000176.1 GCA_903926935.1 uncultured Pseudomonadota bacterium
ACGATGGGCGATACGACGCAAGTTATAATTAACGGAGTACATATTGCTTCTGCCTTCGATGGCACCACAATTCTTGCGGGTTCCTATGTCTCTGCTGGAGCAAATGTAATTGTCTCAGGTAGTGTGATGTCAACTACATACACATCTGTAGGTGCGCACGCTACCGTAAATGGTAGTATTTTTTCAGGCACCTACACTTCTACTGGCGATACCGGCAATGTGTCCGGTTCTATTATGGCTGGAACTTATGCAACTACAGGTGCTAGCTCCATAATTGGCGGTGAAATTGATGCGGTAGGCGCTATCACCTTAGGCGCTTCAAGTACATCTTCATCACAACATGTAATTCCAGTAGTCCTCATGCAGAATGAGTTGGCCGCAGATTTGCAGCGCGTACACGAAACGCAAGTTACTCTAAATGCCATGGGCACAGGTACTGCACTTGCTGCAACCATAACTGTTGATACAACACTCAACGCGGGTATTTATAGCGCTGCGAGCTTAGCAACAACTGCAGGCACGACACTTACGCTTGATGGTCAGGGTTTAGCGAATCAGACCTGGATTTTTAATATCACAGGCATCTTAGCCATCGGTGCTAGTACTCATGTTGTTTTAATTAATGCGGGCCCAGGCGCAAGCGTTATTTGGAATATTACGGCTGGTTATGCATCTATCGGTGCTTCTGCTACTTTCTTAGGCACTATTTTTGCAGAAAACTACATTACTGTAGGCGCAGGCACTGTGATTACTGGCCCTAATGGGACTAACGGAGGCTTATTTGCCCACTCAGGTCTGATTTCTCTTGGTGATGGTGCCCACGTTGGAACCCAAGGATATGGTATTGGTGATGCAAATATGGTGACTGGTACCGCAGTGGCTGGCAGTCTTGTTTCGATACACTCAGGAAGCATCATTCTTGGAACTACTCAAGCTGATCATGACGGTAATTTTAGTTATGCACTTACTACATTTAATGTCGTTACATTAGGTCAATCAACAGATAAAACCATTACGGCTTCCATAGAAGTGGGTGCTAATCATGTGACATCTGATCCTTACACTTATAACGATATGTTGAATGGTACTGTTGGTAACGATACCTTGTACGGCACGATTGGTAACGACACGATTGAAGGCGGCATCGGTAACGATGTTCTGATTGGTGGGCACGGTGCGGATATATTAATTGGCGGCGATGGTATTGATACCTTTGTCTTCAACCAAGGTGATAGTGTTGCAGCATTTACTGGTTCAGGCAGTATTGGAATTGTAAGTGGTTTTGATGTGATTACCGATTACAAGCCAGCGAGTGGCAGTCTGCATGGTGAATTGTTATCTTTTTCAGGTGCTGCAGTGGTGGCTACAAATTCAGTTGGTGTCGTTGATGGTGTCGATAGTACTAATTATGGGCAGCAGATAGCTTCACATGCAACAATCAATGGCATTGTAACCTTCTATAGTGACAATGGCGGAGCTAACGCAGCAAGTATAGATAGCCCTAATAAGGTAGCGGCTGCCTTGGATTACCTAATACATAATGACTTAGGTAACGCTGGTACCACTGTTGCATTTCAAGCTGGAGCTGACACCTATGTGTACAGTCAAAATAGCACGAATTCTGGAGCTACAGGCACTGATAACTACAGTGTTGTTAAGTTGGCTGGCGTTGATGCTGCAGGCTTGACTACAGATGCAAGCTTAACCACAAATAAATATATCTTGATTGATTAAAGCTAAATCATAAAGTATGAGTAAATGATGATTATAATTAGTTCGCAGAGTTTTTTATTTAGTGTGCATTGTTATTTGCAAAAGACTGTTTGTGCATGTCGCTCAATAATTGATTGGTAAATTTGGCCCTAGTTAAATTTTTTATTGAGGCCATTGCATCGCTGGGTATGTCAAAAAACGTGAGAGTCTAGTATGATTTCTTTTACTTGCTTATCTATTAGATAGCTTTAATAGATAGGTTTAATTCACGGCTAGATATGAAAAAAAATCCACCTGTGCATCAGATTGAACTCCGGATAGCCAAACTTTCTGAGCTTTTTAACTCAATGGACCCTACACCTTTTCAGCATCGAAACCTAGATTCTGATGCTGAGGAGTTTCTTGAAAACTGGGCGTTGGAGTTCCCGCAAAAAAGCCACTTTCGCATTATTGTTCACATTGATCAAATGCCGCAGGAAGACCCAACCCAGATAGTTGCAGAAGCTATTCATAACTACTTTGAATACAAGTCGACACGGTCTAAGCACCATTTGCAGCAACTGCTGCTAGAGGGACGTACTAGCCTACTAATTGGACTTGCTTTTCTGACTATGTGTTTACTTGGTGCCGACATTTTAGGTGCTGGTTTTGTAAATAACACTTTTCTCAGGTTGCTGAAGGAAAGTCTGCTTATTGGCGGATGGGTGGCGATGTGGCGACCCATGCAGATTTTTTTATATGAGTGGTGGCCTATTATTCGTAAAGGTAGAATTTATCGTAACCTAGCACGGGCCATGGTGCATGTTGTTGCTGTTGAAATTTAACATTTATTTTTATAGATAAAGATATCAAGCTTTAAATTTTCGGTTTATGTTGCGCACTTACAATAATTTTATATTTAGACTCACATCTACAAATTCACGTCATACAACTTTCGGCCAATTAGTATAGATTTATCACTCAGATAAATGCTTACTGATAACAGTCGGTAGTGTTTTGGGTGCGTGAATACGTAGCTGTTTATTGACATTCATTCTGCCAAATACCACTTCAATATTCTTAGTGGACACATCAAACGCTTCTGCCAGAAATTTCACCATGTGGTCTGTTGCTTTGCCTGCTACCGGTGCGGCAGTAACACTTATTTTGAGTTGGTTTCCTTTAGGTTTTCCAATAGCATCTTTCTTTGCACTAGGCGTGCCAAGCACATTAAGCACTAATGTGTCGCCATCCCAGGCACAGAAAGACTTGGTGGCTAATTTTTTGGCGACAGCTTTAGGCCCTTCATCTGATGGAATTGTTTTGCTATTAGTTTTAATTGGTTTTTGCTTCAAAGACACCTCTTAAAAAGTTGCTTCCATCTATAACAGTTTGGCTATTATGAGTAGGTAGATACTGTGGCTTTTTACGTGATAGGTAGTAAAAGTATGAGTGGTTATAGTTTATAGACTTAAATCTAAAGTAGTGCGTAATCAAACAAGTCGTCACGTTGATCGAAGCTACAGGCTTCCCAAAATTGTTGAGCAATCAAATTATCACGTTTTACCAAGCAGTGTATTTTTTCTACACCTTCGCTTTTAATTGCGCTTACGGCGGCATTCACTAATCTTGTTCCTATGCCTCGCTCACGGTAATCGGGCTTAACAGCCAAGTGGTAAAGGTGGCCTCGCCATCCATCATGGCCTGCAAGTATGGCGCCGATTAATCTAGTACCTGCATAAGCGGCATAACTACATTTTGGATTTCTAGATAAAAAATGTCCTAGCACTTCTGGTGTATCGGTTTGTCGCACACTTATATTCCCAGCGGCCTCCCATAACTTTATTAGCTTTGGGTAATCAGCTTCTTTGATTGAATCTAAAAAAATTGTTTGCCTCATATTTTTCACCTAGTCATGTAGTGGCATGCGAGCTAATTGCTCAGGCGTGCCATATTGCTGTACATAATCTCGAATCATTTGCCTAACAACTTGCGAAGAAGTGAGGTCGCGCCTTGCGCATATTTCTTCGAATATTTGTTTTTTTGTAGGGTCTACCAAAAGGGTGAGTCTGGCGGTACGATTTTCCATGCTTATTTTTCTTTCATTTAATGTTAATTAGATGTTAATATAATTAACACTCAATCACAAACTAAATTTTAATTATGATCGCCATTCTCGAAGCAAAGCGTGCTGGCCTATTGTCAAAAAAACATTGGCTCAATAATATTCTTGCTGGTTTGATTGTAGGCGTTGTTGCATTGCCTTTAGCGATGGCTTTTGCCATAGCCTCTGGCGCTAAACCGGAGCAAGGAATTTATACGGCCATCATAGCCGGCGGTTTTACCTCCTTGTTTGGCGGTAGCAGATTGCAAATAGCCGGACCTACCGGGGCGTTTATTGTAATTTTGGCTGGCATTAGTGCCAAATATGGTATCGAAGGTTTACAGCTTGCAACCTTAATGGCGGGCGTAATGCTCATGCTGATGGGTTTGGCGCGACTAGGTGGCGTGATTAAATTTATACCAGACCCAGTCATTGTGGGTTTTACTAGCGGCATTGGCGTGATTATTTGGGTTGGTCAGTGGAAAGACTTTTTTGGTTTATCTCCAGTAGCAATAAAGGCTGAGCATTTTCATGAGAAACTGTGGCATTTAACGCAGGCCTTTTCAACGATACAATTTGAAACTACCACACTGGCTTTATTGACATTGGCGGTTCTGTTACTTTCTCCAAAAGTATTCAAGCGCATTCCATCGCCACTAGTCGCAATGCTGGTAGCCACCGCAATACAGTGGTATTTTAATTTTGAGAGTGTTGCCACAATCGGCAGCGCCTTTGGTGGCATTCCACAAAGTTTGCCGCATTTTCAAGTGCCATCGGTTACATTTTCTGAAGTACTGCAACTCATAGGCCCAGCATTTACTATTGCACTATTAGGTGCCATTGAATCGTTACTTTCTGCGGTAGTGGCCGATGGCATGACTGGCACCAAGCATGATTCTAATCAAGAGTTAGTCGGTCAAGGTATTGCGAATATCTTTTCACCATTGTTTGGTGGCTTCGCTTCAACAGGCGCTATTGCCCGCACCGCGACCAATATTCGCAATGGTGCAACTAGTCCATTGGCTGGAATTTTTCATGTAATTACGTTATTAATTATCGTGCTGGCATTAGCTCCGCTGGCATCGCATATTCCACTTTGCGCGCTATCAGCCATATTATTTGTGGTTGCCTATAATATGAGTGAATTGCATCGTTTTTCTCATATGGTACGCACTGCAACCAAGTCCGATGTAGCGGTATTGCTGATTACGTTTATGCTGACAGTGTTTGGTGATTTAGTCATCGCGGTCAATATCGGCGTGTTGTTAGCCTGCTTACTTTTTATGAAGCGCATGTCTGAGGCCGTTGTAATTGAGCAACACACGCCTGAAAAACTGCTATTAGAAACCGATAATAAAGATTTTAAACTTCCACCTAAAACAGTGGTGTTCGCCATTGAGGGGCCATTTTTTTTCGGAGCTGCACAACATCTAGATCACGCATTAGAGAGTATTCATGGGCATGCTGAGATTTTAGTATTACGTCTTGCTAGGGTGCCATTTATAGATGCCACGGCGATGCAATCACTTTGGGGTTTATTCGCCACATGCCAGCGACACAACACGCGGCTAGTATTGTGCGAGGCTAGACCTAATGTTATTCAAAAGCTGAAAACAGCTGGGCTGATTGATAAAATTGGCAAGGAAAATATGCTGGAACATGTACATCAGATTAGTCAATTTGCAGCCGACTAAGCATGGCAAAAAATTGTATGACTTAAACTGAGCAGAATAGGATAGAAGCGGAAGACTTGATCAACAGTTGGTCGATTTTTGCCTATGATAGGTATTCAATATAAATGTACTTCTATACTATTTTTTGTAGTTTGGACCTGACTAATTCAATATGAGCTCTTAACTCATAAGCATATTGAGAGAAGGTAACCGGTAATTTCAGCTCACTAACCTTGTCGTCAATTTCATTCAATTTATCTAGATACTGCATTCTGTTTTCTGACAGCGTCTTTTCTCTTAGTTGGGCATCAATGTATCGTAATTCCCCGTAATATCTGAATAATTTTCTTTTTACCAGCCAAATGTAAACGGTTGGAATGATTTTAGTTAATGGAATAAGCAATGCCAGCAAAGGCAAAATAACAATAAGCGTTCTGTTCACAAATGTAGCCGCCCAAAACGGCAAATATTTATCAATAAATGGTAACCCTGATTTGTAAAAACTTACTGCTTGGCTACTTAATGGGAAATCCGTATCATTAGTTGAAGGGAACTCACCCTTTTTATTAAGCATTCCAGGTCCACCGTGAACCTGCGAAATCACCTTCAGCATCAAGTAAACTAGCGCTGGATGCATTCCTTCTTTAATTATAAGTGTGGTCGTTGGAGCCACTAAATTTATGTCTTTAGAAGGAATATTGCGCTCAAGGTCTAGTGAGCCTTCAGGTAAAACTAGGTGATGAAGATAGGGTAGTTGCCTTGTGTAGGCTTCAGCATCATCTAAGCTGAGCAAACTAATTGTGTCGTCATTAAGTATTTCTTTGATGAACTGAGAATCTGGGACATCTACAAAAATCGCAACGTCAATTTTCCCATTAAGCAGTTTTTGGACCGCTTCTTCACCACCAATAGAAATGAACGTTGTATTTTTAGCATTAACACCGCTTGCGTTGAGTAAAGCCATTGAAAGCGTGCGAGTCCCTTCGCCATCTCTACCAACAGCAATTCTTCGGCCTTTTAAGCTAGAAAGGTGTGAAGTCTCTTTTGCACAGTGGCAGAAAATCCACGCCGGCTGGTAATACAAACTACCGAGCGACAGTAAAGTACCTGCGCCTTCAGTGCTGGCCATGCCATCTTGAATAAAAGCGACATCCACATCAGATTCTTGATCCTTTAAACGCTTTAGATTCTCGACATCGCCACTTGAAGCTCGTGATTCCAGCGTGATGCCTTCTTTTTTAAGGTAAACCCCATATATCGAAGCAAAGGCATTGTAATTAAGCGCTGAATTACCTGTAGAGATAATAATTTTTCTAGGCGGAGCAGGGTCTATGAACTTATAAGCAACGATTAATGCAATCAAAATAAGCATGATTGAAGGTAGTGTTGCTTCAAGCAATTCCCGCGTAAAAATGCTCGCCAGTTTCCCATAACTTTTATCAAGCTTATTTTTCATAAATCCGTACTTTTAACTTTAATAATAAGTGTATGAAATTGGCTATAGCTTTAGTCACTAGTAGCCTTTCTTAACAAACATCATACAGTGTGCGTTAGCATCGTCAAATACTTCTTTACATAGAGTTTTACTTGGTTTTTGAAACCTATAAAAATGGCATTGCCACATCAATTGTATTTTAAAAATAAAGCTATTAAGCTCATCCTAGAGTAATAATTTACTTTCATAGTAGCTGTTGAATAATTAGATGTTAATCAAAAATCCATTTGCTTCTAACTTTAAAAATATTAATCAGGCGAAATAAAATCTACACTAGGTGCTGCAAGCATGAGCTATGATGACACCTTTAAGCCCATTGGCTAATCAGCCTGCAAGGCTTTTCAAGTTTCACTTTTAATTAATTAGTCTATGAAAGCTCATGATGCGTGAATCAATGAATTTTGACGTATTGATCGTCGGTGGTGGTCCTGCAGGGCTGGCCGCAGCAATTCGTCTTAAACAGCTCAATGCCAATATCAGTGTTTGTCTGATTGATAAAGGAGCGGAAATCGGTGCCCACATATTGTCTGGGGCTATCATGGATCCGCGCGCATTAAATGAGCTGATTCCTGATTGGAAAGAAAAGGGTGCTCCTTTAGATACTTTGGTGACAGAGGATCAGTTCATTTTTCTCCAGCAGTCTAGTGGCTTTAAAGTGCCTGATTTTTTAGTGCCAGATAGTTTGCAGAATGAAGGCAACTATGTTGTCAGTCTTGGTCAGGTAACGCGTTGGCTAGGCGAGCAAGCAGAGGCACTAGGTGTAGAAATTTACGCAGGCTTTGCAGGTGCCGAAGTGGTCTATGACGAAAACGGAGCAGTGAAGGGTGTAGCCACCGGTGATATGGGTGTTGGCCGTGATGGGCAAGCAACAGCGGCCTTTCAGCGCGGCATGGAACTTCATGCAAAATACACCTTGTTTGCCGAAGGCTGTCGTGGCGAATTGGGCAAGCTGCTAGAGGCCAAGTTTAATCTACGTGATAATGCTGATCCGCAAACCTACGGTCTTGGCATCAAAGAGCTGTGGAAAATAAACCCCGAGTACTTCAAATCTGGCTTGGTTGTGCATAGCGCAGGTTGGCCTTTAAAATCTGACACCTACGGCGGAGGCTTTCTTTATCACTACGGCAATAATTTGGTCTCAATCGGCTTTGTGGTGGGTCTTGGTTACAGTAATCCCTATCTATCACCTTTTGAAGAATTTCAGCGATTCAAGACGCATCCAAAAATAAAACAGTATTTTGCAGGCGCTAAGCGCATCGCCTATGGCGCAAGGGCCATTGCTGCCGGCGGTATTCAATCGCTGCCTAAGTTGGTGTTTCCAGGTGGAGCGCTAATCGGCGATGATGCTGGATTCCTTAATGCGTCACGGATTAAGGGTTCGCATGCCGCCATTAAAACTGGATCACTCGCAGCTGAAGCGGTCTTTGAAGCTTTGGCTGAAGGTCGAGCGTTGGATGAACTCAGTGCATATCCCGAGAAATTTTGCGCCTCTTGGCTTTACGCTGAGCTTTATAAGGCCCGCAACTTCAAACCTTATATGGCTAAAGGGACTAATATCGGTAGTTTGCTGGTAGGGATAGACCAGTTACTATTTAAAGGTAAGGCACCTTGGACTTTACACAATAGCGCAGACCATACCAAGCTTAAGTTAGCCGCTGAAAGTCAGCCTATGGTTTACCCTAAACCTGATGGCATCCTCACTTTTGATCGACTTTCTTCGGTCTTTCTTTCAAACACAAACCATGCTGAAGATCAGCCCTGCCATCTGCAGTTGAAAGATGCTGATGTTGCTATTACGTTAAATCTGAATCAATACGACGCTCCAGAACAGCGATATTGCCCTGCTGGTGTCTATGAAATTACGAGAGACGAAGCGGGTAAAAATCCACGTTTGCAGATTAACAGTCAGAATTGCGTTCATTGCAAAGCCTGCGATATCAAGGATCCTAGCCAGAACATTAACTGGGTAGCGCCACAAGGTGGTGAAGGTCCTATTTATCAAAGTATGTAGGTTCTAGCGGATGGCTATAAACGCCTACTAAAGCGGGTGAAGTTCAATTATCCTGGTTTGACGAAAGCAGAGCTGAATTGTATTTGTACGCTTGTTGAAGAATTTATTAATTCACCAAGCTTGGAAAATCATCATTGACAAAAATGTAGCCAGTGTGTCGTGGGTGGGTGATCTTGGCCTCTGTCATTTCGTATATTACCGAGACTGAAAAGTGTAATGGTCTAATAAAACGAGACACCTTTTTAGAGATTATAATCAACTAACGAGGTGTTAAATGAATCAAGCAAAAAGAGTATTTACAATAGAGTTCAAGCAAGAGTGCGTTAATTTAGTGCTGAACCAGGGTTATAGTGTAATGCAGGCGGCTGGCGCCATGGGTG
>CAIYLB010000177.1 GCA_903926935.1 uncultured Pseudomonadota bacterium
GACGCTGCGCTCTTTACTTACAGGTAAGCATAGATCAGCCAGATAATCCATCGCCTCACTATGACTATTTAAGCTAGGCACACCTTCTGCTGCACCTAGGCCATAAGCAAAAAAACTCAAAGGTCGAGTGGCGGTAATTTTTGCGTCTAACTGGCGCAGACTACCTGCCGCAGCATTACGGGGGTTAGCGAATAACTTATCACCTTTTGCCAGCTGCGCCTTATTAAGCTTATCGAAATCACGTTTAAACATTAATACTTCGCCACGCACTTCTAGTAATTGCGGAGGATTTTTACATGACAATCTCATAGGAATACCACGTAAGGTGCGCAAATTATGCGTCACATCTTCGCCCGTATATCCATCGCCGCGAGTGGCACCTTGAGTGAATATGCCATTTTCATAAGTTAACGTAATAGCTAAACCATCAAACTTAGGCTCAACCGCATACGCAATATTTTGCTGGCCTAATGCTTCACGTATGCGTTTATCAAATGCTTCTAACTCATTGTCTTCAAACACATTGTTGAGTGACAGCATTGCTTGTCTATGCGTAATGCTATTGAATGCATTAACAGCAGATCCGCTGACACGCTGCGTGGGTGAATCTGCTGTAATGAACTCAGGATATTGGGTTTCTAAATTTTGTAACTCACGATAAATCCGGTCGTATTCACTATCAGGTACTGATGGTGCATCAAGCGCATAATATTCATAGTCATAACGCGCAATCAGTGTACGTAATTTGACTATGTGCTGATAAGCAATGTCTGCAGGATAGTCCATCTTATTTTCTCTATTTAACAAACTAAATTAAGAAAATAATTAAGAAAACAATCTTAGTGCGCTGTCCGAGCCAGGAACAATGCCGCGCGCCAACATAGTAGCGTGTATGGCTTTTAATTGATGACGTATTTTTTCAAGTTGAGCATCAGTTAACGCTTTATTATTATCATCAACTAATAAAGCATTTAAGCCAGTTTCCATCTGTTTTGCCACTTGCACCATTTGCGTAAAAGCTTCGGCACTTTGTTTTACATGGGTAATATCTAGCTGAAAAGTAATGCCTTTTACTACGGAATTTCTGAGCATTTCTGGACTAAACGCATTATTATCGCGATTAAACATAACGAATGATACGCGTGGCTTTTGTGTATCTAAGGGCTGCTTTTCAGCATCATCAAAACGCTTGAAAGTACCGTCTGCAGCTAGAGTCAAGCCTTGCGCTTCAGCGAGGCCTTTTAATTTTGTGCCGGTAAATGCGCCATTTACGCCATTGATCAAATGAATACCTATGGTTTTATCTACCTCAAGACAAAATGCGTCAAGTGCATTGGCAGTTGCAATTGTCGCCGCAACATCATTTCCGTCTGAACCTTCTAAATCTTGCCACTCAAGCGCCGCATTAATAGCCGTGCTTAGGTTTTCTACAACCAATTTGAAGCGATTCAGTACATTAATTGACACTGCACCGGCACGATCCGCTAGCTGCAAACTGCAACTTATCATGGCAATTGTTTGCTTAGGCCCAGCCTCTTTCAATAGAATCCATTGCTGATTTGGCTCAGAAGTTAACACCTGCAGGAAAACCGACTTATCAAAATCATCAAATAGACCGTTTAACTGATTATTTAAATCGGTGACTGTCGTTTCTGCTGAGAAAGAAAGTACCGCGGTTAAGTCCATTTTCGGATCTAGCATGGCCGCGCACTTAATTTCATGTATAGGCGTGTCAGACGAACTCGAGCTTTGGTCACCTTCTGAATTTATCGTTGCCGTATTTTCCGATTCTGCAAGTTCAGCAAGTTCACTTTGCTGAGCTGTAGCATTTTTGTTGTTTTGGCTAAATGCCTCATTAAAGATTGCTTTAATGTCATGATGTTTCGCTGATATAACTTCAGGGTTAGCTGATATTTCGCTAGTTGCTAATTCAGCAGTATCGGTTAGATTAGCTTCCATCTCTGACGGTTCTGCAAATAAATGTCCTGCAATTACTGTCGTTTGTTGTGCAATATTCGTTGCAGGTGGAATATCATTGGCTGGATTTTCATCTTCCGAATACTGCTTAGCTTGAATTAAGTTTTCTTCATAAGCATCTAATTTTGATTGATTAAATTCAAAATCATTAACTTCATCTTGATTCAGCTCCGGCTCAATTAATTTTCCTGATGCATAATTAATATCAAGCGCCGTAGCCTCTAACTGTGACACATCAATTTTTGGGTCATCAATTAGCGCATCACTCTCTAATGGGGAGAAGCTACGTTCAATTTGTTTGTGGAAGCGTCTTTCCTGCATCCAATTCAGAATGATAACGGCAGCTATAATTAACGCGCCAATCACTATTAACATTATTTGCAAATCACTCATTACACTAAACTTTCAACCATAAATTCCATCCATTATTTATTCAGCTGAGAACTATTTAACTGACGCTCTTTAAGAACTCGTCAACGGCTCTTCAGCCATTCTGACGGCGGCTGCCATATCCACATCAACAATACGTGACACACCAGATTCTTGCATAGTAACACCTATCAATTGCTGCGCCATTTCCATTGTTATTTTATTATGACTTACGTATAAAAACTGTGTTTTTTCAGACATTTTTTTCACCATTGTACAAAATCGTTCCGTGTTGCTGTCATCTAGTGGCGCATCAACCTCATCCATCAGGCAAAATGGCGCAGGATTTAATCTAAATAATGCAAATACTAAGGCTAGCGCAGTTAATGCCTTTTCACCACCAGACAGCAAATGTATCGTGCTGTTTTTCTTGCCTGGAGGCTGCGCAAATACCTGCATGCCAGTGTCTAATATTTCTTCTCCTAGCAATTCTAAGCGCGCTTGCCCGCCACCAAATAGCGTTATAAAAAGCTCATTAAAATGTCGGTTAGCCTCATCAAAAGTGGCCTGCAAGCGCCCTCTTGTCTCACGGTCTATCTTACGTATAGCATCTTCTAGTGTTTCACTAGCTTCAGTTAAATCACGACACTGGCTGTCTAAATAGTTTTTACGGGTTTGCTCGGTTTGCAATTCTTGAATTGCCGCTAAATTAACTGCGCCTAGGGCTTCAATATCATTCGTAAGCTTAGTCCGCTTTCTTTCTAGATCTGCTACTTGCAATTTGCCATCTAAATTATCCGACTTTGCCGTATCAATCTCTTCGGCAAGTGCAGATTCATTGATATTTGAGGCGATTAATTCCGCTTGGCATTGCTCAAAATATAGCCGCGACTCTTGTTCAGACAATCTACTGGCTTCTAATTTGTCGCGCAATGGGTGTAGATTTTGTTCATTCTGCATGCGAGCACGCTCTTGTTGCTGTAAGGCCGCTTCACATTCACTCATATTATTGCGTGCGGCAATTAGGGATTGTTCTTGCTGCTGCTTATTATTGAGTGCAGCTTCTAAATTGGTTTTTAAGGCTTCCATTTTTGTTGCAGATAATGTGGCTTCTAGTTCACTAGCACGTAATTTTAAGCTGGAAAATTCCTCAAGTAGCTGATTAATTTTATTATTTAAATCATTGATATTGTTTGATTTTAATTTAATATTGAAGCTTTTTTCTTGGTGTGCATGCTCGATTTCCTGTAACTGATTTCGCGCCTCGTTGTAGCTTAATTCAATTTCTTTCTTACTGGCTTCTGCGCTAATTTTTTTAGCTTGTAATAACAATAGTTGTTTAGATAAGTCCGCAATTAACTGCTCTTTAAGCTCTGCCTCAGTTTTTAATTTCAACAACTTATCAGCGGACATCGCATAATCTGCCTGCAATATTTTTTGCCTTTGTATGGCGCTTAATTGTTGCTGCTGGAGTTGCTGGAAATTTAAATTAAGCTGGTGGGTATTTTGTGTAGTGGTTTTTAGTTGTACTGATAACGATTGCTGATCCGCACGTATGTTATGTAAGTTTTTTTCTAACTGAGCCAACTGCGCTGCAGAAAATTGGTAACTCTCATGTAAATTAGGGACTTGCAACTGCAATTGATCTAATTGCGCTTGCCTTTCCAGCACGCCGTGTAATAGAGATTGTTCACCAAAGAAAGTCACGCTATGGCGGGTGTAGATGTCACCATGACGGCTGACCAAGCACTCTCCGTCGCTTAACTTTTGACAGCTAACATCAACATCTGCGACATCATCGACCCAAAAAGCGCCTGCTAGCCAATCTTGCAGTACGGCCTGATAACTAGGCTCCAGCTTTTCTATTAAGGCAAACATCGTCGCTTGCTGACTAATGATGGCTGGTGTTTTAGCAAGTTCAGCCGCTGAAGTCATCGCTAAGCTCAAGGCCGCTGGCGGTCTGCTACTAGCGTTAAATTGGTTATTTGCCATGATGGCATTAAGCCTAGCGCCTAATATAGCCTCAAATGCAGTTTCCCAGCCTTTTTTTATGGTTATAGCCTGCCATATTCTGGCGTTATTATCTAAACCTGCGTTATTTAACCAGGCATTTACAGCCGCTTCATTGCCTGTGGTTCGGGTAGATTGCTGAATTTTCGTTAAGGAAGCAATTTCAGCCTCAATGATATTCAGCTCACGCTGTTGAGATTGATGCGAATCTCGACAAGTTTTAATCTCAAGGCTGATCGACAATTCCTTCTCATGCAATTTTGCTGCGTTTGATTCTAAGTCTGAAATTAACGCTTCAGCGACTACAAGTTGTTCTTTTTTCTCCCTGATCGCTTCATCTGGCGGTAGTTGAATATTAGTCAGGCTATGCTCAAATCGCTTTAACTGATCGCTAGTCTCAGTAACTGTGCGCAGTATGTGACCAAGATTTGCCTGCTCCAATCGAAGGCCTTGTTCAGCGCTCATTAACGTCGCTTGGCAGGTATTAAAGGTAAGAAGTTCGTCTTGAAATTGTTGTGCTTTATTAGGTAAATCAGCGCGGGCATGCTTTACAAGTGATTCAGCCAAAATGAAATCATCATTAGCCGTGTCTAATTCAGACTGGGATAAAGCTAGTGTGTTTTTAGCTACGTTGTGTTGCAGGCTATTTTTTTCAAGCTGGTTACTAAGTTGCTGCAACTGTAACTGTAGGCGCTCTCTAGAATCGGACGTGTTTTTTACTTGATTCTCAAGATTTGAAACTTCAGCATTAATTTCATAATAACTGGCCTGCGCTTTATTCGTGGCCTCTATTGCATTAAAGTTTAGCTGTCTAGCACTTTCCAGTGCACTTTCAGAGCTACGTAAGCTAGCCATTTGTGCTTCTAGCTCATTAACCAGCTTAGCTACATTATGCTGCGCCTTATGCCAAAGTATGCTGGCATCACGTTTCTTTAATAGCCAAACTTGTCCTTTGGTTACGTTGAGTACGGCTTGCAAGCGATGATAATGTTCTGCGACTACCGCCTGAGATTGTAAGCGGGAAATCTGCTTATCTAACTCACGAAGGATATCTTCAACACGTATTAGATTTTCACGTGTGTCACGGAGGCGAGTCTCTGTCTCGCGTCGCCGCTCTTTATACTTACTTATACCAGCGGCTTCTTCTAAGAAAATACGTAACTCTTCAGGTTTAGCTTCAACAATAC
>CAIYLB010000178.1 GCA_903926935.1 uncultured Pseudomonadota bacterium
AAATACGCTCACACAATTGGAATCTGATTCAAAAGCAACCAATCAAGCGCTCTCGCAACAGCAACAATTACTCAGTAGCCAGCTATATCAGCAATATATTCATGGCCAACAAAGCTATGCGCAAATGATTTTACAAAGTACGCATCCTAGCGAAATAGCCAGAGACGTGCATTATTACGCCTACATCGCCAGCGCCCGAGCCGCTTTAATCAAGAAAATGCAGGCCAACTTAAATAAAATCAGCATGCTCAATGAGCAAACGGCTAATGCACTTAAAGACGTAGCTGAACTCAAACAAAAACAAATAGATGAGCAGCGCATTTTACAAAGTCAAAAACAGGCTAAATCTAAAGTGGTGCAAACGCTATCACAACAAATTACGGCCCAACGCGGCGAAATAAAAAAATTAAGCCGTGATGAAAAAAGATTGTCTGAATTAGTTGAACGTTTAGCCAGAATTATTCCGGCCAAACCTAAGCGCATCGCAAACAAGCCAGCATCGCCGAGCACTAATAACCAGAACAAATCAGCTAGCGCTGACATTGATGAAAGTAATAAACCAGCAAAAGAAATCGTGACCGCTAATAACAGTATTTCCAATAATACGACACCGAGCAATGAGTTCTCTGGGGCAAATTTTGCCGCACTTAAGGGTAAATTAAGATTACCCGTACGTGGCGACGTGACCAACCGCTTTGGTGCTAATCGTGAAGATAGTGGCATTTCTTGGAAAGGTTTATTTATTAAAGCCAACGAAGGTGCAGAAGTAAAATCTGTCGCTAATGGCCGCATCGTATTTGCCGATTGGCTACGAGGCTTTGGCAATTTGATTATTGTTGATCATGGCGATGGCTACATGAGCTTGTATGGCAACAATCAAACTTTATTAAAACCTGTAGGTGAAACGGTAAAAGCCGGCGATGCGATTGCCGCCGTGGGCAATAGTGGTGGCAATGCAAGCAACGGTCTTTATTATGAGTTACGTCGATTAAGCCGCCCTTTTGACCCACTTAGCTGGAGCAATGTAAATTAACTATTACTGGCTGATTAAATTTAAAAATTCATTTATAAACAATAAGATAAGTGAAAATTTCCACGACAGTTAATTACTCTTGGCAATAAAAAGCACGCTTAAAGCGTGCTTTTTTCTTTACCGCTTAATTTCAATCAAATTACTTAGCTGGCGCGGCTTCAGTTGCAGGCGCGGCTGGATCTAGCGTAATTCCTGGCACACGCTCTTCAGCAGTAGGCTCATAGCCACCACCTGTTGCAAGCGGCTCGACAATTGGCGCAACAACAGCAGAACCAGCATCAGCCGCAACCACTGCAGATGATGCATCTACTGGTACAGATTCTTCTTGCTTACTGCAAGCTACCGTAAATAATCCAGCAGCCGCTAAAACCAACATAGAACGTAATAACTTTGACATACACTTCCCTTTTTACTATTAAAAAAACCTTAATTACTCTTAAACGCTATATTCAATTCATGTTTATTAAAACTGGTTTAATAAAAAAATGATTAACTGACTTTTGAATACATGACTGTTTGATGATTGATATTCGTTGCGAGCTATTAATCAGCATGTGATCTAATCAATCTTTCATGGGCTCAATATATCAGTTAATTAATATTTTAGCTTGGCCTCAATGCGATAACCCGACAATTGCTTAAATATAAAAATTTCCTAAATCATGCCATTCAAATAACAAATTAAAACGAACTACCAGCAACCAAAAGGTCGACCAAAACCAGCACCTACTCCAAAGCGAGATCCGTAACGTGAGCCAAATGCGCCGTAGCCATAAGGGCCGTATCGACAAAAGGGGTCATATAATTGTTGTTGCTGTAATTGTTGGTTTCTTAGCTTATCTAGCTCTGCACGCTTAATTTTTTCGCGCTTGTTAATTTCATCTGCCACGTTATTTCTTAGCACTTGTTCTCGACTGGTGTAAATGTAATCGAGCACTTTACTATCAATGCCCTGCTTATTTAACGCCACACTTTGACTCGGTGTTAATTCATAGTATGAGTTAGTCACTTTAATTTTATCTATAATCTGCTCTACCGTTGCACCTTCTTTAGATAATTGCACTAGGTCATCTAAACTTAATAATGCCAGCGGCTTTGGCATAATACGTGCTAGTTCTTCCTCAGAAATTCTATCTATTGGCAATGCCTGTCGATTATCGTTGTAGCCATTAGTTGCACAGGCAGACATCACTAGCGTGACGAGAAAAATATTGAGCAACTTTATCTTTAGTGTCATTTATTTAAACCCTTAATTTACACATTGATTTAGCGCAATTTTTTATTGAGACTGCTTGTTAAAAAATAACTGGTCTAAAGTTAAAGTAAATAAACAGAAGCCCTAGAAAGACAGCACCGACTACGTCTAAGAACCTCTGTTTTGTTTAACAAACTAGCTAATACCATTCTAGCCCAATCATACCTTATTTAGAAAACACCAGCTTACCGGCCTTAACGTCCACTTTAACCACGTCTTTAGCGGCAAAATTACCAGTCAGTATTTCACGCGCCAACGGATTTTCAATCTCAGATTGAATGGCACGTTTTAGTGGCCGTGCGCCATAGACTGGGTCAAATCCTGCATTGGCAATTTCAGCAATCGCGGCATCAGTAATTTCCAGCTGTATATCCATCGCTGCTAAGCGTTTGGCTAAAGTCTGCAATTGAATCGCGGTAATTGATTTAATATTGGCTTCATCTAGTGCATGGAAAACCACTACCTCATCAATCCGGTTGACGAATTCTGGCCTAAAGTGAGATTTAACTTCACCCATTACCGCAAGTTTTACTACCTGATAATCTTGATCCGCCATGCTTTGTATCATTTGCGAACCTAAATTACTGGTCATAATAATCACCGTATTTTTGAAGTCCACTGTACGGCCCTGACCATCGGTTAAGCGGCCATCGTCCAACACTTGCAATAACACGTTAAATACATCTGGGTGTGCTTTTTCAACTTCATCCAGCAGAATCACGCTGTATGGTTTACGACGCACAGCCTCAGTCAGCGTTCCGCCTTCTTCATAGCCCACATAGCCAGGCGGCGCACCGATCATACGTGAAACAGAATGTTTCTCCATAAACTCACTCATATCGATACGAATTAAGTGGTCTTCACTGTCAAACAAAAAGCCCGCCAGCGCTTTACACAACTCAGTTTTACCCACGCCGGTTGGACCTAAAAACAAAAAGCTGCCATATGGACGACCGGGATCACCTAAACCAGAACGCGAACGGCGAATTGCATCCGATACCAAGCGCACGGCCTCGTCTTGCCCAACCACACGTTCGTGCAATTTGGTTTCCATTGTTAGCAATTTTCCACGCTCACCTTGCATCATTTTAGACACGGGAATACCTGTTGCACGGCTAACCACTTCAGCAATTTCATCTGCGCCCACTTCAGTGCGTAGCATTCTATTTTTGGTTTGCGTTGAGCTTGCTTCACTACTTGAAGCCTGCTTCAATTGTGCCTCGAGTGCAGGGAGTTTTCCGTATTGCAACTCCGAAACCTTTTGCCACTCGCCTTTGCGAGTAGCTTCTTCCATGTCAAATTTAACTTTTTCAATCGCTTCTTTGATATGTGAAGAGCCTTGCACCTGTGCTTTTTCTGCCTTCCAAACATCCTCTAAGTCAGCATATTCTTTATCCAGCTTAATAATTTCTTCTTCAATTAAATCGAAGCGTTTTTTACTGCCTTCATCTTTTTCACGGCGTACCGCTTCACGCTCGATTTTTAGTTGAATCAATCGACGCTCTAGCTTATCCAGCACTTCCGGCTTGGAATCAATTTCCATCTTGATGCGAGAGGCTGCCTCATCAATCAAATCAATCGCTTTATCGGGTAAAAATCGATCGGTAATATAGCGATGGCTTAACTCAGCTGCCGCCACAATTGCTGGATCAGTAATCTCGACCCCATGATGCAGCTCATATTTTTCTTTCAATCCACGCAAAATCGCAATGGTCGCTTCCACGGTGGGCTCGCCCACCAACACCTTTTGAAAGCGGCGCTCTAGCGCTGCATCTTTTTCTATATATTTGCGGTATTCATCTAAAGTGGTAGCGCCTACACAATGCAGTTCGCCACGTGCCAAGGCTGGCTTCAGCATATTACCGGCATCCATTGCACCTTCTGATTTACCTGCACCAACCATGGTATGAATTTCATCTATAAATACGATAGTTTGACCTTCATCTTGGGCGAGCTCTTTCAGCACTGACTTCAAACGCTCCTCAAAATCACCTCGATATTTAGCCCCGGCCAGTAAAGCTGCCATGTCTAAAGATAAAACTTTTTTACCTTTAAGTGAATTTGGCACCTCGCCATTCACAATTCGTTGTGCCAACCCCTCTACAATTGCAGTTTTACCTACGCCAGGCTCGCCAATTAACACGGGGTTATTCTTGGTACGACGACCAAGAATCTGAATCACACGGCGAATTTCATCATCGCGACCAATGACTGGATCAAGCTTGCCGAGCTTGGCACGCTCGGTTAAATCCAGCGTATATTTTTTGAGAGACTCACGATTAGATTCGGCATCAGATTCGTTGACTTGTTCTCCACCACGCACGGCATTTATAGCCTGCTCTAAAGCGGCTTTAGATAAGCCATGTGCTTTCAGTAGCTTACCCGCAGCCCCTTTATCATCAGCCAGTGCTAGCAAAAACATCTCGCTGGCAATAAAGCCATCGCCACGTTTAAGTGCCAATTTATCAGTCACATTGAGTAGATTATTCAAATCACGCGAAATAGCGACTTCGCCTGAACTATCAGATGTTTTTGGTAAATTGGTAATAGCACTGGTCAGCCCAGTTTTGAGCGGTGCTAAATGTACGCCGGCATGCGCCAACAATGAACTTGTTCCGCCGTCATCCTGCTTTAGCAGAGCATCTAGTAAATGTAAAGATTCTATAGTCGGGCAGTCATTGGCCACCGCTAAACTTTGTGCGTCATTAAGTGCTTGTTGAAATTTTGTTGTTAATTTATCAAAACGCATATTTCACTCCTGTCCTATTAATTAAGCCTATTAATCCCCTTTTTAATATAAGGCTTAGTTTGTAATTTTCAAGTTAGTCATGCATATAAAATAGTTTCTCAACAATGCTTTCAACCAATAGCTGCCTGATTGTGATGCGACAATTTGCCACATTCCAAACATTAATTTCCTTTGCTAATATAGTTCGCTAATAAATTCTATAAGAAGGGGAAACGCTTTGCAGTACATCCTAAACACTTTATCTAGACATGTGATATTACTTATAAGCTCAGCAATACCGTTTGCGTCCATTTCTTTTTGTGCGGTAGCTGCGGAGCCGATTTCTCATCAAGAAATTCAAACACTAATCTCCACCATATACGACAAACCGAATATGAAAGTCGAGACTTCGCCGATAGCTGTGGTTGATGATTATGCCGTAGCTGATTGGGTGCAAGGCCAAAGAGGAGGACGCGCGTTGCTACAGCGAATTAAAGGTAAATGGGCCATTATGGCGTGCGGGGCTGACGGCCTAAAAGACCTTAAGACGCTGTCGGATTCTGGCATACCTAAGCCTACAGCCAACAATATAATTGCCAAGCTGAATGCAGCAGAAAAAAATGTAGATTCACATCGCTTACATCTATTCAGCTTGTTCGGCACTAAGGATGACCCGATGCAAATGGACCATCACGAACACCATAACCACTAAAATCAAGAGACTTGAAATATGAAACATAATAAAGTTGCGCTAGCGGTATTCTTGGCATTCTCTGCTCATGCCAATGCTGAAATTAATATCGTTACGCCAGAAGTTGCGATAACGGCTAACCCGCTAATCGAATCGATTGATGTAGATGCTTATTCAAGCACGTCTGCCGTTGTTTCAGATAGTCAGTTACGTGATCAAAATGCCGCAGATTTAGCATCCGCCTTACGTCGCACACCTGGTGTACAGATTTCTAGATATAACCCAGTAGGCGCTTTTGGTGGCGATCAGGGCGGTGCTGTATATATACGCGGCATGGGCGTGAGCCGTCCAGGCAGTGAAATTAAAACTTATATCGATGATATTCCTTTTTATATGGGTGTTTGGGGTCACCCCTTATTAGATTTGCTGCCAGTAAACGGCATGCAGTCGATTACCGTTTATAAAAGTCCGCAACCACAAATTAATGGCAATAACTTCGCTTCAATCAACCTGGAAACCAAGCGAGCAACTGAAGATGGCATTCATGGCGATGCTAGGATATCAGGCGGCTCATTTGGCACTATCATTGAACAAGCTAACATTGTCGGCCGCACGGGCGCGGTAGACTTTATGATGGCGCAAGGTTATGCTAAATCAAATGGTCATCGTCCAAATTCAGATGGTGAATTAAAAAATGCAATGGGTCGTCTAGGTGCGCAGTTTAATGAGCATTGGCGCGCTGATGTAAGTTTTCTTGTTGTTGATAATAAGGCTAGCGATCCAGGTGACGCCAGAATTGCTGCGCCGACCATTGCACCAGAATATAAATCTAAAGCAACAATGCTGACGGCCAGCATTTCTCACCAATATGATAATTTGAGCGGTAGCTTCAAAATTTACAGCAATCGTGGCGAAGGTAATTTGTATAACGACAATAGGCCTAATGTCGGCTGGGGTACTTTTCTGTCTGACTTTGATATGAGTGGCTTACGCCTCAAAGAACAGCTTTCAGCTTGGACAGGCGGTACTATTTTAGCGGGAATTGATGTTGATCGAATTTCAGGAAAAGTAAATGGTCCGTATACTGGCGGCAATGTTGATATGCCGAATTTTAGCGTGACTTCTCCTTATTTTGCTGTAAGCCAAGCAATCAAGTTAAGTGAGGAATGGAATTTAGTGCCCTCTGTTGGCGTGCGCTTCTACAGTCATAGTGAATATAGTTCTAAATCAGCACCTCACGCTGGCTTATCTGTTGTTTCTGAGAAGGTTACAATTTTTGCTAATGTTTCTCGAGGTATTAACTACCCGGGGTTAGAAGGTCCGGCTATCCAAGCAGCATTGCCATTCTTATTTAAAGGAACTACTTGGCAAAATTTGTCAGCAGAAGAATTAAATCATAAGGAAATTGGCGTAAAACTTACACCTACTGACAGCACTTTTGTCAACATCAGCTTGTTCCAAGATGAAATAAAAAATAGGTACATTTATGATTTTTCTTCCAATACGGTTGCACCCTACCATAACCAAACGGTATTCCAGAATGTAGGCGGCTACCATACCAATGGTGCAGAACTGTCAATTAAACAAAAAATTGGTCAAGATTGGACTGCTTTTGGTGGCTTAACATTACTTAACCCTAGCCTTGATAGTATTCCTTACACACCAAAAACAGCATTCACCGCTGGCTTGAATGGTAGTGTTGGCGTTGTAAAAATTGTGGTAGACGCACAATATCAATCGGAAGTATTCGCACTTAATCTAAATAGAGATACCTCCGTGGTAAATAATGAAAAAGTTGCCTCATTTACCGTTGTGAATGTTCGCACATCTTACCCAGTGCCAACACTTGGTAAAAAAGGTGAAGTATTCCTCGCTATTGAGAACCTTTTTGATCAAAACTACGCCTACCGTCCTGGTTATGCTATGCCAGGTATCTCTGGACAAATTGGTCTTTCTGCCAGCTTTTAGCAAACTCCATGCCCAGTGACATAAAAAACACCGGGCATTTGATTATTTTCAATCGCTTACCGTCGAATCGGAAACATTTTGTAACAATATTCAAAGCAAACCAAGCGTAAAATCTGACAAAATTTTTAATCACAATATAAATTTAATTTCCGTGTAATTTCAATGTAACTTTTGACAGAAATTAGGTTCTTATATTGTAAATAAATAGAAAATTATGTCCTTATGCGTCAGGTATTGAAATTTGCTCACTCAACGTTTAACTGCTGAAACTATTGCTGAAAATGGTATTGCCAATCCATCTTGGTCTATTTTAGACACCCAAGAGCAATGGCAAGCATTTAGTCAGCCGGTTGGTAATGATCCAACTCAACCCTTAGTACAATCTAGCCTACTGTTAGATGGCCTACGCTGCGCGGCCTGCTCAGGGATTATCGAGCGCGGCTTACAAGCGATACCAGGTGTTTTGAGCGCACGCGTCAGTATGTCTAAAAGGCGCGCAGTAGTGATATGGTCGCCCGCCATCACTGTTCCATCAAAAATACTCCGCGCTGTGCAAGTGCTTGGTTACAGCGCAAGTCCAGCCTCGCACAATGAAAATCAGCTTAACGCAACTGCTAAAAGTCGTGCTGCCTTTTGGCGCTGGATGGTGGCTGGCTTTTGTATGATGCAAGTGATGATGTACGCAAGCCCTAGTTATTTTACAAAAGCAGGTGAAATTTCTAGCGATATCCGTTATTTACTTAATTGGGCATCGTGGCTTTTAAGTTTGCCGGTTCTACTATTTTCTAGCAGCACTTTTTTTAGTAACGCATTTCGCGATTTAAAATTAAGGCAAATCAGCATGGATCTACCGGTGGCTTTGGGTATCGCCATCACATTTTTAGTCAGCTCTGCCGCAACATTTGAGCCAAATAGCTGGTGGGGACATACCGTTTATTTTGACTCCATGACTATGTTTGTTTTCTTTTTACTGTCTGCGCGCTTGATTGAAGTAAAACTACACAGCAAAACGCTAGGTTCTTTAGAATTATTAGTCAGTCGCATTCCCGAAAACACTGAACGACAAAATATAGATGGATCATTCTCACGCGTATTAAATAGCCAACTTAAAGTAGGTGATATTGTACGCGTCAATATCGGCGAGGCTTTTCCTGCAGATGGTGAACTGGTGTTACTTGGTACTAATTCGGATAATCCTGCCTCAGATAGCGCTAGCATGAACAGCATTACCGTAGACGAGTCGCTACTCACAGGCGAATCTACTCCCATACAAAAAAATCTGCACGACAAAGTAATCGCGGGCAGTTATAACCTTGGCCAAACCGTACATGTGGCGCTGGAAACCATAGGTGAATCAACCCAATACGGCAAAATTGTGAATTTAATCAACCAAGCTGCCATTGAAAAGCCTAGGTTGTCACAATTAGCTGACCGCGTAGCACGGCCATTTTTACTATTTGTAATATTAAGCGCCGCCATTGCCGCCGCCTTGTTGTGGGATATAGATCGCGGACGCGCCTTGATGACGGCGGCTGCAGTATTAATTGTCACCTGCCCTTGTGCGCTATCATTAGCCACACCAGCCGCCATGCTATCCAGCGCCAGCGCCTTTGTGAAACGCGGAATTTTAATCAGGCGCTTACAAGCTATTGAAAGCATAGCCAATGTTGATACGGTTATTTTTGACAAAACTGGCACACTGACTGAAGATCATATTCAAGTAATGGCTATCAGCCACAAAGATGGTTTATCTGAAGCTAGCGTGCTGGCGTTAGCCGCAAGCATTGCACAACACTCACAACACCCCATTTCTCGCGCCCTATTAAAAAATCACCAACAATATAGCGCTCAAATCTCCACACAAGATGCTGGCACAGCGCTGGATAAAGTTGAGTTAGTTGACGTTCAAGAAGAAATAGGAGCGGGTATCAGTGCCGCAATAAAAAACACCGCTAATGACGCAAATCTAATCAGCACCAATTTAGTCAGCGGACGCCTTAAATTTGGCTCAGCTAAATTCTGCGACATTCAAGTTACAGAAGCATTCAAGCAGCAGGTTTATCTAGCAGATATCAATGGTTGGCTAGCCACTTTTAGCTTGCAAGAGGCGATAAAAACAAATGCTGCAGCTGCGATCAAGCAATTAAAAGAAATTCACTTAAATGTCGAACTTTTGTCTGGCGACCAGTCATATACTGTATTGAATACGGCGAATGAAATTGGCATTAGCCAATTTCAAGCAGCTTGCAGTCCGAATGATAAATTACTACGTTTACAAGAACTTAAAGAGCAAGGTAGAAAAATACTGATGGTCGGTGATGGTTTAAATGATGGTCCAATTTTAGCCAGCGCACACGTATCAATCGCAATGGGAAAAGGGGTGCCACTAACACTGGCACACGCAGATTACATTCTGCTAAATGGAGACATTAGTCTGATTCCAGCGATTATTCAGCACGCAAAAAAAACCATGAGCATTATCAAACAAAATATTGCCTGGGCGATTGTTTACAACTTAGTCAGCATTCCACTAGCCTTTAGCGGTATTTTATCGGCATGGCTAGCAGGTTTAGGCATGGCACTTAGTTCACTAATTGTTGTGGCAAATGCGCTACGTCTCACCGATTTTTCAAGCACACCAACAAAAGAAAAGGCGATGTAATGGACATTTTATTTGTACTCGTGCCGCTTTCGGTACTGATGGCACTTTGTGTACTGGGTGGACTTTGGTGGGCAGTGTATCGCGGCCAATTTGAAGACATTGAAGATGAAGGTCGAAGAATTTTGGAAGATGACCAGTAAGCCAGCATTTAGTCGACGGCTAGTCGTAGGCATGTCATTTAGGATTTAGTAAGTTTTAGTTTTTAGTTTTAATTTTCAAAGGCAGAAGTCATGAGCGTTAGCAATATAGCATCAGCCAATTTAGGGTTGATGGAAGCAGAGTCGGAGAGTCTATCATCGTCGTTTTACGATGATTATGCTGTCAGAAATTTTACAATAATGGCCGTTGTTTGGGGTGTGGTAGGCATGATGATGGGCATAATAATTGCCTCACAACTAGCCTTCCCGGCGCTAAATTTTGATACCGCTTGGTTTAGTTTTGGACGCCTGCGTCCACTGCACACCAACTTAGTCGTATTTGCATTCGGTGGTTGTACTTTATTAGGTACGTCTTTTTACATTGTGCAACGTACCGGCCAAACCCGCTTACGTTTTCCATTGTTATCACGCATTGTATTTTGGGGTTATCAAGCCATCATTTTAGCGGCCATTATTTCGCTGCCTTTAGGTTATACCTCAGGGAAAGAATATGCCGAACTAGAATGGCCGATTGACGTGTTGTTACTAATTATCTGGCTTATGTACGCAGCGGTATTCTTTGGTACTGTAGCTGCCAGAAAAATGAAGCATATCTATGTAGCAAACTGGTTCTACGGTGCTTTTATTATCGTCATTGCCATTTTGCACCTAGTCAATAGCATGGAAGTTCCAGCTGAATTAATGAAGTCATATTCGGCTTATGCTGGCGTACAAGATGCCATGATTCAGTGGTGGTATGGTCACAACGTGGTTGGCTTTTTCTTAACGGCTGGCTTTTTGGGCATGATGTATTACTTTGTGCCTAAGCAGGCGGGCCGTCCAGTGTATTCATATCGCCTTTCTATTGTGCATTTCTGGGGCTTGATTTTCACATACATGTGGGCAGGTTCACACCATTTGCACTACACGGCATTACCTGATTGGACACAATCAGTAGGGATGGTTTTATCGCTTATTTTGCTAGCACCAAGCTGGGGCGGTATGATTAACGGCATGATGACCATGTCTGGCGCATGGCACAAATTGCGCGACGACCCAATTTTACGCTTCATGATTGTATCGCTATCTTTCTACGGCATGAGTACCTTTGAAGGTCCGATGATGGCGATTAAAACAGTGAATGCGCTATCACATTACACCGACTGGACCATTGGCCACGTGCATTCAGGAGCGCTAGGCTGGGTCGGATTTATCGCCATGGGTTCAATCTATTACCTAGTGCCGCGTTTATATAGCCAAACACAAATGTATAGCAAAAAAGCTATTGAATTACACTTTTGGCTAGCGACTATCGGTATTGTTTTGTACATCGTTGCAATGTGGATTTCAGGCGTTGCAGAAGGTTTAATGTGGCGCGCAATGAATGATGACGGCACATTAACTTATACGTTTGTAGAGGCGGTTAAAGCCACGCATCCGTTCTACGTGTTGCGTTTAATCGGCGGCCTGTTATATCTAAGTGGCACCTGCATTATGCTTTGGAATGTATTAAAAACGGCCTCTATGGGTCGTCATGCCTTAGCTAAAATACCATCAACATCTGTTCATGCATAAGAGAACTTAAATGAGTCTAGATAAAGTTAAAGCTTCAGAGAAAAAAGGGTTCACGCACGAAACCATTGAAACCAACAGTTTTTTAATGGTGATATTAATTCTGTGCGTGGTTTCATTTGGTGGTTTGGTAGAAATCGTGCCGTTATTTTTTCAAAAATCGACCACTGAGCCTATCAAAGGGTTAAAGCCGTATACGCCTTTACAGTTGGCAGGCCGTGATATTTACACGCGTGAAGGTTGCTACAACTGCCATTCACAAATGATACGTCCGTTCAAGGCAGAAACCCTACGCTATGGCCATTATTCAGTTGCGGGCGAGTCAGTATTTGACCACCCATTTCAGTGGGGTAGCAAACGCACCGGTCCAGATTTAGCGCGTGTAGGCAAAAAATACAGCGATGAATGGCACCGTATTCACCTGAACAATCCGCGTGATTTGATTCCTGAATCAATCATGCCTAGCTATCCATGGTTAGGCACAAATAAAGTGGATGCGATGCATATTCCAGCCCATATGAAAGCACTTAGAATCGCTGGCGTGCCGTATACAGACGAAGAAATTAAAAGCTCGGCTGAAGAAGTTTACGGTAAAACTGAATCTGAAGCGCTTATTGCCTACCTACAAATACTGGGTACTACACTCAAATAATGGAGTGAATTATGTTGGATATTAATGATTTACGTAGCATAGCCACGGTTGGTGCCTTAATCAGCTTTATCGGCATTTTGGCATGGGCGTGGGCTAAAAGTAATAAAAATAATTTTGATGAAGCGGCTAACTTGCCGTTTGAAGGAGATGAAGAATGAGTGATTTTACGAGTGGCTTTTGGTCTTACTATATCTCGTTTATTGTAATTGGCGGAATTGTAGGCTGCCTAGTATTGCTGATGGTGACTAGCAAAGTAAAGCCTATGAGCGACACCGACAATACTACCGGCCATGTTTACGATGAGGATATTGTTGAAATGAACAATCCACTACCTAGATGGTGGATGTGGCTATTTATTCTAACCTGTATTTTTGGTGTTTTCTATTTGATTGCTTTCCCTGGTTTAGGCACCAACAAAGGCTTGTTGGGCTGGTCTGAAGTTAAACAATATGAAAATGAAGTGGCTGATACTAATAAGCGTTTAGCGCCTATTTATGCCAAATTCACCGCCATGAAACCAGAAGATGTTGCCCATGATGCAAAGGCAATGGCCATAGGTGAGCGTTTGTTCATGAACAATTGTGCGCAATGCCACGGCTCTGATGCACATGGTAGCAAAGGCTTTCCAAATCTGACTGATCATGATTGGTTACATGGTGGAAGCCCTGAAAAAATCAAAGAAACCATTACATTAGGCAGACATGGCATGATGCCGCCTATGCAAGCCGCAGTTGGTGATCAAGATGACGTTAAAAACGTGGCTAATTATGTATTAAGCTTATCTAACAGCCCACACGATGCAGCACGTGCAGCATTGGGCAAAGAAAAATTTGTCGTATGCGCAGCCTGTCATGGTGCCGATGGTAAAGGTAATCAAGATATTGGTTCAGCTAATTTAACCGACAATATCTGGCTACATGGTTTTGGTGAAGCGGCGATTATTGAGCGCATTAACTTAGGTAAAGAAAACATCATGCCAGCACAAGGCGAACGTTTAACTCCAGAACAGATTCATGTGCTTGCATCTTATGTATGGAGTTTTTCTAATGTGCCCAATAGTCAAAAGTCTTACGACTAAACTGACTACATAAAAAATTATCCAAAGTGAGTAATATTGAAATGAGTTACACAGAGTGACCACTAGTCAAAAAAAGCCAAGGAAAGTAATTCCTATTGTCAGCGACACCTCTCAAGACGGTTTTGTGTCGCTGTACGAAGCGCAAAAAAAAGTATATCCGCGTAGTACCTCAGGATACTTCACTAACTGGCGCTGGATTACACTATGGATCACTCAGCTAGTTTTTTACGGCATGCCTTGGCTAGAATGGGGCAATAGACAAGCGCTGTTATTAGATATTAGTACACATCGGTTTTATATTTTCGGATTGATTCTGTACCCGCAAGATTTAATATACCTCGCGGTCATTCTCATTATTGCAGCACTTGCACTGTTTTTATTTACCGCAGTAGCTGGCCGACTTTGGTGTGGCTTTTCATGTCCACAGACTGTCTACACCAAAATATTTTTGTGGGTAGAAGGAAAAATAGAAGGCGACAGAGCTGCCCGTATCAAGCTGGATAATTCAAAGTTAGGTGTCAGTAAAGTTTTCAAAAAACTGCTTAAACACTCTGTGTGGATAAGTTTTTCTATGTGGACCGGCTTTACCTTCTTAGGTTACTTCACGCCAATTCGTGGGCTGATTGAAGGTATAGAACATTTTAATTTAGGCCCTTGGGAAACTTTTTGGATATGCTTTTACGGCTTTGCCACCTATGGAAATGCAGGGTTTTTGCGTGAACAGGTATGTAAATACATGTGTCCTTATGCACGCTTTCAAAGTGCAATGTTTGATAAAGACACTTTGATTGTAACCTATGATGAAGAGCGTGGGGAACCTCGCAGTGGCCGCTCACGCAAAGTGAATGCCAAGGAAAAAGGCTTGGGCGACTGTATTGATTGTAACTTTTGCGTGCAAGTTTGTCCGGTAGGCATTGATATTCGAGACGGCCTGCAATATGAATGCATCAGTTGCGGTCTATGTATAGATGCATGTGATAGCGTGATGGATAAAATGGAGTATCCGCGTGGGCTGATCCGCTTTTCAACACAAAATGGCCTAAGTCAGCATTGGACTAAGCATCAAATTGTACAAAAAATATTACGACCACGCGTACTGGTTTATAGCGGTGTATTGTTTGCGCTGACTATTGGTTTAGTTGCTTCTTTGGGCTTACGTACATCATTTACCGTCGATGTGATGCGCGATAATGGTGTAATGTCGCGATTGATTCCGGGCGGATTTGTAGAAAATGTTTATCGATTGCAAGTAAGTAATGCCACTGAAATACCCGAAATTTATCGTATTTCTGTGTCTGGCTTAAAAGGATTATCTGTCGCTTCGAGAAAAGAGTTTAAGGTTGATCCTGCGTCATCACGAACATTTTCTGTCAGCCTACAAATTTTAGATGGCACCACTAAAAGCGGTTCACACAGAATAATGTTCCAAATTAATGCATTAGGTAAACCAGAGCATGTTTCTGAAAAATCAATTTTTTATATTGCTCAATAAATAAGACTAGAAACATGGTGTTAGTATAGAAAGTAGTGCGACTAAAGATGATTTTTAAAGAAGGAATATGATGATGCAAGAGAATAAAACAATGAATGATGATAAAAACAAAGCCTGGTGGCATCACGGTTATGCTTGGTTAGCCTTTGGCGGCCCAGCCGCAGTGGTAGTTGCTAGTCTAATCACAGTCTATATTGCGGTTAGCCATCGCGACCCAGTGATTGATGAAGATTACTACCAAAAAGGCATCAATATTAACAAGACCCTGGCCGATCCGTCTCCAGATGCAAATAATCCAGAAGCTACCACTATCGCGGAAAAAAATGCGTTAGCACCAGCGGTACTTGCTAGAAATCACGCCGCCACTGGCATTAATAAATAAACCTAGAGTAAGTATAGTCGCATGCAAACAGCACTCATTTATAGTGCGCTGCTAATGGGCTTGGCTGGCGGCCCTCATTGCGTAGCCATGTGTGGGGCAGCCTGCACCTCAATATCACAGACATCACCAAAACCATACGCAATTCAACTCTTTCATCTTGGACGCTTGTGCGGTTATGCTGCAATGGGCGCTATCGCCACATTTGCCATCCAAAGCATTGCTTGGTTATCCGCCTACAGCGCAATACTGCACCCACTCTGGACATTTTTCCATGTGCTGGTATTTTTTTGGGGTATGTTGCTATTGGTTTATGCTCGCCAGCCTGTTTGGGTCGACCAAGCTGGACGTAGTATTTGGCGCTATGTCAAAAAACTAAGTTTGATTCAAGGCGGCAATCTTTATATAGGCATGCTGTGGGCATTAATGCCTTGCGGTTTGCTATATTCAGCGTTGATTATTTCATCATTTAACGGCAATCCACTTGGCGGAGCACTCAGTATGGCCGCATTTGCCATAGGTTCTAGCATTTCATTGTTTTTTGCGCCGTGGCTGTGGCTAAAACTTAAAACTAATTTAGTAGAACCATACGGCATGCGCTTTGCCGGCTTGTTATTAAGTAGCGCCAGCGCATGGGCTATTTGGATGGAACTTACCCACCACACAAAAGTATGGTGTTTATAAATAGTCTTCAAAACCAATGCGGCTAAAAACCAAGAACTTATAAATCATGATATTTACAAAGCAATAATCTGTAAACCTTCTTTCAGTGTGTTCCACACTAAAAAGGGCTGATTATCTTTAGTCAATAATTGCGGATAATCCGCTTTATCACCAGCACTTGCAACAGTCTTAGCCTCACCCCAACTCCTGCCACCATCGTCGGAAAACTTCGCCACTATCGTATATTGCGTCAGCTTGTTGAGAGTTTCAGTTTCACGCCATACCAGCCAAACTTTCTCACCTAAACTTAACAACGCAGGATGGCCGGCCTGCTTGTTATGATTGCCGAATTTTTTGGCCGGCGATGAAACCCAAGCTTCGCCATCCATACGCGCATAAAATAAACTGGCATCCTTACCTGTCTCATCATTGCCACCATCAAACCAAGCCATGTGGTAACCCCACCAATCTTTACCCTCACCGCCTGTGGCCAATGCGGCTCCATGATTTGGGCAACCGCCTACTTTCCAGCGACCAAATGTAGCACGCTGAACAACAGGTGCTTGGCTAACGTTCATAGAAATCTCCGCAATCATGTGGTCGCGCTCGCCACCTTCAAACATATGCCGCCACATCGCAACGACTGTGCCATCAGGCTTGTTGGTAAAAGCAATACGGCAACATTCGCAGCTATTATCCGCGAGCTTTTGTTCAGGCGCAAAGCTTGCACCTTTATCTGTTGAAAGTGCGTAATAAATAGCGGCGCCATCGTAAGGTTTACCAGCAGTTTTAGCGGCTATTAAATCACGCTTATCGACCCATGCAACGGTGACATTGCCATTGGCCGCCACGTTAAGCGCATCAAAGCGA
>CAIYLB010000179.1 GCA_903926935.1 uncultured Pseudomonadota bacterium
GCGTAAAACCAAAAGCTTATCCATTACTGCAAACGTACTTGGGCGATGACCTATCACCACCACCGTGCGGCCTATGGCTTTAAGCGCTGTAATTGCCTGCACCAATGCCTGTTCACCAATCTCGTCCAGATTAGAATTTGGTTCATCCAGCACCACCAGTACAGGCTTGCCAAACAAGGCGCGAGCCAAACCAATACGCTGTTTTTGTCCGCCAGAAAGCGCATTGCCATCTATCCCAATCGGCGTTTCGTAGCCTTGTGGCAAATGCAAAATCATCTCGTGTACGCCAGCCATTTGGGCCGCCTCCACAATAGCTTCGCTATCAAGATCACCAAAACGCGCAATATTTTCTGCAATAGAGCCTGCAAACAATTCAACATCTTGTGGTAAATAACCAATGTAAGGACCAAGTTGAATTTTGTCCCAGCTCGCCACGTCGGCCCCATCTAAACGCACATGGCCAGCTTGCGGCCGCCACACACCCACTAACAATCTGGCTAAAGATGATTTTCCTGCACCGCTTTGTCCCATGATGCCCACCACATCGCCTTTGCTGATTTTAAAAGCCAGGTTTTTAAGCACCATTTGCTTGGTGCCAGGCGGCGCAGCCGAAACATTTTCAATCAGCAAATCGCCTATTGGCGCTGGCAACGTTAAACTTTCAGGTTTTTCTGGATAAGTTTTCAGCATTTCATTTAAACGGTGATAAGCCACTCTAGCGGCAATAAACTGCTTCCAAACGGCAATCATCTGATCAACTGGTGCCAAAGCGCGCCCCATTAAAATAGACCCGGCAATCATCGCTCCAGCCGTGACCGCATTGTCTAAAGCAAGCCAAGCACCTAAACCTAAAATTAAAGATTGCATGGCGACACGCACAAATTTAGAAATACTGGTTACCGCACCTGCACGGTCACTGCCTAAAGCCTGTAAAGCCAAAAAATTTTGCTGACGTTCATGCCAACGGCTACGAATATTACCCAGCATGCCCATCGCTTCAATCACTTCGGCATTACGCAGATTGTTATTGGCATATTGCCCAGCGGCCAATGCATGCGTCATGGCTTCAGCCAATGGTTTTCTGGTGAGCATTTCGTTGATATACGCCAGCACAAACAAAACAATGGCACCAACTAAACAAAACAGGCCAATTAAAGGATGCAAAATGGTGGCAACGATAATAAATAGGGGTGTCCACGGTGCATCAAAAAAAGCAAAAATACCAGCACCACATAAAAACTGGCGTATGGTGGTCAGGTCGTTTAAAGCCTGAGATGGGCTCCCGCCCTGTCGCTGTAAATTGCGTTCAAAAGCCGCAGTGAACACGCGACTTGCCATCATTAAATCCAGCTTGGTACCCAAGCGCACCAACACTCTAGAACGCACTAGCTCCAGCACGCTCATCAGCACAAACATGGCCAATACAATAATAGTGAGCATCAGCAAAGTGGTTTCGTTGCGACTGACTAATACGCGGTCGTAAACTTGCAACATATACACCGAAGGCACCAACAGCAATACATTGATAACAAAGCTAAATGCGCCTACTTGCAAAAAAGCGCGTTTAAAGCCCAATAAAATGCTGTGGATTTCTTGTGGTGTTTCTAAAAGTTTTTTCATGAATGGTGATTGGTATTTGTTAATAGTTAATGGTAATAATTAATAATCATGGTGATTTCTACGCCGCTAAAAAATAGAAAACCCCGCTTTTGGCGGGGTCACTATTAAACTGGTGACGGTTATTTGCAACCGTTACCCTTGCACTTAAGTAGCCATACTAGGATTAATTAAAAAATCCGTACTGAAGCTGTTTGCAACACCAATCACATCTGCCGTTAGCGTTAAAACATCATCGATATGTGTCGCATGAACAGCTAATGGTCCGTCTGCATTCACTTTAGATTCAAAATCAGCAATGATAGAACTATCGGTATCCCCAGCCATAACCGTATGCAAGAAGCTATGCGATAACCCAGCCACATTCAGCACCAACTTGTCACCCGTTGCAAACACATCACCGTGCAAGTTAAGCGTAGTTACTTGCGCCGTACCAAGTGAACCAGCCGTGTTGCCAACCACATTTGATAATGTCGCACTGTTATCTGCATTTAAACCTACTGGTCGATTAGTATCTACTGAAGTCACTGTAAACGCCGTACCAACATTCACAGCTTTTAAATGAATCTGGTCAAACACGC
>CAIYLB010000180.1 GCA_903926935.1 uncultured Pseudomonadota bacterium
CAAGATACCGGCATTGTCGTGGCCTTCGTCAAAGTGGGCATGGATGTTCGTTTTGAAAGTGGCCTGACTTTAGAGCAAATGGTCAACGAAGGCGTGCGCCGCGCCTATATGTTGCCAGAGAATAAATTGCGTGCTTCTATTGTTTCTGATCCTGCTGGTAAGCGCGCCAATACTAAAGACAATACGCCTGCCATTACGCATGTGGAGCTAGTGTCAGGTAATAAAGTTGAGGTCAGTATCGCCGCAAAAGGCGGTGGTTCTGAGAATAAAGCCAAGCTTGCCATGCTGAATCCAAATGACAGCATTGTCGATTGGATATTAGAGGTCGTGCCGAAAATGGGTGCAGGCTGGTGTCCACCGGGTATGTTAGGAATTGGCATAGGCGGTAGCGCCGAGAAAGCGATGTTGCTGGCTAAAGAATCACTGATGGCGCCGATTGATATTCATGAGCTTAAAGCCAGAGGCGCAAGTAATAAAGTTGAAGAGTTGCGCTTAGAGATTTTTGAAAAAGTGAACAATTTAGGTATAGGCGCGCAAGGTTTAGGTGGATTGGCGACGGTACTAGATGTGAAGATTTTAGATTATCCTACCCATGCCGCTTCATTGCCGGTAGCGATTATTCCTAACTGCGCTGCTACTAGGCATGTGCATTTTGAATTAGATGGTAGCGGCGCTGCGGTGCTAGAGGCCCCTAATTTGAATAATTGGCCAAAAGTTAACTGGGCACCTAGCGATGCGTCTTTACGCGTGAATCTAGATACCATTAGCAAAGCTGATATTCAAACATGGCAACCTGGGCAAACTTTATTATTAAGCGGAAAATTGCTCACTGGTCGTGATGCTGCACATAAGCGCATTGCTACCATGCTAGCCGCAGGTGAAAAATTACCGGTAGACTTCACCAATCGTTTTATTTATTACGTTGGGCCAGTAGATCCAGTGCGCGATGAAGCGGTAGGCCCGGCGGGTCCAACCACGGCAACGCGCATGGATGGTTTTACAGAAATGATGTTAAGTAAAACTGGCTTATTAGGCATGGTAGGTAAAGCTGAACGCGGTGATGAAACGATAGATTCGATTGCAAAACATCAGTCTATATATTTAACAGCGGTAGGCGGTGCGGCTTATTTAGTGAGTAAAGCGATTAAAAAAGCTGAAGTACTAGCCTTTGCCGATTTGGGCATGGAAGCGATTTATGAGTTTACTGTGGAAGATATGCCGGTGACGGTAGCAGTGGATAGTAAGGGCAGTTCGGTGCATACAACAGGTCCGGCGGAATGGAAAGAAAAGATTCGGCTACATCAACCTATTGAAATACATTCTTTGCTGTAAAGTGTATCGCTAATAATAGTTCGCCATAACCTATTTGATTTAAAATCACTCTGATAAAAATATTTAGGATATGACTTAAATGAATGAAAATAGAGTACATAAAACGCTAGTGCTAATCACTATATTGGCCAGCCTTAATGTTGTTTCAGTCGCCCATGCCGAAAATGTTTTAAGCTACTTAACGGACAAATCTGGTGCCTACATAGGCCCGTCGTTAGAAGATAATGTGCTTGCAATGGATACTGATAAAAATGGCTATGCAGATGTGTTTGAAGTGTGTGCATATTTAGAGTTAAAACACGGCAAAGGCTACCAAAAAGAAGTATTAGATAGAATGGAAGCCTCAGCTAGTAGCAAAAGTTGTGGCACGACATTTGCTAATGATTTATATATAAACAAGAATAATCAGTAATAAAACTAACACTAACGCAAAATTTACCTGTGCCTATTGCCACCACTAATGGGTTTTAAGTGTTTTGTGCTGGTTGTATAATTGACATTAACCATTTTAATTAAACTTTAAAGACGCTATCACCATGTTAAAAGCCTATCGCCAGCACGTTGCAGATCGCAATGCAGTTAATCTTCCGCCATTACCGCTTTCAGCTGAGCAAGTGGCTCAGGTTGTAGAGCTTCTGAAAAATCCACCAACTGGAGAAGCTGAAGCATTACTTGATTTAATCACCAATCGCACGCCAGCAGGTGTGGATCAATCGGCCTATGTTAAAGCAGCATTTTTGTCTGACATTGCCCACGGTAAAGCTACCTCACCAGTCATTGATCCAGATCATGCTGTATGTTTATTGGGGACAATGCTAGGCGGTTACAACGTCCAAGCGTTAGTTGGGTTGTTAGACACGCCTATGGCCGATAAAGTGGTTGCAACTTTGTCAAATACAATCTTGATGTTTGATGCGTTTCACGATGTGGCTGAAAAAATGAAAGCTGGCAATGTGCATGCCAAAAAGCTAATCGAATCATGGGCAAATGCAGAATGGTTTACCAGCGCGCCTAAGTTGGCTGAAGAAATAAAAATGGTGGTATTTAAAGTCGATGGTGAAACTAATACCGATGATTTAAGCCCTGCGCAAGACGCTTGGAGTCGCCCGGATATTCCTTTGCATGCCAAAGCTATGTTGATTAATAAGATGCCAGAAGGCTTAGCTTTAATCGACACTTTGAAGCAAAAAGGCTTAGCACTCGCTTACGTTGGCGATGTGGTCGGTACTGGATCATCACGTAAGTCTGCCATCAACTCATTGCAATGGTTTATGGGCAATGATATTCCTAACATTCCCAATAAACGCACCGGCGGTGTGATTTTAGGCACCAAAATCGCGCCTATTTTCTTCAATACTGCTGAAGATTCTGGCGCTTTACCAATTCAATGCGATGTTTCAAAAATGCAAACTGGCGATGTCATCACTATCCAGCCTTACGCAGGCAAAGTATTGAATGAAAAAGGCGAAGTTATTGCTAGTTTTGATTTAGCGCCCATCACCTTGCCAGATGAGGTGCGCGCAGGTGGCCGAATTTCATTGATTATTGGCCGTGGCTTAACCACTAATGCGCGTCAAACTTTAGGTTTACCTCCTACAGAATTATTTATTACTGCGATTGCACCTAAAGATTCAGGCAAAGGTTATACCTTAGCGCAAAAAATGGTGGGCAGAGCCTGCGGTTTACCAGAAGGC
>CAIYLB010000181.1 GCA_903926935.1 uncultured Pseudomonadota bacterium
ACGCCATGACCCATGCCTGCCCAGATTTGGTCGCTAGTGCGGTGTATGGTTTACCTGAATTAAACCGTGAAGCCATTAAGACTGCACGTTTAGTAGCCAACCCTGGGTGTTATCCAACGGCTGTGCAACTTGGTTTTATGCCCTTGCTAGAAGGGGGCGTAGTAGATACTAGCTATTTGATTGCTGACACTAAGTCTGGCGTTAGTGGCGCTGGCCGCAAAGCAGAAGTGCATAGTTTATTTGCTGAATCTGCAGATAACTTTAAAGCCTATGGCGTGGCTGGGCATAGACATTTACCCGAAATCAGCCAAGGTTTGACCAATATGGCAAATACTGAAGTTGGTTTTACCTTTGTGCCACATCTAACGCCTTTAATTCGTGGCATTCACGCTACTTTATATGCAAAATTAACTAAAGAAACTGACTTGCAGTCTTTGTTTGAGGCGCGTTATGCCAACGAGCGTTTCGTAGATGTATTGCCAAAAGGAGCGCACCCAGAAACCCGTTCTGTGCGTGGTTCTAATATTTGTCGAATTGCTGTTCATCAGCCACAAGGTAGTAATGTTGTGGTCATATTGTCTGTGATAGATAATTTAGTGAAGGGTGCGGCTGGCCAGGCAGTGCAAAATATGAATATTATGTTTGGTTTGCCTGAGACTAGAGGTTTAGAAGTGGTGCCTCTTTTACCATAAGCCTGTACTGAATAAAATTAATGAAACCAGTTAGAAGAAGAATCAGGCGACATTTTGGCCTAACCGCTAAGCAAGTGGCCGTTCGCTCAAGGCGTCCATGGTATTTTCAATGGTCTGTTTCGCTAGTATTTGTGCTTGGCGGCTATTTAATTGCCTACTGGCAATATGCAGCCGGTGGGCAGGATCTCGGGGAAAAGTTAAAGCAATCAGTCTTCGATAATCAAGGTTTGCAGACCAAGCTAATACAAAGTGAGCGACAATTTCAAATTGAGCAGGCGGCACTAAGTAATCTAGAAAAAGAGCTAAATCTGGTGCATGACGAAAATATACATCTTAAAGAAGACTTGTTGTTTTATAAAAATATGTTGGATGCTAAGAAATTGCCGAAAAGGTAAATGACTTAATTCACATTGAATTTAGATAGGAATTGATATGTTTTTTAAAAAAAGTAATCGCATTCAAAATGCCATTGCAACGCTTATCGGAGCGGATACTCGTATTGAAGGCGATGTTCATTTCTCGGGTGGTTTACGAGTAGATGGTACGATACGCGGTAACATAACTGAACCAAATGCTAATCCTAGTACACTTATACTTAGCGAGGACGGACGCATCGAAGGTGATGTGACTGCTTCTCAGATAGTTATTAATGGCAAAATAATTGGCACCGTTAAAGCCAATCAATTTATAGAGCTGCAGGCCAAAGCGCATATTGCCGGTGATGTTTACTATAAATCTTTAGAAATGCACACAGGGGCAGTAATTGAAGGCAAGTTAGTGTATTTAGGTGAGAGTGCGCAAGTGCAGGATGCAAGTGCGAATTAGGATTGTTTTTAAATATTGATTGACCTTGCTACCACACAGTAGCACAATGATTCGATTAAGAAATTTAGGAGTACGTAATGAATACAGTAACTGATGTACAAAATTTAGATTTAGGTGAAATGCCAGCGCCACTTGTGTTTACCGATAATGCGGCAAAAAAAGTGAAAGAATTGATCGAGGAAGAAGGTTCGCCAGATCTTAAGCTACGCGTATTTGTGAGCGGTGGAGGATGTTCAGGTTTTCAATATGGTTTCACTTTTGAAGAAGAAGTGAATGAAGACGATACACAAGTTCAAAAAGATACTGTTACTTTGTTGATCGATCCAATGAGCTTGCAGTATTTGATGGGTGCAGAGATCGATTACCAAGACAGTTTGCAAGGATCGCAATTTGTAATCCGTAATCCGCAAGCAACGACAACATGTGGTTGTGGATCTTCATTCTCGGTTTAGTGAAGTAGCTAGTTTATTAAAAAAAGCCAAGTCAATGACTTGGCTTTTTTTACTTTAAATCTGTAGCTGAGGATATTTTTTCTAATAGTTTAGCTTTATCAGGCAAGCTGCATAAACTTATCTTTCATCCATAGGCACATAATCTCTTCGTACATTCCCCGTATACAGTTGGCGAGGACGCCCAATTTTATGTTCTTCGTCAGAAATCATTTCAGACCATTGCGCAACCCAACCAGCAGTTCTTGCAAGTGCAAAAATAGCGGTAAACATTGAGTTAGGAATACCCATCGCACGCATGACGATGCCGCTGTAAAAATCAACATTAGGGTAAAGTTTGCGTGACACAAAATATTCATCTTCCAAGGCGATTTTTTCAAGTTCCATTGCTAGCTTGAACATGGGGTCGTCATGTAGGCCAAGTTCATCTAAGACCTCATGGCAAGTGGTTCGCATGATTTTTGCGCGTGGGTCCATATTTCGATATACGCGGTGACCAAAGCCCATCAAGCGGAAGGTATCAGTTTTATCTTTAGCACGCTTAATAAATTCACCAATACGAGAAATATCACCAATTTCCTCTAACATTTTCAGCGTTGCTTCATTGGCGCCACCGTGAGCTGGACCCCAAAGTGAAGCAATGCCGGCTGAAATACAAGCAAAAGGGTTTGCACCGCTTGAGCCGACCAGTCTGACCGTGCTGGTTGATGCGTTTTGTTCATGGTCTGCATGTAAAATTAATATGCGTTCAAACGCTTTTGCCAACACAGGGTTGGGTACATAGGTTTCACAAGGTGTAGCAAACATCATGTGCATGAAATTTTCTGCATAATTCAGATTGTTCTGTGGGTACATAAAAGGCTGCCCCAGATTGTATTTATAGCTCCAAGCCGCAATCGTCGGCACTTTTGCTAACAAGCGATGCGCAGATATTTCACGATGTTTAGCATCACGAATATCCATGGCATCGAAATAGAAGGCAGATAGCGAACCAACAACACCGACCATTACCGCCATCGGATGAGCATCGCGCCTAAAGCCTCTAAAAATATTGCTGAGTTGGTCATGCAGCATGGTGCTGCCGCTAATAGTTTCGGTAAACTGCTGTTTTTCCTTAGCATCGGGTAGTTCACCATGCAGCAACAGATAGGACACTTCCATGAAGTTACAATGTTCTGCCAATTGCTCAATGGGGTAGCCGCGGTAGTAAAGCAGGCCTTTTTCGCCATCAATAAAGGTGATGTTAGAGTCGCAAGCCGCAGTTGACATAAACCCCGGGTCGTAAGTGAATACGCCATGTTTGCCTAGGCTTCGTATATCAATCACGTCAGTGCCAAGACTGCCAGAAAGTATTGGCAATTCAATAGGTGCTGCGCCATTATCAAAAGTAATGGTGGCTTTAGTTGGTTTATTCATCATTTAGGTCTTAACAGTTAGTGTTAGGGGTTAATTGTAAATTTTAGAACTAATTATACGTGAAGGAAGCCTCAATGTGATTGCACTTAAGCTACATCTTTATACATATGCGCGGATAAATTAACGTTGGTAGATAGCACCCAATATGCGAGTACTTTTTGCGCCAGTGACTTGAGGTAAATTAGCCGGTTTTTGTTGCAAACATTGTTTGGCTAGCCAAGCAAAGGCAATGGCTTCAACCCAATCTACGCCAACACCAAGTGCTGCAGTGGTTTCAACTTTGGTATGGGTAAGCAGCGCTTGCAGGCAATCTTTAAG
>CAIYLB010000182.1 GCA_903926935.1 uncultured Pseudomonadota bacterium
CTAATAGCTTGATTTTCTAAGCCAGAGGGCTCGCCATCCCATTCAGTGACAATGAAAAAATGCAGTTTAATGGTTTTAGCTATCGATTCCAGCTTACCAGTCGCATCATACTTAGCGGCATAATCAAAAGATCGCGTAAGCCAGCGGTAGGATGATATTACGCGAATACCTAGCTCTTCTTGCAACTCTCGATTTAGCGCGCACTCGGGCGTTTCGTTCTCTTCTATCTTGCCGCCAGGAAACTCCCAGTAACCAGCCCAAGGCTTACCTATTGGCCGTTCACCCAGCAATACGAATCCGTCATCCCGCTGAATCACGCCTACGGCTGCGTGCGTTACCTTGATTACAGGTAAATTAACTGCTGAATCAGGATCTATAATCTGCATTAATTTTGACGTAATCGTAAGAAAAGTCGCAAGTCCAAACAGTGCAACTTGCATTGCCTCTGGCCAAGTCCACGCGAACTAAAATTTCAGGCTCTTTCATCACTGCAGAACCCTGCTCTTCTAGATATGCTGGAGCTCTACCACCATTTTCAGCGACTAATACATCGCCTAAATATAGCTTCAGTGCATTCACATCTAACTGATCAACACCAGCATAACCAATCGCCGCTAAAATACGGCCTAAGTTAGGATCTGAAGCAAAAAAAGCAGTTTTAATCAGCGGTGAATGTGCGATTGCATAAGCTACTTTTCGGCACTCAGCTTCATCGCGGCCGCCTTCTATGCGTACCGTCATAAACTTCGTTGCGCCTTCGCCATCCCGCACAATCGCTTGTGCTAATTCTACGGCCACATCCGTCATGGCGTCGCGTAATATTACAAAATCAGTGCTTGCTTCTGATATTTCAGCATTACCCGCCAGCTTAGTTGCCATCAGAATCAAGCTGTCGTTGGTCGAGGTATCGCCATCCACCGTAATGCAATTAAATGATTTATTTACCACGTAATGAATAATACTTTCTAGTGCGGCTTTTGTGATGTTAGCGTCGGTAGCAATATAACCGAGCATGGTCGCCATGTTTGGGTGAATCATGCCAGAACCTTTACTGATACCAGTAATGGTGACAGTTTTTCCGCTTAATTGCAGCTGTCGCGAGGTGCCTTTAGCGACAATATCGGTGGTCATAATCGATTCTGCAGCATTCAACCAATTATCTTCTTTTAAGTTAACAATGGCGGCTGGCAAGCCTGCAATCACTTTATCTTCAGGTAAAGGCTCTAATATCACACCGGTAGAAAATGGCAACACTTGGCTGGCTTCAATATTAAGCAATTCGCCCAAAGCTGCACAAGTTAAGTGTGCACGTCGCAGACCATCTTCACCAGTACCCGCATTGGCACAACCAGTATTCACTAGTAATGCGCTGATAGGTTTATCACTAGCTAAATGTGTTTTACAAAGCAACACTGGTGCGGCGCAAAATTGATTTAGAGTAAACACACCTGCCACATGGCTACCTTCTGCCAGCGTGATAACAAGCACATCTTTACGATCAGGTTTGCGGATATTTGCCTCAGCAAAACCGAGCTTAACTCCGCTGACGGGCAGAAGTGTATTAGCAGCTGGTGCGGTTAAATTAACGGGCATGCGAATAATCCTTGTTTAATTTGGTTTAGTTTTTTTGATTTGGTTTTTTTGATGGAAACCTTAAGCGCGGCGCCAAGTAGTGCCTAGTGGCGAATCTTCCAAAATAATACCGGCTTCAGCCAATAGTTTGCGAATACGGTCTGCCTCGGCAAAATTTTTGCTTTGCTTCGCATCGTTACGCTGAATAATCAATTGGTCTACATTAAGAGCTTGATCTGCGCTAATGCTTGAATTAGCTTGCCCTTGAAGATATTCATCTGGGTCGCGCTGCAGCAAGCCAATCAAGCCAGCCAAAGCTTTAAGTAATGCCGCGCTGGCTAGCGATTTTGTTTTATTCACTTCATTGGCTAAGTCGAATAAAACGGCAAGTGCTTCCGGCGTATTAAAGTCATCATCCATCGCCACTTTAAAACTTGCCGCTTGGCTTTGTTGCCAATCGATTGCTACCGCCTCAACTGAGAGGCCACGCAAAGCGGTATACAAACGATTAAGCGCAGCTTTAGCATCATCTAAATGTTGGTCTGAATAATTCAACGGACTACGATAATGCGCGCGTAGAATAAAAAATCTTACGACCTCGGCATCGTACTGCTCTAGCACGGTTCTAATGGTAAAAAAGTTGCCTAACGATTTAGACATCTTTTCGTCATCGACACGCACAAAGCCATTATGCATCCAGTAATTCACCATTTGGCAAGGCTGGCCATCATGGCTATGTGTAGCTTCACCCCTTACGGCTTCGCTGTGAGCAGCTTCGCTTTGCGCAATTTCATTTTCATGATGTGGAAATTGCAAATCTTGCCCGCCACCGTGAATATCAAAATTCTTTCCGAGTAGCTGAGAGCTCATAGCCGAACATTCAATGTGCCAACCTGGGCGACCCTTACCGCCATTAGGTCCGCCAAACGGAGAATCCCAGCTTGGTTCATTGGGTTTTACCGACTTCCACAACACAAAATCCATAGGATCTTTTTTGTGCGTATCTACTTCTACACGTTCGCCAGCACGCAAATCTTCCAACGATTTACCTGATAACTTTCCATAACCCGCAAAGTTATTGACAGAATAAAATACATCGCCGTTATCCGCAATATAAGCAAAACCTTTGTCAATTAAAGCCGAAATCATACTGATCATGCCATCCACAAATTCAGTAGCTTTTGGCTCTATGGTCGGACGTATTACGCCTAACTTAGCCGAATCTTCATCCATCGCATCAATGAAACGCTGAGTTAATTGAGTGATTGTTTCGCCATTTTCATTAGCGCGCTTAATGATTTTGTCATCAATATCAGTAATATTACGTACATAAGTCACTTCATAGCCTGATGTACGTAGCCATCGGCTCACAGTATCAAATACCACCATCACACGCGCATGGCCTAAATGACAGAAATCATAGACCGTCATACCGCAGACATAAAGACCTACTTTGCCGGCCACAATTGGCGTAAATACTTGTTTTTCTCGCGCTAAGGTATTGTAAATTTTCAACATAATCTGATAAGTATTGGATGTTTAATAAAAGGTACAGACTAAATGTTACCTAAATAGACTTGTAGTTGGGGAGTTATTGCGAAATAAAGTGGATTAATGCTAAATGAGCTATTCGATGTTAGCAAGGCTATTGATACAATTGCGCTTCAGCAAAATGGTCAAAAAGTATATTACAATGAATAATCTTACAGCTTTATTGAGAAGTCATTTTGCTAGCCTAGGTCCATTTTAACTTGTCGGCATATTGTCAGTCAGTATATTTCCATTGCCAGCCCACACAGGCCAGCTTAAAGTTAACGTAGGCATCTCCAACATCAAAATCTCTGTGATAGATCCAATTAACGCAAAATTACGCTCAAAAACCAGGGCTCTGTCTAGACATAGACTGGATTTAGTTGTGCGTCATCAATCAGAACAAAGCCAAAGCAGACTAATTTAGCTATAATTACTAGGTTAACTGCTCAAAGGAATACCATGCATAAATTTTATACTTTCTTAACGATTTCTCTGATAAGTGCATCTGCACTTATTAGCAATACTGCGTTTGCAGCAAATCCACAAATTTCTATTGAAACTAATCGTGGCGAATTTATCGTAGAGCTTTATCCAGAAGAAGCACCAAAAACTGTGGCAAATTTCTTGCAATACGTTAATTCAGGATTCTACAAAGACACTATATTTCACCGAGTTATCAGTCGGTTTATGATACAGGGCGGTGGGTTCACGGCAGACATGTCAGAAAAACAGACGCGCGCGCCTATCATCAACGAAGCGGGTAACGGCTTATTAAATGAAATAGGGACGCTAGCGATGGCAAGAACAGGGGATCCTGATTCGGCTACGGCACAGTTTTTCATCAATCTTGAGAACAACCAATTTCTCAACTACCAAAGTCCGAGTCCAGAATTAATTGGCTACTGCGTATTTGGACGCGTCCTTAAGGGCATGGATGTGGTGCGTGAGATTGCCGCAACCCCGACTGGCAACGCCGGCCCGTATAGTGACGTACCAAAATCACCGATTAAAATTATGCAGGTTAAATTACTAACTAAGGCTATGTAATTTATTAGCTAGCTTAGGCGACTTGCTTTAACATACTCGCTTTTATCAAATTTCATTTTTACTATTTATTAAGGATATTTTGTGGTTAAACTACTTACAAACTTTGGCGAGATTACTTTAGAACTTGACGCTGAAAAAGCACCGATTACTACCGCGAACTTCTTACAATATGTAGACAACGGCTTTTATAACGGTACTATTTTTCACCGCGTGATTGATGGCTTTATGATTCAAGGTGGTGGCTTTGATACCACTATGAAGCAAAAAGAATCTATGGCTGAAATTAAAAATGAAGCTGATAACGGCCTGAAAAACGACAAATATACGATTGCAATGGCGCGTACCTCAGCACCGCACTCTGCTAGCAGCCAGTTTTTCATTAATGCTGGTGATAATGATTTCTTGAACCACTCTGCACCAACAAGCAGTGGCTGGGGATACTGCGTTTTTGGTAAAGTTGTAGCTGGCATGGATGTAGTTGATAAAATCAGACAAGTCGCTACTGGTAACAGCAAGGGACACCAAGATGTGCCTGTAGACAATGTTGTTATTGAGTCTGCAACTCGCGCTTAATTACGTATTACATTACAGATTAATTTAACTGCTCTGTTGAATACATTCTGTTTCCTATGAAAAAAGTCAGGGATAATTCAGCGTCTAGCCTAGTTAGCCCTGACCCATCAGACCATACATTCTTTATTTCTGACTTGCATTTGTGCGTGAGTCGACCACACATCACCAGCGCTTTTCTAGACTTCCTTAAAAATAAGGCAAGCAGTGCTTCTGCACTCTATATTTTAGGAGATCTTTTCGAGTACTGGGCTGGCGATGACGACCTTGATGATGCACACAACCAAGCAATCATTGCAGCCTTCCATGACTTAGCTGATAGTGGCGTTAAAATATTTTTAATGCATGGTAATAGGGATTTTTTAATCGCTGAAAAATTCTGTACTGCGGCACAAGTTACTTTATTGCCAGATCCTACATTGATTAATCTGTATGGTAAAAAAATATTATTAAGCCATGGTGATGCACTTTGCACCGATGATATTGCCTACCAGAACTTTCGCCTACAAGTGAGAAGTGCAGAGTGGCAAGCTGAGTTCTTAAACCAAGAATTACAATCAAGAAAACAGCAAATAGAGACCATTAGGTTGCGTAGCGAGCATGAGAAGTCACAAAAAACCATGGCCATTATGGATGTTAACCTGCAGGCAGTTGAAGCTTTATTATTGCAATATGACTATCCTGCCCTATTCATTCATGGCCATACACATAGGCCGAATGAGCACCATATTCAACTTGATGGCCACCATATTACACGCTGGGTATTAGGCGACTGGTACGAGCAAGGTAGCTATTTAGTATGCGATCAACATGGTTGTAAGTCTATGCAGTTACAAGGGATTTAGAACAAATTTTAATCAGTTGTGAGCGCTTATGTGAGACTGAACAACCGATCTAAAACGAGTCAGCAAGTGGACCTAACGAAACTTTTTAGAGTTAACTCAAGCTGAACTTTGCCAAAGCTTAAGTTAACACCAAAATTTCACCACCATTGCAATGCTGACTCTCAATATGAATTGAGCTTAACTTACATCTAACATCTAATATTTTTAACTTCGTTAGCGCGTACATCAGCGGCTAATTTATCTAATACACCATTGATATATTTATGACCATCAGTACCGCCATACAACTTAGCAAGCTCAACACCCTCGTTGATTACAACACGGTACGGGATGCTCAGATCAAACATCAATTCACAGCCTGAAATGCGTAAAATCGCATGTTCTACTGGGCTTAACTCCGCAATTTTTCGATCAATAAAATGGGCTAATTTAGTATCTAGCTCTTCCGCACGAGTCGTTACCGCCTCAAGCAAATGTTTAAAATAGGCCTCATCGGCTTTACTGTATTCAGGATCTTCTGTCATGTCACGCAGAATAGGGCCTAATTCGGACTGATTCAACATGCCGCGATACACTGCTTTTACCGCAAGTTCACGAGATTTCCTTCGATTTTGGCCACCATTACGTTTAGCAAAGTCTTTTTTGCCTGGCATTTTTTTGGCCGGACTCTGACTTAAATTAATTACCTTATCTTTCTGAACATCATCAGAAAGTAAACTAGTAAGGCCCTTAGTATCGTCATCAGAAGCTTTAGTGTTTTCAGCATCAGACTGCGTCGTGTCTATCATAAAGCTCTTACCAAATTAGCCATTTCTACCGCGACTTGCGCCGCTTCCGCGCCTTTAATGTACATACGAGCAAGTGCTTGATCATCGTCTTCCGTAGTCAACACAGCGTTCGCTACTGGCACGCCAGTATTAAATTGCACCTCTGAAATTCCACGTGCTGACTCATTCGAAACCACCTCAAAATGGTAGGTTTCACCACGGATGATTGCGCCCAAGGCAATGAGTGCGTCAAACTTTTCACTCAAGGCCATGTGTTGCAATATTAAAGGTGTTTCTAGCGCGCCAGGCACTGTAACGATAGTGATGTCATCAGTAGCTACGCCCAATTTTAGCAATTCACTTTTACAGGCACTCAATAGGCCATCACCAATATCACTATTAAATCTTGAAAGTACGACACCAATTTGCATGCCCTTGCCGTCTAAATTCTTTTCTATTTCTCTCACGTTACATCCTCAGTCGCTATTGCAAATTACATAAAAGATGTATTTTACCGCATAACGCACGCATGATTTAGTAAAAATAGTTTATGCAAATAATCCCCAGGCTTTTTGCACGGTGCTCCAAATGCCATAACTAATTGGAATAAGTACCAATGCCCAAGCAAGCCCCACTAGTACGGGCTTAGAAGCTGGCAATAAGTTAGCATTGCCAGCGCTAATAGCACTATTGGCTACGGCTATTTTCTCATGCGCTAACTTACGTTCCGCCTCAAGCTCAGCATCTGTCATATAAAACTTCTCTGCGACCGGCTTATCAAGAAGATTTGCAATAAAACCAAGCACTAACAATCCTGCCAGCACTAGAAAAATGGGCGCATAAATTTGATCATACGGCACTTTAGCTTCTAGTCGCGTATCGTGCAGATAATTGACTACGACTGGCCCTAAAATACCGGCTGTAGACCATGCGGTTAGCAAACGTCCATGAATAGCGCCGACGAATTGGGTACCGAACATATCAGCCAAATAAGCCGGAATTGTTGCGAAACCGCCGCCATACATAGAGGCAATGACACAAAAACTACCTACAAATAAGGCTAATGATTTTAAGCCAGCGGCATAGGTGGCTGCGCAATACATGATTGCACCCAAAACAAAGAAAATATAATAAGTGCGTTTACGGCCTAATTTGTCAGATGAGGTTGCCCATGCAAATCGGCCAAAAATATTAAATAATGAGATCAGCCCAACGAAACCTGCACCTACTGCAGCCACTGTTTTTGTCAATGCTTCATCTTGCTTAATATCAGCAAAGCCAATACCAGCTTGCCCAATCAGCGCACCGCCAAAGGTTTCTTGCAACATTGGTGCAGCAGCACCAATAATGCCTATGCCGGCCGATACATTCATACACAATACCAACCAAAGTAACCAAAACTGTGGTGTTTTATGGGCGTTCTTAAGATGCACATGCTTAGATGAAATCATTGCATTATTTTGCGTGGCTGGTGGCGTCCAATTGGCAGGCTTCCAACCGGTAGGTGGAACTCGGTAACTTAAAGAACCCCACAGCATAAACACAAAATAAATTGCAGCCAGTACCACAAAAGTTTGCCAGACGCCTACGCTGCCTGGAACCTCAGCCACAGGCTGTGTCGCAAAATAACCCATCAATTTAGTGGCAAGTGGCGAGCCTATCATCGCGCCACCGCCAAAACCCATAATCGCCATACCTGTCGCCATGCCGCGACGATCGGGAAACCACTTAATCAAGGTGGAAACAGGTGAAATGTAGCCTAAACCCAAACCAATACCGCCAATAACGCCACTCCCTAACCACATTAACCATAACTGGTGCGCATACACGCCATAAGCCGAAATGAGTAAGCCACCACACCATAACAACATAGACACAAAACCCGCTTTGCGTGGCCCTTCGCGTTCTAGCCAACCGCCCCAGACTGCAGCAGAACAACCCAGCAACACAAAAAACAGGGTAAACATCCAACCCAAATCAAATTGGGTCCAATTACAATCGGTGGCAAATAAGGCTTTCGCTGTGCCAGATAACTTCTCTGCTAAATTGCTCGCGCCAGCTGAACAGGTGGCTAGTGGCTTACCATCTGCACCCATCAAAGCATTACCTAAAGGCTTCCAAAAAACGCTGAAACCATAAGCCATACCAATAGACAAATGTACCGCAAGTGCGGCCGGCGGCACTAACCAGCGATTAAAACTTGCATTTGCGATAGTATTTTCTTTAGATAAAAAGCTTGCCATACAGATTCCTCAAGTAAATATTAATTAATTTTTTTACACTCATTTAATATAGTGTAACAAAACGTAACAAATGGCAATTTACTTCTTAACTGCTTTAGCCTCTGTCATTAATATGTCATATTAAGGTCATAAACTAAGTCCGCTAACAAAAAAGTAAGTTACATAAATAGCACCTTACAAAAATATGTCTAGTCTCAACTTTGAAATTTTTTTAAAGCTTAAGAGACCAGTTCTATTAGGAAAAAATATGCCCGCTAATATTCTAGTTGTTGAAGATGAACCTGCAATACAAGAGCTACTTGCGCTAAATATCACACAAGCTGGCCACAATGCTATGCGCGCCTTAAGTGTAGAAATTGCAATGGACTTAATGCGTGAAACTATTCCTGATCTCATTTTATTAGATTGGATGTTACCTGGCATGAATGGCTTGGAGTTTGCCCGTAAATTAAAATCTGATTCACTCACAAAGTCTATTCCTATTATTATGCTAACTGCTCGTGGCGATGAATATGACAAAGTGCGAGGCTTAGAAGTAGGCGCGGATGACTATGTAACCAAACCCTTTAGCCCGCGCGAACTGAATGCTCGTATTAAAGCGGTATTGCGCCGTAGAGCACCACAAATGACTGACGACCCAATTGAAGTGAATGGTTTACGCCTAGACCCAACTACACATCGCGTGACAGGCAACCAGAAAACAATCGATTTAGGCCCGACTGAATTCAGGTTACTACACTTTTTCATGACCAACGCTGAACGTGTGCATACACGAAGTCAATTGCTGGATAAAGTCTGGGGCGACCGTGTATTTGTAGAAGACCGCACGGTAGATGTGCATATACGGCGTTTACGCAACGCACTCTCCATCTCCGGCCACGAAGATCTAATTCAAACGGTACGCGGTGCTGGCTATCGCTTATCGTCGCAAACTAATTAAAATTAATATATGCGCGCGACTGGCAGTAAAAATGGACTCTATTCGCTATAATTAGCTACATAAAAATTATAGAAAATAAAATCTGTGCTAGATATTCGTTTAAAAGCTGGTTTACACGTCGCTGCTTTAAGTATCATTTGTCTGTTTTTATGGCTTATCAGCAGCGCTGTTGTCGCACTACTAGTATTCTCTTCAGCGCTTTTAGCTTACCTGTTTAGTCACATTTTTTGGCTAAACAAACTACTTTACTGGTTTAAAAAACCGGCACTTAAAGAAATTCCCCAAGGCTCTGGTTTATGGGAAGACATATTTAATGCCTTACTAAAATATGAGCGCAATAATCATCTTAACCAAATTAAACTCAATTCAGCACTGGAACGCTTCAATCTAACCGCTAATGCTATTCCTGATGGTTTGGTAATTTTAGGCAGTGTTAACGAAATTGAATGGTGTACGGCTAATGCTGAAAATCAGCTTGGGCTTGATTTAACTACCGACAAAAATCTACCTATCGTTAATTTAATCAGAGATAGCCATTTCATTGCCTACCTCTATAGCGAAGCATATAACGAACCACTCAAACTTAAGCATTGCCGAAACTCTGATGCCACACTTGAAATTCAGGTCATTCCACTAGCATCCAAACAAAAATTATTAATTAGTCGAGATATGACGCAGTTAGAAAAAGTGGATGTGATGCGAAGAGACTTTATTGCCAACGTATCGCACGAGCTTAGAACGCCGTTAACAGTAGTCGGCGGATTTCTAGAAACCTTGAGTGATATGGAGGGCGCAGTACCGGATAATCTAAAAAATTACTTCACCATGATGCAAGAACAAACGGGTCGTATGCGCCGCATCATTGAAGATTTACTCACACTATCCACCATAGAAAACAGTACTGGCAATTCAAACAACAATGAAATTGACATGCTTAGCTTGTTAAAATCTATACAAAATGATGCAATTGGCTTCAGCCAAGGACTGCATCAAGATGTCAAAAATGCTAAGCATCATATTCGATTGGACGCAGACAGTGAGCTCAACTTACGCGGTTCATTAGAAGAGTTGCGTAGCGCATTCACCAACTTAGTCAGCAACGCGATACGCTACACGCCGACTAGCGATGCCAAGAATAGCGGTGAAATATTAATCAGCTGGCATTTGCAAGATGAGCAGGCGATCTTTTCCGTAAGAGATACAGGGATCGGCATAGAAGAAAAGCATATTGATAGGCTCACAGAACGCTTTTATCGAGTTGACCGCAGCAGAAGCCGTGAAACTGGCGGCACCGGCCTAGGATTATCTATTGTTAAACACATTTTAATTCGTCATCAAGCTAAATTAGAAATCACCAGCATATTAGGCATCGGTAGTACCTTCAGTGCAAAGTTTCCCAAAGCTCGTGTGGTTAAAAAACCGGCAGCTGTTAAATGACCTTCGCAGTTAAAGGCATA
>CAIYLB010000183.1 GCA_903926935.1 uncultured Pseudomonadota bacterium
CTAGTCATGGTGCAAGGTGTTTTAGATTATTATCGGCGCGTTAAGCGTAATAAATTACTGCAAAAGCTAGTTGAGGCGCAGCTTCTTTTAGATCTTGAGCCGCTGGTAAACATTGAGCCAGGCGAAATGTGGTCATTTGAGCAAGACTTTGATCCGCAAAAACTAGCCCAGCGCGGAAAGATTTTAAAAATCCAACACAAGGTTTCCCCGCTAAATTTTGTCCCTGGCGACTGGGTTTATATATTAAATACAGATCCTGTCTCCGCACAGAAAACTGGCTATGAAGGCTCTAATGCCATCTATTTAGGGCGCAATAAATTTGTTGATTATTACAATGACAATCATCACGCTTACACCTACCAACAGAAACTGGACGAAGTGTATCAATGGCGTAATGGCGTTTTTAGCCGCCGCAGAGATGTAGCCAAGATTCAACCTTTGTCTGTCGATGATTTAGAGCGCTTAGGTAAATCGCCAGCTGAAAATGGCATTGTGCAAAGTTTTAGAGTTTTTCCGATGAGCTTTGAAAACTTCGTGTACTAAAAAACTTGTTTAGTCGAATCTGCAAAGTTATCACCTAGCATCTAAAGCATATTTGCAATGCGGCCTCGTAGCACTTTTCAGGTACTATCTAACTTCGCCAATTTAATAGCTAAAATCGCCTCATGCAAAAAGAAGTCAAAGAGCAACCCAGATATGCCGCTGTGGCTGCCGTGCAACTACCTAATGTTACCGATCTCGAGTTTGAGGCCTCTCTGAATGAGCTGCGCGAGCTTGCAAAAACACTGGGTTTTGAGGTGGTTAGAACATTTGTGCAGAAACGCGCTGGTTTCGACGTGACCGCTTACCTTGGTGCAGGTAAACGCCAAGAAATAAGTAGCTTTGTGAAGAATGAATATGAACATAGCGCGCTGGAAGAGATTACCATTAGCCCGAATAATCCTGAAGGCTGGTACATAGAAACATTGTTAGTCGACCACGAAATATCACCATCACAAGCGCGTAACCTTGAGCTTGAGGTTGGTTGTATGGTGATGGATCGCACTATGGTTATTCTTGAAATTTTCCATCGTAACGCTCGCTCACGCGCAGCACGCGCCCAAGTAGAAATCGCCCGTTTAGGCTATATGGCGCCACGTATGCGTGAGGCGGCGAAGCTTGCCGGTTCGCAAGGGCGGCAACGTAGCGGCGAAGGTGGCCGAGGCGCGGGTGAATCGCAAACTGAGTTAGATCGCCGCAAGATTCGTGATCGTATTGCCGAGCTACAACAAGAAATTGTCGCCATGGATGTTGAGCGAAAAACCCAACGTGCGCGCCGTCAAGATCGCCAAGGTATCGCAAGTGTGGCGCTGGTAGGTTATACCAACGCAGGCAAATCTACTTTGATGCGTGCGCTTACCGGTAGCGATGTGTTGGTGGCTAATAAACTCTTTGCCACGCTTGATACTACGGTGCGCTCGCTTTACCCAGAAAGCGTACCGCGCATACTGGTGAGTGATACGGTTGGCTTCATCAAAAATCTTCCGCATGGTTTGGTTGCCTCTTTTAAGTCTACGCTAGATGAAGCGCTTGATGCTTCGCTATTACTACATGTAATCGATGCCAGTGATCCCGGTTTTGAGCGCCAGCTTGAAGTGACCAATGAAGTACTAGATGAAATTGGTGCAGATGAAGTGCCACGCATCCGTATTTTTAATAAAATAGACCATGTTGGCGATGAAGCTGCACAGGCCGAATGCGAAGCCAATTTGCATATACGCTACCCAGATTGCGTGGTAATGAGTGCCCGTCGACCAGCCGATGTGGCTAAGTTGCATCAAAAAATTGTTGAATTTTTTCAGCAAGATTTAATTGAATCTGAGATTTTTCTACCTTGGTCTGCCCAGCAATTACGCGGTAAAATCTACGCGAGTTTTCAGGTGTTAGAAGAGCGCTCGGATGAAGAAGGCGCGTATTTTATGGTACGAGGTGAGCCTGATGCCATTTTTAAACTGCGTGAGCAGTTGAGCTGATTTTAAGCGTACGCAAGCTTCCTGTAAGTAAAGTCCGGTAATCTCTGCTCATGTAATCGCATCATGCATGATTAAATGTGGCAACTGTTTTGGCCATTTGTCGAACATACTTTCATACACTTGATTCATGAAAATCATTAGTTACAAATCTTTAACAATTGTTCAGTAGTCCAAATTTAAAAGTGCCGTGTTTAGCGTCTATCTGCAAAATAAATAGCCGTAGCAGAAGATGGGTTTTATTAAAACAGGAGATTTAAAAATGACTATGTTAAATATGCTAGTCTCGGCTTTATTTTCTTTAAATTACCGCGCGCTTAAGCTTGCTAGTAAAATTAACACTGTAGAATTTTAAATTAAGAATATTGCGTGAAACTAACGGTAGATTGTGTTTTAACCTCAGAATTATCCAACTTACCTAGCCAGAGTGCTTTAGCGCAGCTATTGTCCAAAGGCCAAGTAAGGCATTTAGAATCGCCTTTAGAAGCATTAATTTGTCAGCAATACGGTCTGCAATCTATGCCGGATTACCCCATTGCAGCAATGAGTGCCGCACTAGATGGTTTGGATGTAGCAGACGCTTGTTGGTTGCGCGCTGACCCTGTACATTTGGTTTTGCAACGCGATTGTTTTAGCTTAGGTGAATCTGTCCCATTGCTAGTGGATGCTACACATGCGCAAAGTATGGTCGCAAGTTTTAACCAGCATTTCAATCAAGATGGTTTGACGTTTTTAATCGGACATTCCGGCGCATGGTATTTGCGTACAGAGCAAGCGCCGCAGATTAAAACCAGCTTACCTAGCGTAGCCGCTGGTAAAAATATTCACCAGTTTATGCCGCAAGGGCTAGATTCGTCAAAGTGGTTGGCGGTACTTAACGAGGTGCAAATGTTATTGTTTGAACATCCTGCCAATGAAGCGCGGGAGTCTGTAGGCGAGCTTGCGGTGAATAGCATTTGGCTTTCTGGCGGCGGTAAAATTCCACAAACTCCGCCCTTGCAGAATGATATTGATTTAATGTTGGCTGATAGTGTTTTCTATCAAGCTTTAGCAAAACGGGCAGATGTGCCATGCAAAGCGCTTCCGCAGAGTTTAGCTCATGTTTTAAATCAACCGACCAAATTAAATCAGCAACTACAGCATGCCAGATTACAATTGCCGAATGTAAATACCTTAGCTTGGTTAGTAGATTTGTTTGCCGCACTAAAAACAAAAAAGATTAAACAATTAACATTACATTTAGTTTTTTATGAAAAAAGCTTAATGGTCGTAATTTAACCTATAGACATTTACAAATTTTGGCGCAGTAATAAATCGGTAATGGATTGTCTCTAATGACCAGAGTTGTACAACGCATTACTCAGCCGCAAGCCGAGCAGCATTTAATTGCGACTGGCGTAGCACCGCTGATGGCCAGATTGTTGGCGACGCGTGGCGTGACTGAGGCAAGCCAGCTTAGCGCGAATCTAAGTCATTTATTGCCACCAAATACGCTCACAAACAACACTGCAATGGCCAAGTTATTGGCCGATGCAATCGCCGCTAATAAAAAATTATTAGTCATTGGTGATTACGATGCAGACGGCGCCACGGCCACTGCTGTAGCAGTTAAAGGTTTGCGTGCCTTCGGTGCAATTGTCGATTTTTTAGTACCCAATCGTTTTGAATATGGCTATGGCTTAACCCCAGAAATTGTTGCGCTGGCAGCCACGCAAAATCCTGATGTGATTATTACGGTAGATAATGGCATTGCCAGTGTTGATGGCGTGGCGGCCGCTAATGCACTTGGCATACAAGTGTTGGTGACAGATCATCATTTGCCAGGCCAAGAAACGCCACAAGCGGCTTGTATTATTAATCCCAATCAGCATGGCTGTACGTTTGCCAGTAAAAATCTAGCCGGCGTCGGTGTCATGTTTTATGGTTTGTTAGCCTTGCGCGCAGAGCTTCGTGAACGTGGTGCTTATGTGAATAAAGCTGAGCCCAATTTGACTGAGTTACTGGATTTAGTTGCGTTAGGTACGGTAGCGGATTTAGTTAAGTTGGATGACAATAATCGTATTTTAGTCGAGCAGGGTTTACGTAGAATTAGAGCTGGGGCTTGTTCGCAAGGTATTTTGGCCTTATTGCGGGTAAGTGGCCGCCAAGCATCAGCAACTAATGCGCAAGATTTGGGTTTTTATGTAGGACCACGTTTAAATGCGGCCGGCAGGTTAGATGACATGCGGCTAGGCATACAATGTTTATTGGCTGAAACTGAACTTGAGGCCACAAAAATCGCGCAACAATTACATGAGTTAAATGCACAGCGTCGCAATATTGAGGCGGACATGCAAGATAGTGCCAATATCTCTCTGGATGATCTTGATGTCGCTAATCAATTTTCTATCAGTATGTATCAAACTGATTGGCATCAAGGCGTGATTGGTATTTTAGCCTCGCGCATAAAAGAGCGTTATCATAGGCCAGTGATCGCATTTGCCGATGCTGGCGCTGGCTTATTAAAAGGCTCTGGACGATCTATTGCTGGTTTACATCTTCGCGATGCGCTGGATTTACTCAGTAAACATCAACCAGATTTGATCGCTAAGTTTGGTGGGCATGCCATGGCTGCTGGCCTAACGATTAAGCAGGTAGATTTTGAAAGGTTCAATTTAGGCTTTGAGCTTGTGGTTAAAAGCTTGATTACCGAAGCCGATTTAGAATCAATACTTGAAGTGGATGGCAGCTTAAGTAGCGGCGATATGACATTTTCTATCGCACAAACCTTAGAAACCCAAGTGTGGGGGCAAGGTTTTGCGCCGCCTTTGTTTTACGATGAATTTGAAGTGGTGAATCAGCGTGTGTTGGCAGAAAAACATTTAAAACTTAGCTTAAAATCCATGTCCAACAAAGATACTAAAGGCGTACCAGCAATCATTGATGCGATCTATTTCAATCATGCAGATTTTTTCGGCAGCCATATTCAAGCCGCCTATCAATTGCAAACTAATAGTTATAATGGGTCTCAGAAAGTGCAATTAAATATACGATATATCGTGCGTTAAATTCAATTTAAGGTTGAGCTATCATTAACTCTAAGCAAAATTATCCAAACTTACTCGTTAAAAGTATGTTTCAGCCGGCACTAGCAGCACGTAAAAATGATGCGCACAAAGGATCATTTGGCAGCGTGGCTATTATTGGCGGCGATGCCGGCATGGTTGGTGCGGCGCTTTTGGCAGCTAGAGCGGCTTTACTCACTGGTGCTGGCCGTGTTTATCTGGCATTGCTAGCTAAGCAAGCGCCAAGTGTTGATATTTCACAGCCGGAAATTATGTTTCGCTCACCAGAGGCGCTCACGCAATTAGCGCAGCTAAATTGTGTTGTGATAGGCCCAGGCTTAGGTCAATCTGAGCTTGCCGTAGAGCTGCTTGAGTTTTGGCTAGCACAAAATTTCCCTATGCTCATTGACGCAGATGCGCTCAATTTAATCGCGGCACATACACATTTGGCGACGATCACTCAACATCGCAAAGCTGACACTGTCATTACGCCGCATCCAGGTGAAGCCTCTAGATTATTAGGCGTTAGCGTTGATGCCGTTCAAAAAAACAGGGCTGAAAATGCAATTAAGCTTGCTAAATCATTGCGTGTAAGCTGCGTACTCAAAGGCGCTTCTAGTGTATGTGCTCATTATGATGGGTCTTACTTTATTAATACCAGCGGCAATCCAAGTTTAGCCTCTGGTGGAACGGGTGATGTGCTGAGTGGCATTATCGGTAGCTTAATGGCGCAAGGTTTGACTGGATTGGACGCAGCTAAATTAGGTGTTTTTGTACATGGCGCTGCTGCAGATTATTTGGTGGCGCAAGGTGTGGGCCCGGTAGGCTTGACTGCCTCTGAGTTGGCGGTAGCGGCGCGTAATATTATTAATCAGCTTAATGTCATCGATTGATTTAGGCTAAGCTCGCAGTTTTGGCATGCATTTGCTAGCCTAGATAATTTAGACCTGCGCGGCACTTTAAACTAGTTAAGTTGACTGAATATGCCCACAAAAGGGTAAAATTACACCTGTAAATATAAAGATAAGGTTCACATGCGTCAAAAATTAATTGTTGCCAACTGGAAGATGCACGGCAACTTAGCTAGTAATAAGCAACTTTTAGCGGCTTATATTGAGAAGCTTTCGCCAATCAATAATGTCAAAGTTGTCGTTTGCGTGCCTTATCCATATTTAGCGCAAGCACAATCCATCCTACAAAATACCAACATTGCTTGGGGCGCACAAAACATCAGCAAAGATCCGGTCGGTGCGTTTACTGGCGAAGTCAGTGCGGAAATGTTGAGGGACTTCGGTGCAACGTATGTCGTTATCGGTCACTCAGAACGCGCAACCGCTTATTGCGAATCCGATGAAAACATCGCCATTAAATTTATGCAAGCGCAGGCACATGGCTTAATCCCTATTTTGTGCGTGGGTGAAACGTTGATTGAACGCGAGGCTGGCGTGATGCAAATGGTAGTAGCCAAACAGTTAGATACAATTATTAACCTATATGGCGCCGCAGTATTTACCAATGCGGTAATCTCTTACGAGCCCATTTGGGCGATAGGAACCGGCTTGGCGGCAAGTGCAGAGCAAGCGCAAAGCATGCATGAATTTATTCGCAACAGAATCGCTAGCTTTGATAAAGCCGCTGCAGCTAGCTTGAAAATCCTCTACGGAGGAAGCGTAAATCCGCAAAATGCGGTACAATTACTGGTTATGCAAGATATAGACGGTGGTCTTATCGGTAAGTGTTCGTTAAACGCGCAAGAATTTGAAGGGATATGCCGCGCAGCAACTTAAAAACAAGC
>CAIYLB010000184.1 GCA_903926935.1 uncultured Pseudomonadota bacterium
GAGGTGCGTGCAGCGCCTCATGTCGATGCGATGCGTGATGATGATCAAAAAGGCGATATTAATGTAGGCAGTTATCAAGCGATTTCTGACGTTGCACACAAGTTGGTAGATAAGCAATACGAAATTTTCAATACAGAACTAATGCCAGCGCTTGCCGAACAAGGCGTACATTTGGTCTCACATGGAGACCGCACAACCGAACAACGACGATGGGTAGCACGATATTTTGAATCGGATGTTCGTCCTCTGCTAGTGCCTGTAGCGCTAGATCCATCACATCCTTTCCCACAGGCGGCCAATAAATCACTGAATTTTATTGTGTCGCTAAGTGGTCATGATGCGTTTGGCCGCAGCAATAATATTGCCATTGTGCGTGTGCCAAGAGCCTTGCCACGCTTAATTAAATTACCAAAAAACTTAAGTGATAAACAGCAGAAATTCGTATCCTTATCTAGTGTGATTCGAGCACATTTGGCTAGTTTATTTGCTGGTCGGGAAGTCCTAAGCTTCTCTCAATTTCGTGTAACACGCCATTCTGATTTAGCGGTAGATGAGGATGATGTTAAAAATTTGCGTACCGCTTTACGTAAAGGATTAGTAAAACGTAATTTTGGCGATGCGGTGCGCTTGGAAGTGTCGCATGCCTGTGATGATAAGTTAGCCAAATTCTTGCTAGAGCAGTTCGATTTGCCAAAACATTCGCTTTATCGTGTCAATGGGCTTGTGAATTTAGCGCGTCTAATGCAGTTGGCTGATCTTGCAGAAGGAAGTCACCTGAAATTTAGGCCTTTTGAGCCTAAAATTAGTCAGGATTTAATTTCCAGTCAATCTTTTTTTACGCAACTTAGGCAGCGTGATGTTTTAATTCATCAGCCCTACGAAAGCTTTGAATCTGTCATTGATTTTTTGCGTGAGGCAGTCTATGACCCTGATGTGTTATCTATTCAGCAGACTATTTATCGCACTGGTTCTGATCCAAGAATGCTGAAGTTGCTACAAGAAGCGGTTCGCCGCGGCAAAGAGGTGATGGCAGTTGTTGAGCTTAAAGCTAGGTTTGATGAAGAAGCTAATATTAACTGGGCTGAAGATTTAGAGTCAGTTGGTGCGCAAGTGGTGTATGGTATTGTCGGTTTAAAAACACATGCCAAAATGTTGTTAGTCATGCGCCGCGAAGGCGCGGGTTTGAAATATTACGGTCATGTTTCTACCGGAAATTACAATCCTAGAACAGCGCGACTTTACACCGACGTGAGTATGCTGACTGCTGATATACAAATTACCCGAGATATGGAGCATTTATTCAGACATATTGCCAGTCAAGTGAAGTTGCCTCGTATGCAAAAATTACTAGTGGCACCGTTTAATTTGCATAGACAGATGCTGGCTAAAATTAGAAGCGCAGAACTTGCAGCAAAGGCTGGTAAAGCGGCAACTATTATCTTGAAAATGAATGCGCTTACCGATGAATTCTTAGTGAAAGCTTTGGTAAAGGCTGGTCGGGCTGGGGTTGAAATTGATTTGATTTTACGTGGCGCTTGCATACTGCCGGTTGATGCACCAGGCTTAGATGGACGCATTCGCGTACGTTCAATTATTGGCCGATTGCTAGAACATTCTCGTATATTCTATTTTAAAGTGGATGAAGTCGAGAATATGTGGCTCTCAAGTGCCGACTGGATGAATCGTAATATGATGCGTCGCGTTGAAATTGCTTGGCCGATAGATGACCTTAAAAATCGTGCCCGCATCTTACAAGAATGCTGCCAAATGAGCTTGGCTGATAATCAGGATGCTTGGCTGCTGACTGCGGATGGAACTTATGTGCTGAGTGCATCGCCGATATGTTCGGCTAAAATTAAAGGCGCGGATCAGCTGCAAGAATTTAGCGCACAACAGTTCCTTCTTAAAAAGTATGCAGATTAACCCTGTGAGTTGAGAAGTTATGGCTAATTTAATTTTGTGGCGGCATGCTGAAGCTGAATTACAAAGCGCTACTGGCACAGACGCGGAGAGGCCGTTAACCAAGCACGGTCGCAAAGATGCCGCCAAGATGGCTGAATGGCTTAATGAATTTTTACCAAAAAATACAGAGATTTTATCTAGCCCAGCTATCCGTTGCTTAGAAACTGTTGCTGCTTTGCAGCAACTCAATAAAGCTAAAAGTAAGCGTGAAGTGAAGGTGGTTGACTTTTTAAGTGTGGATAGCTCCGTTGCGGAAATACTTAAGCAAGTAAGCAATGATGATATTAGCCAGACGATTTTGATCGTAGGTCATCAGCCGAATTTGGGTTTGTTGCTTGCTAGCCTACTAGGTTTGCAAGCAGGCGCTTTGGTTGTTAAAAAAGGCGCAGTATGGTGGCTGCGCCAGCGCTATTTACCTAATTTGGATGGCGGTGTTACACAAACCTATTTGTATAGCGTGCAGCACCCAAGTCTATAGTCAGCTGTTTAATAAATAGGCCTTCAGTTTAGGCTATGCAACAAAGCTGGTAGCTTAGGTGTAAGCTTAATTGGTTTATTTCTTATTAGGTCTGCCAGTTTTAATCGCAGGTACTTTAGACATGGCGGCTTTTAGCGCGGCATCGGTCATAGCAGTTAGTTGCATGATTCCAGCACGTAATAATTCACTTTTTTTCGCAGGTTGACCTAGTTTAATTAAACGCTCTTTCAATACTGAAAACTGAGCATATTCAACTTTAGGCATAGTAAAGCTATCACGCTCCATTTTTAATTTAGGCGCTTTTTCTACTTTAATTGGCTTAACTTTTACTTCTGCGGCTAACACAACTTTTTTTGCTGCGGCATTAGCGGTGCTCGCTAGTTTTGATGTTTTGGCTACTACGGTTTTAGTAATCACCGGTTTTTCTGCAACTGGTTTTGCGGCAGGTTTAGTTGCCACAGTTTTGCTGCTGGCATCCTTGACTGGTGTGGTTGCTCCTGCAGTGGTTGCATGAATGGCTGGTGTTGGAATGATTTTTGACATGTTAAACTCCTTAATAAACGGTATAAACAGTTTATACCGTTTAATTTAAAATGCAATATTGTTTTAGTATTAAGTTCCTTATAAAACAATGAGATCAAATTGGCAGCTGGTTTTTTGCCAAGTGATTTTTTCTTCACCCAATAAGTAGTAGGATTGTGGGTATTTCTCAGGCCAAGTTTTTGGTAAGCTCAGTTGTATGGCGTTGTTATGGTAACGCAGTTGAATGCCGCGTAAGTTTGGCATGATGCGGGCGTGGCATAAAATTACTGCTATGCGTAGACAGGCTAGTTGCATGACTAATGTTGGATTGGAAAAATCAGCCTCTAAACGCTTTAATTTACCTCTGTGCCCTAATATCAATAAGCTTAAGCAATGCAGTTCGCTTTGTGCAAAGCCTTGTAGTTCTGCGTGTTCTAGTATGTAAGCGCCATGTAAATTAACATCTATTGGTGAAATAATGCCGCCGACTTCATGTAATAAGCCTGCCCAATGTAGTTTACGTGCTTGAGTCTGTTGCTCATTAGAGGCAAATTGCACGTCCTCGCTTATTTTTTCAAATAACTTGGTCGCTACTTCAGCAACGGTTGCCGCATGTTTCTCATCCACAGCAAAATTTCGTGCTAAGCGTTGCACGGAGGCATTTCTTAAATCGACCATTTCATTATCGCGCGCTAGCATGTCGTAAAGTAAACCGTGCCTTAGCGCACCTTTTGCAACATTTAACGTTTCAATTTTTAAAAAATCGAAGGCGCCAAGCATAATCGATAAGCCGCCAGCAATAACCGCCTTGCGATCTTCTTTCAGGCCTAGCAGGCGTAATTTATCGGTGTGTTTCGCACGCAGCAATTCATCGCGCAACCAAAGCAGTCCTTCTTTGGTGATGGTGTCTGCGGGTCTGCCATATTGCACCAAAACATCGGCAATTGCACCTACAGTGCCAGATGCACCGTAAGCAATATCCCAATGCTTATTGTTGAAATTGACGCCTAATGTATCAAAAATAGATTCTGCGGCAATCTCCGCACGGGTAAATGCATTTTCAGTTAAATCGCCGCTACCAAAGTGTTTAAGTGACCACGCTACAGAGCCTACATGTAATGAGGCCATATGCTGGGATGTAAAGCCTTGGCCTAAGATGAATTCAGTTGAGCGCCCACCAATGTCTATTACTAGGCGCCTTTCGTTTGATTGTGGTAAAAAGCGACTGACGCCTTGGTAAATTAGTCGCGCTTCCTCAACACCAGAAATTACTTCCACATCAAAGCCTAAGGCTTTTTTAGCTAACTTGATGAATACCTCACGGTTGTTTGCTTCACGCAATGTTTGCGTCGCCACTGCTCGAACATGATTGGCATCAAAGCCTTGTAAGCGCTCACCGAATCTTGCTAAGCAGCGAATGCCGCGATCAATCGCTTCTGCGGTTAGGTTGCGGTCTTGGTCTAAATCTCCACCTTGCCTGACGGCTTCTTTTATATATTCCACGCGCTGAATATGGCCGCTATCTAGACGACCAATTTCTAGCCTGAAGCTGTTAGAACCTAAGTCAATGGCCGCTAGTAATGCTTTGTCGGCGGGATTGTTGTTAGCGGCATTAGTTTGGTTTTGCATAATATCTTGTACGTGATTTATGAGTTTTGGAGATAAACAATAATATTGTTTATATTCTAATTATAGTTTGAAAGTTTGATGACAAAGTGCAAATTTATTTAAATTAAATGCAGTGCAGTTAATTGGAATTGTTTTAAATGTTACTTTAAATTGTTAAATGACGCCCATATGAGATTTTAGGTCTTGATAATCTAACTTAGGTCCAATAGCCTTGCTATTTTATGTGCCTATACTTAAGTGGCTGCGTTGTTATTTAGGTATATATAAGCATGCTAAAAACTTTTATGGCCGCCATTGGTTAAACACCTTGTAAATTAATGTGTTGAGCCACAAAATTAGTGTTTGAAGCTTTGCGGGTACACGCTTTTTTGGGTTACAATTACAGCTTAATTATTTAACAAGAACTTTTTCGCATTTAACTATTCTTAAATGCCACTAAATAATAGATTTTTAAAAAATTAGTGTAAGTTCTATGGTTTTATTTCTTATTTGATTGCTTGAATTAAGCCCTTATTTCAGCGCTGATTTTAATAATTATTTAATAAAAATCATATGAAAATAACAAAATTTCTAATTGAATTTCTCAATTGGTCTTTCAAAGATTTGGCTTGGGGCTGTACGTGTTAGAAAATTACTTTCCAATATTGATGTTTATTCTAGTTGGCTTAGCGGTCGGCGTTGGTCCGTTGGTATTAGGGTTGCTCGTTTCTCCACACAAGCCGGACTCTGCAAAAAACTCTCCTTATGAATGCGGTTTTGAAGCGTTTGAAGATGCGCGTATGAAATTTGATGTGCGTTATTATCTAGTCGCCATTCTGTTTATTCTATTTGATTTAGAGATTGCTTTCTTATTTCCGTGGGCGGTGGTGCTTCAAGAAATTGGCTTATTTGGCTTTATCGCGATGATGATATTTTTAGGGGTTCTTGTCATTGGTTTCATCTATGAGTGGATGAAGGGTGCCTTGGAATGGGATTAATGGTTGTGGGATTGATAGTAATAGGATTAAACCTGTCATGAGTATTGAAGGTATTTTGGAAAAAGGCTTTGTCACCACAACGCTAGATACGGTTATTAACTACACGCGAACTGGATCCATGTGGCCAATGACGTTTGGTTTGGCTTGTTGTGCGGTAGAAATGATGCATGCCGGTGCTTCGCGTTACGATTTAGACCGTTTCGGCATTGTGTTTCGCGGCAGTCCTAGGCAATCAGATGTGATGATTGTTGCCGGTACGCTAGTGAACAAAATGGCGCCGGCTTTGCGAAAGGTGTACGACCAAATGGCCGAGCCTCGCTGGGTAATCTCCATGGGTTCGTGTGCAAATGGCGGTGGCTATTAC
>CAIYLB010000185.1 GCA_903926935.1 uncultured Pseudomonadota bacterium
CCAAAATATTGATGTTGCCGACCTGCCTCCGGAACTTAAAGACGATAATAGTAAATCTGCCTCAGCCTTATCTTGGCAAGATGCACTTGCCGGCGAGGTAATGGATGCTTTGAACCGTGGTGAACAGCAAGTGCTAGAAACGCGCACGCAAATATTTGAGCGTATTTTAATCACCAAAGCCTTGGAACATACGCATGGTCGCCGTATTGAAGCAGCAAACCAATTGGGTATGGGGCGCAATACGCTCACGCGTAAGATTCAAGAATTAGGCATAGAAGATTAATTTAAGCCACGCCAGGCCGTTGATTTAGGTTTTAGCTATATCTCAGCGGTCGATGGCGACTTATTTAATTGCAGATATAACAAGCTGCTTACTTAAGTTTAAATCTTGATTTTAACGTTGCTTGAACCAGCCACCTAAATTGCGGGCAATTTCAAATACGACCCAGCCACTTTGCAACCAGCTTCCTAAACGTGTTGCGCGTAATAAGGCAAATAATGTAGTGCTGCCCAACATCAAAATGGGATGCTTCTTCACGTATTGCACCGCGGCTAAACCGGTTTCGGCAAATGCGATTGAGTGATGTAATGGTGCAATATTTTGTGCCAATTCAATACGTTGCGCTGCCGCCTGCAAGACCAGCCGCTGGCGACGCTCTGCAAGTAGCGCTAATTTTTTATTCATGGCTATTTTTGTTTTTCAGCATGATCGAGCTGCTTTTGGTCTTTGGACAATTCTGCCAAGCTAGCTTCAAACATTCTTGGCATGGTTTTTAAGGTGCGAATTGCCAAGCTACAAAGAATTGCTCCTGCGAGCAAGAAGATGCCAGCCACAGAGCCTAATACCGCTAGCCTGTGTGTATCCCAAAGCGCAACTACGATCAAAATAGCGAAGAATACGACGCCCACACACAGGCAAAAAAGTGACACAAAGCCCATCAACAACAGTGACATCAAGCGTAATCGCTCTTCCTCTAAATCTGTACGAAGCAGATCTAGACGCGTATGCACAATGGCGATAAAGGTCGCACTTAAGTTTTTTAGCGATGTAAACAAACCCGCGTCTACTTTCTTAGATTCTTCAGTCAATGGATACCTAGCGTCTGCCAATTAAAAGGCCAATAACCAAACCAATACCAGCAGATACGCCAATCGCTTTCCATGGATTATCATGCACGTACTCGTCGGTAACCTTAGCGGCGGCTTTGCTTTTTTCAACTAAAGAATCTTGCGCGTCGGCCATTTTAGATTTTGCCACGGCTAACGAGTCTTCGGCCTTACTACGTAAGTTAGCCAGTGCTTCGCCACCAGTGTTAGCCGTCGCCTTAATCAATGCCTCAGCATCTGCAACAACCACTTTAAAATCAGCAATTAATTGCTCTTTCGTTACGTCTGAAAAGTCTGATTCAGAACTTAAGTTTTTTATACTCATTGAAACTTCTCCTTCATTATTTAATGTTTAACAAATGCATTACAGCTATATTATTTAGATTAATGCTTACATCCTACCGCTTAATGATGACATTATATTGATATAAAACAAATAAACTTCATATTCGCTAGTCTGAGAAATGTGTTGAAGTCAAATTAAGCTGTAGCGTTTGTAAGATCTTTCGCACGGGCGTCGGGATTGCAGCGCCAATCGCATCGTCAATATTAAGCCATAAATAACCAGCCTCATTCACCTGTGAGTTATTGCTTAATACGGTAAGTTGTTGTGGCTGAATATGCAGTTTGAAGTGGGTAAAAGCATGACTAAGTTGTGGCAAGCTTTGCGTAAACTGCGTACTAATACCAAAGCGACTATAGGCTAACTCTGGCAAATTCTCGCTAATATCTGCTTCAGGAAAACTCCACAAACCACCCCAAATACCAGTGGGTGGGCGTTTTTCCAGCATTACATCATCACCACGTACCAGTATCAGCATAGTGGTATTTTTTTCAGGAATGGCTTTACGCGGTTTTGGCGTAGGTAGCTGATGCACACGCTGCTGCTTATAGGCCGCGCAACTATCAATCAATGGGCAATCAGCACATTTTGGTTTGCTTCTGGTGCAAAGCGTCGCACCCAAATCCATGAGACCCTGCGTATAGGCAATCATCTGTGATTCTGGCAGTAGATTTTCAGCACGCGCCCAGAGTTCTTTTTCAATTTTTGGGTGGCTAGGCCAACCTTCCACTAAGAAATGTCGGGCAAGTACGCGCTTAACATTGCCATCTAAAATAGTTTGAATTTGATTAAAGGCGAACGAAGCAATCGCAGCAGCGGTAGACCGGCCAATTCCTGAGAGTGTTTGAATCGTGTCGAAATTCTGTGGAAACTCCCCACCATGAATATCCATAATGGTGATGGCCGCCTTGTGTAAATTCCGCGCACGGGAATAATAACCAAGACCGCTCCAGTACTGTAGCACTTCTTCTTGCGTAGCATTTGCCAGCGTTGCAATGTCAGGAAAACGCTGCATAAACTTAGCGTAATAGCCAATCACTGCCGCCACTTGAGTTTGCTGAAGCATGATCTCAGACACCCAAATGGCGTAGGGATCGGTGGTATTTTGCCAAGGTAGGTCATGCCGCCCGTGTACTTTTTGCCAAGCAATCAGCCGGCTTGAAAACTCAGACATTCGATATTTTTTCCTAATATTTGCTTAATTTAGCCCTAGTTTCTCTAAGGTGTTTATGATGGTTTTAATTTTAAGAATTAAAAGTTTAGTAATTTTTTAAGCTTGTTGGTTGCTTTTTCTTTTACCTGATCTTCAGCTGATTTTGGTGTTTCTGCGGCTTGTGTAGACGTTGCTGGTGCACTTGCAGAATTAGCCTCCGGTACAGTTTCGGCTGGATTTTTCTTCTCCAATAAGCCTTTAAGTGCATCTGCTTTATTGCCGCTACCCAGCAACTCTTTTACTGAAGCACCTTTTTCGCCGGCCACTTTATCTAGTAAGTTTGATTTAGCCAGCGCCGTGCTAATGGCAGCAAAGTCCATGCCGTATTTAGGGTTAGAAAAGGTGCCAGTAATTTTTAGTGGAATAGCAATGCCAGTAAGTGCATCTAGCTCAGCCCCACCTTGCCCTTTGAGTGACTTAACAATACTGGGCTTCGCTAAG
>CAIYLB010000186.1 GCA_903926935.1 uncultured Pseudomonadota bacterium
ACTTGCATGGCTGGGTGGTTTTATTTTCACCACTGCTAAACCAGCGCACCACACGCACAATGTCAACAAGCAACAAAAGCGACTCGCTAAGTGTTCAACCTTATATCTAATCTAATCTAATCTAATCTAATCTAATACACTTAAATACTAGAGATAGTAAAAATTACTATTTAATCTAAGGGTTTTAGATATGGTTACCAATGGTCTTTATGCCGAGTTAGATAAGTTGACGGCTTCAAAAGTTAAAGCGGAAGAAGATTTATCAACGTTAATTTTTCATCTATCTACTTCTCATGCTGAGCTTACAAAAGCGCAGGCTGCAGCAATGGCCTCACTAGAAGCGAAACAGGCAACAGAGCGAGCAGCACAAGCAAAAGAGCAGGCTGCAGCATTGGCCAAAGCCTTAGCGTATAAAACGACCACTCCGATAATGATTGATGCGCTAATAGCCAATCAAGTTAAATCTACTGCTCAATTAACAGCCACCCAACTTTTGGCTAAGAACGCCCTATTAGTTGCACAGTTGAAGGCGTTGGCGGAACTCATTGCAAAAAATGTTGTAACAACAGCGACTGCACGTGCTGCAGTTGTTAAAAAATTAGGCGATGCTGGTGAGCAGATACAGCCACACGACACAGTGCCGATATAATAGCGAAAAATAATGAATAAAATAACAGTAAAGTGATTGTTATTTTCATAATTATTATTGATTATGTTGACATAGATCAATGAATTTTGATGTCAAATCTAATATTGTTGACCTATTGTGAATTTTATGAAATCTTTCGCGAGGCCTTGATATGCAAGAGTTGTTAACTTTGTTGATTGATCAAGACTTGTTAGATGCATTTAAGTTGGCTTTTGTAGGTGCGTTCAATTTGAATAAAGCGTTTCCCTGTGACGAAAATGAGATTGCATTGAAGAAAAGCAAAGATATTTATTTGAGCTACATAGAAACGCATGCTACGTTAAATGAAACTATTGAAAATAAGTACAATAAATACAAGCCTATTAAAAGAGGCGATGTGCTTAAGCTAGATAATGAAGTACTGAATATGTGGATTTATCCTAAATAATAGTCAATTAAATCAATTTATAATTCTCTAAACTAGAGAGAAATGCAGGCAAAAAGCCCGCAACAATCGCCCATTATTCCCCATGCTAAACGCAACACAATCAGCCATAACGCGACACTTACACAACGCTTCATCCATGTATCAATGGTAGATAATAACCAGCTATTTTGTTAAATGATGCTTGTATGGCTAGGCGGGTAAAAAGTATTAGTCATTCGCTGGTTAGTACCGCTTAGATCATTTTGTTTCATAGACATGTAGAAAAAAGATATGCAGATTAGATCGTGATGTAGGGGCGGTGTAAAAGTATAAGCATTTATTTAGCAAGTACCGCCATGATCACTTACTTTGATAAACGTAACAAAAAAAGATAATTGATTAATCGCTGGCAGAATAACGCGTGATTATTAATGATTAAGTTTTGAGTGATAACAGGCAGGTGAGATTAAAAACGTACAAAAATACGTACAAAACTGAAATTAATTATATTAAAAGCAAGAAAATACGGGGGTTGTATGGCGATGTTCGAGTCTCTCTGTCGCTTGAGTAAATGGCGCTTAGCAAGGCGTCTTTTTTTAAAATTGACTAGCTTTGCTAATACTTCTCCAGTTTTTGATGTTTTTACCTTAATCTCTCTCTTTAGAATTATGATTTACCAAAAATCCCCCTCGTATTTATAACGCACACAAACCCACTTAATTTAAGGGATATTTCACTTAGATTCGGGTAAAATGTCGATTTAATTGCTCAGAACTTACTCATGATCAGTCTTCGCGGTAGCTCAGCACTTTCTCCTTTTCGCCTAGAAAAAATTCTTGCGACTTTAAAAACTTCAGCACCGCAAATTAGCCATCTGCAGGGTGATTTTTGGCATTTTGCTTGGAGCGATGCCGATTTAAGTGCTAGCCAGCAAGAAACCTTACAAAAAATCCTGACTTACGGCCCCAAAATGACAGACGAAGCGGCAGATGAAGCGCCGGTTGGAGAGTTGTTTTTAGTGATTCCTCGCCCGGGTACGATTTCGCCTTGGGCTTCTCGCGCGACCGATATTGCTAAACATTGTGGTTTACCTAGCGTGCAGCGAATTGAGCGCGGCATAGCTTATTATGCGAGTAAAAAAGATCAGTTGCCTTTGACTGATGCGGAAAAGCTTGCGGTTAAAGCGGCGATTCATGATCGCATGACTGAGGCTGTTTTTGCCAATTTAGATGATGCCGCAGCGCTTTATCACAAGGCTGAGCCAGTGCCATTGAGTACGGTTGATGTGTTGACAGGCGGTCAGGCTGCGCTTAATCAAGCCAATGCTGAATTAGGTTTAGCGTTGTCGCCCGATGAAGTTGATTATTTAGTTGAGAATTTTACCAAAATTGGCCGTAATCCTTCTGATGTTGAGTTGATGATGTTTGCACAAGCCAATTCTGAGCATTGTCGCCATAAGATTTTTAATGCTGATTGGGTGATTGATGGCGTAGCGCAAGCACAATCATTATTTGGCATGATTCGTAATACGCATAAATTGCATCCGGGTAAAACTGTGGTGGCATATTCAGATAATTCTTCTATTGTGGCTAGTGGCGCATCTGGTGAAAAAACCAAGAGTTTTTATCCGCAAGCAGATGGCGCTTATGGCTTTATCGAAGAAGAAATGCATTACCTTATGAAAGTGGAAACGCATAATCATCCAACGGCAATTTCCCCATTTGCTGGCGCAGCAACAGGCGCGGGCGGCGAGATACGCGATGAAGGCGCAACCGGCAGCGGCTCTAAACCTAAAGCTGGTTTAACTGGTTTTTCTGTGTCCAACTTGCATGTGCCGGGCTTTGTGCAGCCTTGGGAACAATCTTACGGCAAGCCGGCACGCACGGCATCGCCACTGCAAATAATGATTGATGGGCCATTAGGCGGCGCGGCTTATAACAATGAATTTGGTCGGCCGAATATTGCTGGTTATTTCCGTACTTTTGAGCTTGAAACAGCCGGCGAAGTGCGTGGTTATCATAAGCCAATTATGTTGGCAGGTGGCGTGGGCAATATCTCGGCTAAACATTCTAAAAAGAATCCGATTCCACCAGGCGCGGCTTTAGTGCAGTTGGGCGGCCCAGCCATGTTGATTGGTCTTGGCGGTAGCGCCGCTTCTAGCATGGATACTGGTAGCAATATCGAAAATTTGGATTTCGATTCAGTACAGCGCGGTAATCCTGAATTGGAAAGACGTGCGCAGGAAGTGATAGACCGTTGCTGGCAGCTTGGCGATAACAACCCCATTTTAAGTATTCATGATGTAGGCGCGGGCGGTATTTCTAACGCTTTCCCTGAACTTGTTAATGATGCCGCCGTTGGTGCAACGTTTCAATTGCGTGATGTCCACAATGAAGAGCCTGGAATGTCGCCGCGTGAGCTTTGGAGCAACGAGGCGCAAGAGCGTTATGTAATGGCGATTGCGCAGGAAGATTTGCCGCGTTTTAAAGCGATTTGTGAGCGCGAGCGTTGTCCATTTGCAGTAGTGGGTATTGCAACGGAAGAACGTCATTTAACGGTAGCTGATAGCCATTTTGATAACAAGCCAGTAGACATGGATTTATCCGTATTGCTTGGCAAGCCGCCAAAAATGACGCGTGATGTAAAAAGTGCAACGCGACAATTAAGTGCCTTTGACACAAGCAACATTGATTTAAAAGAGGCTGCCGGCCGCGTATTAAGATTGCCGGGTGTAGCGGATAAAACATTTTTAATCACCATTGGTGATCGCTCAGTGACTGGCTTAGTCGCACGCGAGCAAATGGTTGGACCTTGGCAAATTCCAGTGGCTGACGTTGCGGTAACTCTTGCTGGCTACGAAACTTATAAAGGCGAAGCCTTTGCCATTGGTGAAAAAGCGCCGCTTGCGCTAGTGAACGCGCCAGCTTCAGGTCGCATGGCGATAGCAGAATCTATTACTAATATCGCCGCGTGTTTGATTGATGATTTAAGTGATTTGAAATTATCTGCTAACTGGATGGCGCCAGCCGGACATGCTGGCGAAGATGCGGCTTTGTTCGATACCGTAAAAGCCGTCGGCATGGAGCTTTGTCCACAGCTAGGAATTAGTATTCCAGTGGGTAAAGATTCCATGAGTATGAAAACTGTATGGAATGATGATGGCGTTAATAAAGCGGTAACTTCGCCAATTTCATTAGTGGTGACGGCTTTTGCGGAAACTTCAGATGCGCGTAAAACACTGACACCACAACTGCAAATGAATGTGCCGAGTAAATTGATTTTGATCGATCTTGGTGCTGGTAAAAATCGCATGGGTGGTTCTAGCCTAGCGCAGGTTTACGGTGCGGTGGGTGATGTTGCGCCAGATGTTGATGATGCGCAGCAATTGAAGCACTTCTTTAACACGATTCAGCAATTGAATAAATCTGGAAAACTATTGGCTTATCACGATAGATCTGACGGTGGCTTATTCACGACATTGCTGGAAATGAGCTTTGCCGGTCATTGCGGCTTGCAGGTAGATGTTTCTCCTTTAAGTCAGCAGGCGGACATTGCCAGCGTGTTATACAACGAAGAGTTGGGCGCTGTGATTCAAGTTGAAGCGCAACATGCAGCGGCAATTGCTGCACAATTCAACGGCTTAGCACACGTGGTAGCCGATGTTGTGGCTGGTAATCAGATTGAAATTAAGCAAAATAGTAACGTAGTATTTACCGATACACGCATTAATTTGCATCGTATGTGGTCAGAAACCACTTACCAAATGCAAAAGCTGCGTGACAATCCAGTATGTGCACAACAAGAATATGACCGTATTCTGGACGACAGTAATCGCGGCTTATTTTCTGACCCTACGTTTGATATTAGTGAAAATATCGCTATGCCTTATATTAATACAGGCGCACGTCCAAAAATGGCAATCTTGCGCGAGCAAGGTGTGAACGGCCATGTGGAAATGGCGGCTTCGTTTGATCGAGCAGGTTTCGCTACTTTCGATGTACACATGAGCGACATTATCGCTGGACGCGTATCGCTAAAAGACTTTGCTGGCGTAGTCGCTTGCGGTGGTTTTTCTTACGGCGATGTTTTAGGTGCGGGTGAAGGCTGGGCCAAATCGATTTTATTCAATGCACGTGCCCGTGATGAATTTTCAGCATTCTTTGAGCGCGGCGATAGCTTTGCTTTAGGTATTTGTAACGGCTGTCAAATGATGAGTAATCTGCGCGAGCTTATTCCAGGTGCGGCGCATTGGCCACATTTTGTGCGTAATAAATCAGAGCAATTTGAAGCGAGATTGGCGATGGTAGAAGTTTTAGAGTCGCCTTCATTGTTCTTTAATGGCATGGCTGGCAGCAAAATGCCAATTGCAGTTGCGCATGGTGAAGGTTTTGCGGAGTTTTCTTTAGGCGCTTCTAAAGAACCTTCTGAGCAAACTACAGTCAATGAATTAATAGCTAAAAACTTAGTGACGATGCGCTTTATCGATAACGCATCATTACCAACGACTAGCTATCCGTTTAATCCAAACGGTTCGCCGCAAGGCGTAACTGGATTAACCAGCACAGATGGGCGTTTTAGTATTATGATGCCACATCCGGAACGGGTAATTCGCAATGTGCAAAACACATGGCAAGCGTGTGGAGACGCTGAGAATAGCCCTTGGATGCGTATGTTCAGCAATGCAAGACGTTTTATTGGTTAGTGTTTTTTGAATCAATAAATTGTTAGATAAGTGTCTATTAGGTAATCAGTTTTTTAATAAGTACAAATTAAACTTAATAAATGGGGTAGAAAATAATGAGCATTAAATTTTTTAAAATGTTTTTGGCAGTAGTGGTTTTAGGTTTTTCTATCAATACAATGGCGGCGACACAGCTTACCGATGATCAATCTGTTGAATTTACTGATGCGGTTGGTAAAGGCGATATGAAACTAATTAAAAAATACATCGAAAGCGGTGTGGATGTAAACGCCACTTATTTTGCTTGGTCTCCAGTGCAAATGGCCGCGACTAAGGGCCAATTTGAAGCAGTTAAATATTTAGCTGAAAAAGGTGCCAATTTAAACTATCAGCACCCAATGACAAAAATGACTGCCTTCCATTTAGCGGCTTATGATGGTTTTGATAAAATCGTTAAATATCTGGCTGAACATGGTGCTGATGTGAATATCAAAATGCGTGCGGATGTTGATATCATTCGTGTAGTACGTGATACTGGCAATATTAAAATGGTTGATTTACTAACATCTTTAGGTGTTAAAAATGATGGCTGCCAAGACGAGAAATGCTTGTAATAACATAAGTCATTGTCGATGTAATAACTTCAAGTCTCTTTAAACTAAGATCAATTTTTAGAGTGCCAACTTTGAAAACTCTTTGTCATCTTACGTTTTTCATGTTTACGGTTATTGGACTTTTCAGTCCAGTAGCTGTAAATGCTGATGCCTCCACTACTGATTCAACAGGTGTTGATTCAAAAAGTAATAATTCAATAAGTACTTCAGCTATATTGTTACACACCAGAAGCCTAGCTGCTTCATGCGCTGCGTGTCATGGCACTAACGGTAATAATGTCAGCGATACGGCAAAACTTGCAGGTATTGATAAAGCAGATTTTCTTGCAAAAATGATTGCATTTAAGTCTGGTGAGCGTGCCGCAACGGTAATGCATCACCATGCAAAAGGTCTAAGTTTGCAGGAAATAAATAATTTAGCTGACTACTTCACTAAACAAGCCATTCATCCGCAGGCAGTCTTAATGCCACAGAATTTATCGGCAACCGCTACAAATTAATCATCACTATTAATTAAGCCAAAATCAATCATGCACATAAATCGCCGTAATTTTGTGAAGTTAGCTAGTTATGGTCTTGGTTTAAGCTTAGTCAATAACAGCTTTAGTGCTTTTGCTAGAGCTAGCAAGCCACCTATTGGTCGGGTGGTAATTATTGGTGGTGGTTATGCTGGAGCTGCTGCTGCTAAATATTTACGCATGTGGAGTTTGGGTGGTATTGAAGTGGTTGTGGTAGAAAAAAATAAGCAATTTGTTTCTTGTCCACTAAGTAACTTAGTCCTTGGCGGCAGTAAAACAATTAACGATTTAACCTTTGGCTATGACATGTTGAAAGATAACCATGGCATTAAATGGGTGCAAGATGAAGTTACTGCTATTGATGTGACGGCTAAGAAAGTTACTATGTTGCGTGGCAGTTTGAGCTACGACAGATTAATTATCGCACCAGGGGTTGATTTTATTTACGATGATTTGCAGATGTTGGCTAGCGCCGAAGCACAACAGCAAGTACCTCACGCTTGGAAAGCTGGTTGGCAAACAGTTAATTTGCATCAGCAATTAGCTGCAATGACTGATGGCGGTGTGTTTGTAATGAACGTGCCTAAAGCTCCCTACCGTTGCCCGCCTGGGCCTTATGAGCGCGCTGCGCAAGTGGCTTACTATCTCAAAAATAATAAACCAAAATCCAAAGTGATAGTCTTAGATGCAAACGCGGAGATCATCTCTAAAAAAGGTTTGTTCACTAAGGTTTTCAATGAAATGTATGCGGGCATTATCGATTATCGCCCTAACCACACCTTGGTTGATATAGAGCTTGCGACTAAAACCGTTAATACTGAGTTCGATACTGTTCGTGCTGATGTGCTTAATATTATTCCTCCGCAACGTGCAGGTAAGCCGGCGCAAATGACCACGATTAACGGCCAGCTTATTGGACTTAATAATATTGATAAGCATTGGTGCGAAGTTGATTTTTTAACATATGAATCTAAATTAGCGGCGAATGTGCACGTGATTGGTGATGCGGTTTCTGCTGCATTGCCTAAATCTGCACACATGGCTTCTAACCAAGCAAAAATCTGCGCAAATGCGATAGTGCAATTAATGGTAGGTCAAGCGCCTGATCCTGAGCCAGTTTTCGCCAATACATGTTATAGCTATGTCACAGATAAATCTGCCATGCATGTGGCTAATGTTTATCGATATGATGCAATAAAAAAAATCATGGTTCCAGCTGAAGGTGGTGGAGTTTCTGCTAGTCCAAGTGAAAAGGAGGGCGCTTATGCAGCCGCTTGGGCGCAAAATATTTGGGCCGATACGCTGACTTAGTCATTGGTCTACAGGCAAGCCTGGTAGAAAAATTTCACATGCCAAATATTATTTTAATTATAGGTAGCGCCCCAGATGCAATAACAGCGAGTAGTTGGCGTAAAAATACTTTTCGCAATATAGTGGCTATTAATAACGCATGGAAAGTACGAGGTGATTGGGATTATTTAATTCATCCTGAAGACTTTCCTGTAGCCAATAGGCCGCAAACTGTTTCTGCTAAGCAAAATATTATTACTGCCGATGAGTATGTGCCAATCCAAAATACCTATGGTGGTTTTGTTTATGCGGGTGGCACCATGGCGTTTACCGCGGCTTACTGGGCTTTAGGTGCTTTAAAGCCCGATATATTGGCCTTTATAGGCTGTGATATGGTTTACCCAAGCACCGGCATAGCGACGCATTTTTATGGAACAGGTACTGCAGACCCGCTAAGAAACGACATTACTTTGCAATCGTTGGAAGCTAAATCAACTAGATTATTTTATTTGGCAGCACAACAGCAATGCCTGTGTTTGAACCTATCTAAGGCTGATCAATCTAGAATGGTGTTTCCGCGAGTTTCTATTGCGGCACTTCAGCAGTTTAATCAGCAGGATTATCAACAGTATATTCAACTTGTTAGCCAAATGTTTGATTTAGCTTTCATTGAACAAGCGATACAGGATGAGCAGGCATATGGTTTTTATGTAGAGTCTGGTCGCTACTGGGAGCATTTAGAGACTATTTGCGCTGTAAAACTTTCTGATTTAGACGGTTTATGGCTTAACGGACTGGTTTCTGCGGCGTAGCGCCCCAATATATAAATGAGTTAATCATTAGTCAGGAGATTATTATGAGTTTTACGATTAGAATCATCAGCAGCTTATTAATCACTATGTTTGCTATCACCACCAATAGCCAAGCCACAGAGTCTAAGGCGAAGACCTTGCTCTACATCAGCCCTAATGATTACAACTACAGTGTGCATTTATTACATCCTTATTATGACTATTGGTTTGAGCAGGGGCCATTAATTGAGCCTGTTGCTCTAGCGGCACTTAAAGATAAGCTTGGTGGTGTAGAGCTATGTAAAGCAAATGAAATGGCGGATACGATTATTAAAATTAAACCACATCTATTTTACAATCCGCAATTGCGGGTTTATCACAGTAAGCTAGTGGCCACAGTTTATTCAGGGGCTGGTCATTTGCTGGGTAGTTATGTGGGCGAGGCGCAACAACAAGGTTTTAATAGTGTTGATATAGGGACTAAGCTTGACATAACTAAAGCCTATGCAGCTGCAATGCAGCAATTAATGACGAAATTACCGCTAAATCTGACGTCCATTGAAGCTGAGATTGAAACGAAGTTACCATGCGCAATGATAGGAGCGCAAGGCGAGGTCCGCGTTAATTTGTATTGAAATACATTGTGATCGAGTGTTAGCTCTAGTTGAACGAGACGTAAATAGTCCGAAAAATTATATTTAAGGCCAGTTAGTTAGCTATTTGTTATGATTGTGTTCAACTAATTTTAATTACTAGTACCAAGAATTATGCTCACGCCAATTTAAACTCACGGCAATTTAGTTACTCAAAATTTAACCCACAAAATTTGAAAGCATATTATGCAAAAAAAACTTCTAATCAGTATCTTTATGTTAGCCTTAATCAGCGTAGCCTGTGTTAAACAAGTCAAACCTAATCAGCTTGCGATGCACAAAATTAGCGGCTTGAAAATGCCGGAGTCAGTGGTGCAAGCAAAAGATGGCAAAATTTACGTGTCTGAAATTAACGGCTTTGGCCAAGATGGCGATGGTCAAATTACTGTGATTGAAAATGGTCATGCTAGTATCTTGGTGAAAGGTTTAGATGACCCCAAAGGGCTGGCAATTATTGGCCAATCTTTATATGTGGCAGACAATAAGCGCGTGTTAAAAGTTGATTTGACTGGTGCTAAACAAGCTCAGGTACAAGTGTTCGCCGCTGCTACAGCTTTTCCTGAAATGCCTCTATTTTTGAATGACTTGGAGCCAGATCTCGCTGGGAATTTATATGTCAGCGATAGCGGTGATCTTAAAGGCGCAGGCGGAGCAATCTATAAAATAAACCCGCAAGGTAAAGTTACATTAGTCATTAATAGCCAACAAGATGCACGCATATTAGCGCCTAACGGCTTGCTGATGGACGATTCTGGCGACGTGCTGATGGAAGTGGATTTTGCTTCAGGTATTTTATACAGCTACAACATGAAAACTAAAGTGCTTAACGATGTGGCTCAAGGCTTTGGCGGTGGAGACGGTTTAGTGCATCATTCGAACGGTAGTATGTTTATTAGTGACTGGAAAAATGGCAAAGTATTCAAGATAAATTTAGCCGGTGAAGTGAAAGAAATTAAATCAGGTTATCAATCTGCCGCGGATATAGCACTGACAAAAGATGAAAAAACACTGATGGTGCCAGATATGAAGGCGGGCGAATTAGATTTTATTTCTTTGCAATAATTAACAGTAATATACTAAGTCCAAGAGCAGTTACAACCAACAATGATTTTGCCTAGCTTAACTTTAGAACTCCGCCAATTAAGCCTAGATTTGTTGGCGGAAACTAGTCCTGCGATTAAGGCTGAGGCGATTTCTGCGTTAGCTCTGGCTTGGCTAAGTGGTGAAATTAGTTTGGATGCCAAGCTGATAATTAGCACCGAGGCTAAACTTCCCGGCATACCAAAAAAGCCTACGTTAATTGCACCTTTGTTGGTCAAACGTCGCGCCATGAATACCGTTCAAGGGCGAGCCGCCTTGGTGCATGCGTTGGCGCATATAGAATTTAACGCCATTAATTTGGCCTTGGATGCGATATGGCGTTTTAACGATATGCCTAAGCAATATTATGCTGATTGGCTGAAAGTTGCGGCTGAAGAGGCGCATCATTTCAACTTGCTGAATAGTCATTTGCAATATTTAGGATTTAATTATGGCGATTTTGACGCACATAATAGCTTATGGGAAATGGTAGATAAAACCAAAGGTGATGTGTTGGCACGCATGGCTTTAGTGCCGAGGACAATGGAAGCGCGTGGTTTAGATGCCTTGCCAGCTTTGCGCGCAAAACTCGCTCAAGCGGGTGATATGCGTGCGGCGGAGATTTTAGATATTACTTTACGTGACGAAATCGGCCATGTGTCGATTGGTAATTATTGGTTTAATTATCTGTGCGAGCAAAAAGGATTAGAAGCATTGAGTACTTTTGTAAAGTTGTGCAGCGAGTATGTAGCACCCAAGTTACGCGGGCCTTTTAATTTAGAAGCACGGCGTGCCGCAGGTTTCACTGAGGCAGAATTAGTCCAATTGGCGGCAATTACGTAGTAAGTAATCCAATTACACCGTCTAATCCCACGTAGTTAATCGCGTAAGTAGCCTGTGCTTGTACGATTGGTTTTGCGTGATAGGCAATGCCAATGCCAGCGGCTGACATCATTTTTAAATCATTCGCACCATCACCAATAGCAATCGTTTGGGCAGCCGTTAGACCTAAATTATCCCGTAATTTGATTAATTCATTAGCTTTGGTTTGGGCATCGACAATGTCCCCTAGAATTTTGCCAGTCAACTTTCCGTTAACAATTTCTAAGCTGTTGGAAACCGCATAATCTAAACCCAGCATCGCTTTTACACGATCAGCAAAAAAGGTAAACCCACCAGAAACCAGCAATGTTGTGATGTTGTTTTTCTTACACGTTGCTATCCACTCAACTGCGCCCGGGTTCAATACCAGACGTTCATTCAAAACCCTCATTAGATCTGATTCATTCAAACCTTTGAGTAAGGCAACACGTTCACGCAAACTTTGTGCAAAGTCCAACTCACCCTGCATCGCTCGTTCTGTAATAGCAGCTACTTGTGGCTTAAGACCAACCATATCGGCAATCTCATCAATACACTCAATGCTGATAAGAGTCGAGTCCATGTCCATGACACATAAGCCAAAATTTTTAATGGTCTGTGAATCTTGTACATAAGCACAATCTATATGTTGTTCAGCGCAAAAATTTTGAATTTCTGCTGGTATGGATGTTTGATTCGCCAAATAATAAGCGTGTTGCGCAGTTTGTACAAATTGCACGCTGGTGTTACATAATTGGTGTATGTGCACTAAATGTGAATAGCTAATGGCTGAACCTTGAACAACTAGACGCATGATTCTTAATTTCGATAAAAATAAGATTATACACTTAGCTTGTTATAGAGCTGATTAAACTAAATACCATTAAATTTAATGATCAACAATCACAGCGCGAACAACCTAAATACTAATAAATTAAATAATTCGCACTTCAGAAAACCCATAAGAAAAGTAGGGGGAAAGTAAGCCAGTGCTGGCGCATTTGGCTGAATTGCGCGAAAATGTAGGTAATCATTAATTAGAGTCTTGTTCTTATGAATTTGCATGAATATCAGGCCAAAACCTTACTACAAAAATATGGTATTCCGGTGCCGCGTGGTCAGGTCATTTCCGTGGCTAAACAAACACCTGCCGTCACTTCTGAAATTGATAGCAACGCTTGGGTGGTCAAAGCGCAAGTGCATACGGGTGGCCGCGGAAAAGCTGGTGGCGTTAAAGTTGTTAAGTCTACCGAAGAAGCGCAAAATGTGGCGAGTGAGTTATTAGGCAAAACGTTGGTAACCTACCAAAATGCGCCTGACGGACAGCCTGTGAACCAAGTGTTGATTGAAGAAACATTGCCAATTGCACGTGAGCTGTATTTATCCATGTTAGTGGATAGAACGCTTGAGCGCATAGTAGTTGTAGCTTCTAGCGCAGGCGGCATGGATATTGAAGAAATTGCTCAAACTAGTCCTGAAAAAATCTTACAAGAAGTGTGCAGTCCATTAAATGGTTTGGTGGATTATCAAGCACGAAATTTAGCGTTTAAATTAGATTTGGTTGGCGAGCAAGTCGCTACGTTTACCAAAATACTCAAAGGCCTGTATCGCTTATTTAAAGAAAATGATTTGGCCTTGCTGGAAATTAACCCGCTAGTGGTGACCACCGATGGCAAGTTATTTGCCCTAGACTGCAAAATGAGTGTGGATGACAATGCCTTATATCGCCAAAAAGCGTTGGCAGAACAACGCGACTGGTCACAAGAAGACAGCAAAGAAGCCATTGCCCATCACGCAGGCTTAAATTACATTGCTCTTAACGGTAATATTGGTTGTATGGTGAATGGTGCTGGGCTTGCAATGGCAACCATGGATTTAATTAAATTACATGGTGGCGCACCGGCTAACTTTTTAGACGTAGGCGGCGGTGCAACCGCTGAAACCGTGACTAAGGCTTTCAAAATTATTTTAGCGGATACCAACGTTAAAGCTATTTTAGTGAATATTTTTGGCGGCATTATGCGTTGCGACATTATTGCAGAAGGCATTATTACTGCGGTGAAAGATGTCGGTATGCAAATTCCAGTCATCGTGCGTTTAGAAGGGACTAATGTGGAGTTAGGTAAAACCATGTTACAAACAAGTGGGCTGAATATTATTTCAGCAGATGGCTTAACAGATGCTGCCGTGCAAGCAGTAAAGGCAGTGGCAGTATGAGTATATTAGTCAACAAAAATACCAAAGTGCTTTGCCAAGGTTTTACTGGTAAGCAGGGTACATTTCACTCTGAACAAGCGGTCGCTTATGGTACAAAAATGGTTGGCGGGGTAACGCCGGGTAAGGGCGGTTTAATACATTTAGGCTTGCCGGTATTTAATACCATGCGCGATGCCGTGCGTTTAACCGGCGCTAATGCCAGTGTAATTTACGTACCGCCTGCATTTGCTGCGGATTCTATTTTAGAAGCTTGTGATGCTGGCATCGACTTGATTATATGCATCACCGAAGGCATTCCAGTGTTAGATATGTTGAATGTAAAAGCGGCTTTAAAAGCAAATGGTGCGCGCTTGGTTGGGCCAAACTGTCCTGGCGTAATAACGCCTGATGAATGCAAAATTGGCATTATGCCTGGCAGCATTCATTTGCGCGGTAAAGTCGGCATTGTGTCACGCTCTGGCACACTTACTTATGAGGCAGTCCATCAAACTACTGCGTTAAAATTAGGTCAAAGTACTTGCGTAGGGATAGGCGGCGATCCGATTAAAGGCTTAAACTTTATCGAGTGTTTGCAAATGTTTGAAGCGGACGATGAAACTGAAGCCATTATTATGGTGGGTGAGATTGGCGGTTCAGATGAAGAGGCTGCCGCCGAATATATCAAAAGTCATATCAGCAAACCAGTGGCGGCTTATATTGCAGGCCAAACAGCGCCAGCGGGCAAGCGTATGGGCCATGCCGGAGCCATTATTTCAGGTGGTAGCGGCAAAGCTTCTGACAAAATTCGCGCATTAGAATTGGCTGGCGCAGTGGTTGCAAGCTCACCAGCAGGTCTTGGTGAAGCCGTGTTAGCTGCCATTAATAGTAAGAAGTAATTGTTAGGAATACAATTAACCAATAACATGAAAACTTTAATCACACGCTTTACGCTTGTTTTAATGTTGGCCATTATTCCGTTGTCGTCAGCATTGGCAACAGACGATGTTTCTTATTTACTGACTGCCGCCGCAAAAGGCGATGTCGCTATTGTGAATGCTTTATTGGCGAGTGGTGCCAGTGCTAATGTTAGAGATCAAGATGGACTAAACGCCTTAATGTATGCGGCTCGTAAAGATAATATAGCCGTAATCGCTGCATTAATCGGCAGTGGTGCAGACATCAATGCCAAAGATAATGGTGGTTGGACGCCATTGATGTTTGCGGCCAAGAAGAACAACGTGGCTAGCGTCAAACTTTTATTAGAAAAAGGTGCTGATGCAAAAGTGCGAGATGCCGCAGGTTGGAGTGCATTTGGTATTGCTGCGGCCTCCGGCTATTCGTCGACGGTTGAACTTTTGGTCAAATATGGCATAGACGTTAATGCTAAAAATGATGATGGTAAAACGGTATTGATGCACGCTGCTAAAAGTGGTGACGTCGCGACTATTACTGTTTTGTTGGACAATCATGCAGATCCCCTAGCTCAAGATAAACTCGGCACAACTGCGTTGATGATTGCCTCACGTGAAGGGCATTTGCCTGCAGTTGAGTTGCTGGCGCACCATGGCGCGACAATTAATCAAAAAGATTTATCAAAATGGACTGCGCTCACTTGGGCTGTTAAAAAATCAAAATATGAAACGGCTAACGCACTTATAGAAGCTGGCGCTGATGTGAATAGTTTCGACGCTGAAGGCACGCCCTTATTACATATTGCGGTCGATAACGGTAAAACAGATATGGTTAAATTGCTGTTAGACAATCACGCAAAAGTGAAAGCAAAAGATCAATATGGCTTAACTGCATTGGTCTATGCGCTAAAAGGTCAGCGTACAGAAATTGTTAAACTCATCAAAGACGCAGGTGGATCATATTAATCCATTAGATTATTTTGCTTTAATCATGAGAGCGTTTAAATGAAAGTCGCCATCGCGCAAATAAACTGTGTTGTCGGGGATGTTGCAGGTAATATCAAAAAAATTATCGCCAGTGCAAGGCAGGCCAAAGCACTAGGCGCTACTTTGTTAGTCACGCCTGAGCTTTCATTATGTGGGTATCCAGCAGAAGATTTACTATTACGTGCTGATTTTTTGCAAGGTTGCGACTTGGCGCTTAAACAATTAAGTGCAGCCTTAACTGGTATCACTGTGATTGTTGGACATCCACAGCAAGTGGGCGAAGTGTGTTTTAATGCCGCTTCCGTGTTGCAGGATGGAAAAATTTTCGCTACATATCGTAAACACGTACTTCCAAATTACAGCGTGTTTGACGAAAAGCGATATTTCACTGCGGGTGAAGAAGTTTTAGTTTTTGAGCATCAAGGGGTGAAAGTTGGCGTACTTATTTGTGCTGACGTATGGGAGCCGGAGCCGGCTCTTATGACTAAACTTGCTGGTGCAGAGTTGCTGATTACGCTTAACGCCTCGCCTTTTCACATGGAAAAGCAATCAACGCGCCTAGAAGTATTACGCAAACGCGTATTTGAAACCCAGCTGCCGATTATTTATACCAATATGCTGGGTGGCCAAGATGAATTAGTATTTGATGGCGCCTCATTTGTGCTTAATGCAGAGGGTTTGGTGACGCATCAATTGCCGGCATTTGAGCCGGCCTTAGTCGTGGCGGAGTTTAATCATGCGCAGCCAGTTGCAGGTTTAATCACGCCAAATTTGACAATAGAAGCCTCAGTATACAATGCATTAAAACTTGGTCTTGCCGATTATGTGCAAAAAAATGGCTTCCCCGGTGTAGTGCTTGGTTTGTCTGGCGGTATAGATTCGGCCCTGACAATGGCTATAGCGGTGGATGCCTTAGGCGCAGAAAAAGTGCATGCAGTGATGATGCCGTCAGAATTTACTGCCGACATTAGCGTTAATGATGCGCGTGAAATGGCTAATCTGTTAGGTGTAGAATATAGCGAAATTGCGATAGGCGATTTGTTTGAAAACTATTTGAAGACACTTGCACCACTGTTTGGAGACCTTGCGATGGATGCCACTGAAGAAAATCTGCAAGCGCGTATTCGTGGCATGTTGCTGATGGCGTTGTCGAATAAGTTCGGCAGTATTGTCGTTACCACCGGCAATAAGAGTGAGATGGCAGTTGGTTATTGCACACTATATGGCGATATGGCGGGTGGCTTTGCTTTACTCAAAGATGTACCAAAAACGTTGGTTTATCAGCTATCTAATTATCGCAATACGCTTTCAGCAGCAATTCCACAGCGTATTATTACTCGTCCGCCATCCGCTGAGCTACGCGCTAATCAGTTAGATCAAGATAGTCTGCCACCTTACGAAGTACTGGATGCTATTATTGAAGCTTATGTTGAAGATGATTTTAGTAGCAAAGATATTATCGCTTTGGGCTATACGGCTTCAGTGGTCAATCGCGTCATCAGTTTGATAGATCGAAATGAGTATAAGCGTCGCCAATCACCAGTAGGTGTGCGCATTACGCATAGAGGTTTTGGTAAAGACCGGCGACATCCAATTACAGTGAAGTTGGATTTTGAGATACACTTAAACTAAATTTTATTAAATGACCTCATATTTAACACTAAATTGTCGGTGTCAAATGGCCAAAATCAATTAACAGAAACGCTATAAATGCTAGCAATATATTATATTTAAAATATCTACGGAGTCCGGCGAACATGAAAAAAATTGAAGCAATCATAAAACCATTTAAGTTAGATGAAGTGCGCGAGTCGCTATCCAGCATAGGCGTCAATGGCCTAACAGTCACAGAAGTCAAAGGTTTTGGCCGCCAAAAAGGCCATACTGAGCTTTATCGTGGTGCAGAATACGTGGTCGATTTTTTGCCGAAAATAAAAATAGAGTTAGTCGTATCTGACGATATGGTAGATGCGGCAGTAGACGCAATTATTAAAGCTGCTCATACAGGTAAAATTGGTGACGGTAAGATTTTTGTCAGTGCAGTAGAGCAGGTTATTCGTATTCGTACTGGCGAAACTGGCGAATCAGCCGTTTAGTAATTTTAGTTAATTAAACTTTGCAAACGATTGCCGTACTAAGTTTACGGTTTTCGAAATTGCGCCTAGTAATTACTTGATTTGATTGTTACTAAGCTTACATGCCAACCATTTTTAAAACCATACTTCTACTCACCATTTCAAACGTTTTTATGTCGTTTGCTTGGTACGCACATCTAAAAAATCTAAGCCAAAAACCGTGGTTAATTGCCGCTCTAATTAGTTGGGGTATTGCCTTAATGGAGTATGTTTTTCAGGTGCCAGCCAATCGCTTGGGTTTTACTGTGATGTCGCTAGGTCAGTTGAAAATTCTACAAGAAGTCATTACTTTATCGGTATTTGTACCATTTGCTGTGCTGTATATGCATCAACCACTAAAGCTGGATTTTTTGTGGGCGGGTTTCTGCTTGATGGGTGCTGTTTATTTTATGTTTAGAGGATAATCTAAACTTCTACCAGCCAAGCCAGCGCGCACCCTGGTAAAACACAAAACTCACCACCCAAGCCAGCGCTAATGACCAAGCAATTGAAAGCCACATAAACGCGCTACTTTTTGATTCGTTTCTAAGCGTAGCAATAGTCGATAAGCAAGGCGTATAAATCAGCGTAAACAACATAAAACTCATGGCTTGCACCCAATCTATCTGCGTGGCCATTTGTGTCATTAGCGCATCACCTTGCAAGCCGTAAATCACTGCCAGCGCACCGACCACGATTTCTTTCGCGACAAAACCAAAGATTAAAGCAATAGCAAGCTGACTATTAATGCCCAAGGGATCTAAAATAGGCGCAAATAATACGCCAATTTGACCGGCAAAAGTACCGATGCTTGCAGGTGGAACATTACTGGGGAAGTTGGTTAGCGCCCAAACCAGCACTACGCCGATGACGATGAACTTACTGGCACGCGTTAAAAAATGCTTCACTTCTTGCCAGCCACGCAGTACGATTTGGCGTAATGTGGGAAAACGATAGGGTGGTAACTCTAGAATAAACGGTTCTGAATTTTTGTACTGGCTTTGGAAAAGTAAGGCAGTGAGAAACATGGTTAGAAAGCTCATCACATACAGCGAAAATAATATAAACGGCGCTTGTTTAGCGGTAAATAGCGCAGTAATCATAAAGATGAATACTTGCAGTCTAGCTGAGCAAAGTGATAATGGAATGACCAGCATGGTGAGTAGGCGCATAGGGCGTGAGCGCATAATGCGCGTGCCCATTAAGGCCGGCACGTTGCAACCAAAGCCCATTAGCATCATGACAAATCCGCGGCCGTCTAAGCCCATTCTAGCCATTAACGCATCCATCAAAAAAGCCGCACGGGACAAATAGCCGCTATCTTCTACCATGGCCATCACTAAAAAGAATAATACTATAATAGGTACAAACGCAGCCACGGTGGATACGCCATTGTAAACGCCATCTAGCATTAAGCCGCTTAACCAAGCTGGGCTTGATGCGAAAATAGGCTCTAAAATGTTGGTGCGTAATAATAGTAACGCCCAAGCTAGGCCGTCTTGCAAAGGTTTTCCTACGGTAAAGATAAATTGGAACAACATAAACATCGCAGCAAAAAATAGCGGCAACCCCAGCCATTTATGCAGCAGTATTTTGTCTAACTTATCGGTGGTATTGTCTGTAAATGTGGTTGGAATCTGCACGTGATGTTGAATCAGGGCATCCATTTCCTGCTCAATTTTATTGTCTTCTTGTAATAATTTTCTGATTAGCTGCGGGTCAGAAGCCGGCTGATTTTGGTTGATAATTGCCGTGGCTGCTTGTAAAGCCTTTGGTAAGCCATCCCCATATTTAGCGCTGATTTGCAGCACTGGCATTTTTAAATCTTTAGCAAGACTTATGGTATCTATCGTAATGCCAGTTTGCTTGGCTTCATCCGCCATATTTAACGCAAGCACAGAAGGTAATTGTAATTTTTTAATCTGTAAAACCAGAGAAAGCTGACGGTCTATTTGAGAGCTGTTCAGTAAAATTATCACTAAATCTATCGCGTTATTGGCTAAGAAATGCCTGACTACCTGCTCGTCTTCAGAAAAACCATGCAGATCGTAAATGCCGGGTAAATCAATCAGTTCGGCTATGTGACCGCCGATTAAAATTTTAGCACTCATTAAATCAACCGTAATGCCCGGCCAGTTACCAACCCTTGCAGAGGCACCGCTAATACGGTTAAATAAAGTGGATTTACCCGTATTGGGCATGCCTAATAATGCGATACGTTTCATGAGTGATTAATTTGCATGAGCGTTAATGCGAATGCGTGCTGCTTCGGCGCTACGTAATATGACATCAGTGGTGCCTAAACGTACTTGAAGCGGCCCATTGAAATTAGCTTGGCGAATAATGCTCAAGGGTTTCCCAACGCGAAAACCTAATGCAGATAAACGATGAAATAGCATTTCATCTGCCTCAATGGCTGAGATAACGGCTTGTTGCCCGATTTTTAATTGGGATAAAAGTTGCATGAGTGTATAACTTGCTTATTCGTAAATGATAATGATTCTTGATTATGGCATAAATTGATGCTTATGTGCGGCATCAAGTGCAGGATTAAGCCAACTTTATATTAATTATAGTGGCTTTTCATTTGGCTTAGGTTGCGCGGATATTTCTATGACG
>CAIYLB010000187.1 GCA_903926935.1 uncultured Pseudomonadota bacterium
CCGCGTATTTATACGAATAAGCCGCGCACCACCGGAGTGGGCTATAAGGGTATGTTACATCAGCCTAAGGCGGCAGAGGATCCGGATATTTCTAAAGGAATTACCGCTATTCGGCGTATGCATCTGAGGGTATTAAATGAATCCGGGTTAACGGCTGCCGATGAGATGCTCTATCCGGGTAACTATCCTTACTTAGAAGATATCTTAAGCTTTGTGCCAGCCTGTTCGACAAGTAGCCACAGTTGTAGCCAGTAGTGACATAAAACTGTAGTTTTTGTAAGGGCGGTTCGCTGGGCAGTGTCATGGAAAAATTATAAACCTAGTGATACATTTTTTACTAATTTTTAGACACTTTTTATCAGCTCTGATAGCTGCGATATGAAGTCATTTCGGCTAATTTCTTTCGCACCAAAACTTGTTAAATGTGCCGTTTTCATCTGACAATCTATTAAACCTACGCCTTGGTCTTTTAGTCTTTTTACTAAGCTCACAAAGGCCACTTTTGAAGCATCAGTCACATGATGAAACATGCTCTCGCCATAAAACATATGGCCAATTTTAACGCCATAGCAGCCACCGACCAATTTGTTATCCAACCAGCATTCCGCACTCATGGCATAGCCTGCCGCGTGCAATCTACAATAAGCCTCAATAATATCAGCCGTAATCCATGTGCCGGGCTGGCCTGCTCTCGCAGTGTTGCTGCATGCGCTAATTACCTGAGCAAATGCACTGTTAAAGCGTATTTCAAACGGGCAGTTTTTGAGTGTTTTTTTAAGTGAATTTGATATTTTCAATTCATCTGGATAAAGCACCATACGTGGGTTTGGGCTCCACCACATAATCGGTTCGCCATCGCTAAACCAAGGAAATATGCCTTGCCGATAAGCACTTAATAAGCGCTCGAATGATAAATCTCCGCCTATGGCAATTAAGCCGTTCGGTTCAATAAGCGCTTGGTGTAATGGAGGAAAGTCGCAATCTCCATCAATAGCAGCAACGCGTCCGTTGGGTAGTTGGTAATAGGCGTGGCTCATAAACTTTGTTTTAATTTTGCGGTCGCAGGATAATACTGTTTGCGCACATTTAGACCAATTTTATACATTTAGGATTAAATAATAGGTATGCGATGATGCGTGGATGCATAATACTATTTTAATACTTCAGATTTTGTTGTACTTACTGTAAGGCTCAAATTGTAAGGCTCAAGCGGAAGTGCCAAGCATAGTTGGCAAGATTAGTTAATCAGTCGGTGGATTTTATATGAATTTTTTCAAGTTAGTTGTTTTAAGCATATTCAGCAGTATTATTTTGAGTGCTTGTGCGACTTTTACTGAAGATGGCGGCTTAAGCGGCGTAAAAGAGGCCAGCGCGCCACATATCAAGCAATCACTGGCTTGGCCAAAAACTGATACTGAGCAAAAAATAGTCGCTGCTCGTGTCAGCGAATTATTAAAACAACCGATGAACGTTGAAAGTGCCGTACAAATCGCGCTACTGAATAATAAAGCTTTGCAGGCTTCATTTTATCGCTTAGGTATATCTGAGGCTGATGTCGTGCAGGCTGGGCGTTTACCCAACCCAAAATTTTCTATGCTGTACGCAAGAAATAATGGTGATTACAAAATTGAACAGGCACTTACCTTTAATATTTTTTCGCTGATTACCATGCCAAAAATGCAGGAAATTGAGCGTGGTAATTTTGAAAAAACCAAAAAAATGGTTGCCTTGAATGTTTTGCAATTAGCGCAGCAAACGCGGCAGGCTTATTTTAATGCGTTGGCGGCGAATGAGCATCAGCGCTATAGCGCACAGGTCAAAGTGTC
>CAIYLB010000188.1 GCA_903926935.1 uncultured Pseudomonadota bacterium
CCTGAAAAAATTACCGATGAAGTGTTTGCAAAAAGCAAAGTAATCGCAGCCTACAAGATTGCCGAGTTGGCTGAGATTGATGTTGATACGCTAGGTGAAACCAGCTTGAATGACGGAAAATTTACCGTACAAATAATTGACGCAGTAGAAGATTACGCCGATTTAATGCAAGCGCTATTTGATTTTTCGGCGATTAAAACATTATTGGCTAGTGGCTTTCAAATGAAATTTGATGCCATGCATGCTGTGACTGGCCCATATGCGCAAGAGATTTTTGTCAATCGACTAGCTGCGCCTGCGCATAGCCTGATGAATTGTGTGCCTTCCGAAGATTTTGGCGGTGGTCACCCAGACCCTAATTTAACCTACGCGGAAGACTTGGTGAAAATCATGTTTGCTGGTGATAAGGCCCCAGATTTTGGTGCGGCTTCGGATGGCGATGGCGACCGGAATATGATTCTAGGTAAAAACTTTTTTGTAACACCTTCTGATAGTTTGGCAGTGTTGGCTGCTAATGCAACGCTAGTGCCAGCTTATGCAAAGGGCATTGCTGGCGTTGCACGCTCTATGCCAACCAGTGGTGCAGTTGACCGGGTGGCGGCACAATTAAAAATTCCATGTTATGAAACGCCTACAGGCTGGAAGTTTTTTGGTAACTTGATGGATGCCGGCAAAGTTACACTTTGCGGCGAAGAAAGTTTCGGCACTAGTTCTAATCATGTACGCGAGAAGGATGGCCTTTGGGCGGTGCTGTTTTGGTTGAATGTGTTAGCGCAAAAAAATACTGTGATTGAGAAAGCTTCTGTTGAACAGATTCTTAAAGCGCATTGGTTGGAATTCGGCCGTAATGTATATTCACGCCACGATTTTGAAGCAATACCGACAGCAGCGGCTAACGATGTCATGGCGCATATTAAAGCGCAATTTAATAGTCTGCCGAACCAGACTTTTGGTGCGTATACCGTTGAAACTTGCGATGACTTCAGTTACCACGACTCAATTGATGGCTCTGTCAGCAATAACCAGGGTGTGCGTATTTTATTTACCGATGGTTCTCGCATTGTTTTTAGGCTTTCTGGCACAGGCACTGAAGGTGCAACTTTACGTATTTATTTGGAGGCATTTGAGCCAGATAGTGCAAAACAAAGTGTGGATGCACAGCTTGCTTTAGCTGAAATGATACAAATCGCATTGAAGATTTCACAGCTTAAAGAAAAAACTGGTCGCAATACACCAACAGTAATTACCTAAGCAAGGCTAAAGAATCTAGAGATTAAGTCAGTATTCGACTTGTTTAATGGTCATTTCACCATTAAATAGTCGAACATCCATGCGACCTAAAAACGACATGCCTAGCAACACATCGCCATCTAAGCCGGGAGCGATCATTGCTGAAACATCATTTGCGTTTACGCCACCTAATTGTAAAGATTTTAGTCGCACCATATAACCAATACTATCGCCATTAGCCGTATTGGTGCGTATAGCATCCATGCTTTTTAAGTTAAGTCTGTCCGCAATGCTTTGTGAAATCGCCACGCCAGTGGCACCGGTATCGACTAATACATTCACTTTCTCGCCATTAATCAAGGCTTCTGCACGGTAGTGGCCATCTAAACCACGTTTTAAAACCACGGTGCTATTTTCACCTAAGCGATGAATTTTATTGGGATTTTGAATATTATCTACCAAGTAGACAATTAGCGCAGCGAGTGTGACCCATATAATACTGACGATAAAAGTATTTTTAGACATGGTTTTAAAAAATGTTTTTTTACTCGGCCTCGTCTATCCAAGCCAGCTGTATGGCTTCTAAGATCTTTTCACCACATTTTTCTGGTATATCATCAAAGCCTTCTAAATCAATGACCCATTGCATTAAATCAGTGAAACGTATGGTGCTCGGATCAACGTCTGGGTGTGTATCGTAAAGCGTTTCTGCGATGGTTAAGCTGTCTGTCCATTTCATGATTATTATTCCAAGTCTATTGAATATCAGACCATTATAACTTGCTAAAGATGCCGCTTGCTAAAATTGAGTAGTTAGCCGTGCATTTTAAACGATGCCTTCTAAACCAAGCTTTCTAAACTGCAAGGTCTTAATCTTATTGTCAGGTCGTGGTAAAATGACCTGATATTTATGTGTTGAGACTTAAACTTTTTTAATTACTGACCGTCTCTAAACCACAACTTGATATTAAATTACAATTTGTCATTAAAATACAAGTTGTCTTTAAAATTACACTCACAATTAACTATTAATCGTCATTCATGACTCATCGCTTACGGAAAGCCTAATAACATGTCTACAGCTCCATTTAACTACGCTAATACTCTTAATCAAGCTGACCCTGCTTTGTGGGGCATGATAGAGCAAGAAGTTGTGCGTCAACATGATCATATTGAATTAATCGCCTCTGAAAACTACACCAGTCCAGCGGTAATGCAGGCACAAGGTTCTCAACTTACTAACAAGTACGCTGAAGGTTACCCGGGCAAACGTTTTTATGGAGGTTGTGAGTTTGTAGACCAAGTTGAGCAGTTAGCTATTGATCGCTTGAAAGCCTTGTATGGTGCGGAATATGCCAATGTGCAACCGCATTCTGGCTCACAGGCTAATCAAGCGGTATATTTTTCTATTCTGAAACCGGGTGATACGGTGATGGGTATGAATCTTGGTCATGGTGGACATTTAACACACGGTTCACCTGCTAATTTATCAGGTAAATTATTTAACATAGTGGCTTATGGCCTGAATGAACAAGAAGAAATAGATTATGACGAGATGGAGCGTATTGCCGTTGAGTGCAAACCGAAATTATTGATAGGCGGTGCCTCAGCTTATGCTTTACGTTTTGACTGGGCGCGCATGAGCGAAATTGCTAAAAAAGTAGGCGCTTATTTTATGGTAGATATGGCGCATTACTCAGGCTTGATTGCGGCCGGCGTATACCCAAATCCGGTGCCGCATGCCGATTTCGTGACATCAACTACTCATAAAACATTACGTGGTCCACGTGGCGGCATTATTTTAGCTAAAGCCGAGTTCGAAAAGTCATTGAATTCTAGTGTGTTCCCAAGCCTGCAAGGCGGTCCGTTAATGCATGTGATTGCGGCAAAAGCGACTGCGTTTTTAGAGGCTTCTCAGCCTGAATTTAAAACCTACCAAGCCCAAGTGATTAAAAATGCGCAAGCGATGGCAGAAGCTTTAACTGCACGTGGTTTACGTATTATTTCAGGCCGCACAGAATCACACATGTTTTTAGTCGATTTACGGACTAAAGGTTTAACCGGTAAAGCAGCAGATGCTGCACTTGGTTTGGCGCATATTACAGTGAATAAAAATTCAATTCCTAATGATCCAGAAAGCCCATTTGTAACCTCTGGTATTCGCATAGGCGCACCAGCAATTACGACACGTGGTTTTAAAGAAGATGAAGCGCGTTTAGTGGCTAATTTAATTGCTGATGTGTTAGATAATCCAACAGATGAAGCAGTCATTGCTGCGACTAAAGCTAAAGTTCATGCTTTAACAGCTAGATTTCCGGTGTACCAAGGCTAATCAGTAATGAAATGCCCTTTTTGCGGTGTAGACGATACGCAAGTCATTGACTCTAGAGTCAATGACGAGGGTGATTCTATACGCCGCCGCCGCAAATGTGGAGGCTGTGATAAACGCTTTACCACTTATGAAACCGCAGAATTGCATATGCCGCAAGTTGTTAAAACCAACGGCACGCGTGAAGAGTTTAACCGTGAAAAATTGCGATTATCTTTTTCACGCGCTTTGCATAAGCGCCCAGTGCCTACCGAATATGTAGATCGTGCTTTAGATAGGATCTCACAAAAATTACTCAGTTTAGGCGAGCGTGAAGTGCCGGCCAGAACCTTGGGCGAGAGTGTAATGCACGAGCTTAAATTAATGGATAAAGTGGCTTATATTCGTTTTGCCTCGGTGTATCGTAGCTTTTCCGATGTCGATGATTTTAGTGATGTTATTCGTGATTTATAACTAGGCTCGACTAATAGGACGTTGTTCTTGTGAAAAATGAAAGACACTGACTTCAGTGTAAAATATTAATGACTGCTGATTTCGCTATCCAAACTAAGGATTCGCTTTATGAAATTGATTAACTGGCTATCTATAGCACTTGCCGTCTTTACCGTAGTGTTAACCATTGTTTTTTTTGGTTGGTGGATGATGAAAGATCGTATTGCATTTGGCGGTGAAAAGTTTGATCAAGTGAAGTGGATGCAGGCCTCATCGACTATTCAAACAGAATGCAAGCGCGGCGATATGGCGTATGATTTACAGCAGCACATACTTGCCATAGGTTCACCTAAAGAAGCCGTTACTGTACTTTTAGGTCGCCCTAGTTACGAGGATACTCGCAGTATTGAATATGATCTAGGCAAGTGCATGCATGTTTATCATGGTCTATTGATCTATTTTGACGAAAATAATCGTTTAATGAATAGCCGTATTTCTTCGCACTAAATTACTATGCATAGAAAATTGCTGTTAATTTCAAATGTTGCTCTAAATTACAGTACACGGCAAATATAGTCGCGACTAATTCTTCCTAAAACATTCCCATCCCACTTTGTTCTCAAGCGCTGACCATCTTTACATGACACAAGCCCTGCGGTTGGCAGAGCAGGGCTTATACACAACGCAGCCTAATCCTCGGGTCGGCTGCGTGATTGTTAAAAATCAACAAATTATAGGTCAGGGCGCGCACCTTAAAGTGGGTGAACCGCATGCAGAAGTTTTTGCTTTACGTCAGGCCGGTTTAGCTACAAAGGGTGCTGATGCTTATGTAACTTTAGAGCCATGCAATCATCATGGCCGCACACCGCCTTGTGTGGATGCGCTAATTAATGCTGGTATCAAGCGTGTGGTAGTTGCCATGCAGGATCCAAACCCCTTAGTGGCAGGCAATGGATTAAAGCGCTTGCTAGCGCAGGGCATAAAAGTCGAAACTGGCTTAATGGAAGCCGAGGCGTGGGCACTCAACCCGGGTTTTATTTCTCGTATGACGCGCGGTATGCCTTATGTACGCAGCAAAATCGCCGCTAGTTTAGATGGTCGTACTGCCCTTAAAAATGGTAAGAGCTTGTGGATAACGGCTGAGGCGGCAAGGCTAGATGTACAACATTGGCGGGCGCAATCTTGCGCTATTATCACCGGCATAGGTACGGTGTTGGCCGATAATCCAACCATGAATGTGCGCTTACCAGTTACTGTCGCTCGCCAACCGTTGCGCGTGATCGTCGATAGTCAATTGCAGACACCTACCGATTGTAAGATGCTAGACGCTAGCCAATTGGTGTTTAGCCCTGTGCTTATCGCGCATGCCAGTGACCCTTCTAGTAAGGCACATATTTTAAAAGCCCTAGGCGCAGAACTATTACATATTCCCAAACTAAACGGCCAGGTAGATTTAAGCGCTTTGCTAGAAAATTTAGCGCAGCGAGGTATTAATGAAGTGCTGCTAGAAGCAGGGCAGGGCTTAAACGGCGCATTTTTACAGGCCAATTTGATAGATGAGTTTATTTTTTACTACGCGCCAAAACTCATGGGTACTGATGCAAGCGGCATGTTTGCCATTCAAGAATTAACCGAAATGCAGCAAGCGACTGATTTACATATTCTAGATATACGCCAAATTGGGCAAGATATTCGTCTGCGTGCCCAGCCTATTGCTAAGCCTATCCATAAGATTTTATAGTCGATTCAAATGCTCATTGATACTCATTGTCACCTCGATGACGCAGCGTTTGATGCCGATAGAGACGACATTGCGCGTCAGGCTTTACGGCAAGGGATTGCAAAGCTAGTTATACCGGCTGTCGCACGTAGTAATTTTGATACGGTCATTGCGATATGTAATCAGCACGAAAATTGTGCATACGCGCTTGGTATTCATCCTATGTATGTGAATAGTGCGGCACTGGATGATATTGAAGTGTTGCGAAGTTACGTTCAGCACAATAATCCAGTGGCCATAGGTGAGATTGGTTTGGATTATTTCGCAAATAACCCAAAAAATGCTAAAAATACAGTCAGTAATAATAATTTTGACTTACAAAGTTATTTTTTCACAGAGCAACTTAAAATAGCTAAACAATATGATTTGCCGGTGATATTACATGTGCGCCATGCGATTGATGATATTTTAAAGCAATTGCGAAAACATCAAGTGGTGGGTGGAATTGCCCATGCATTCAATGGCAGTTTTCAGCAAGCGGAGCAATTTATCTCACTAGGTTTTAAGTTAGGTTTTGGTGGCGCAATGACTTATAGTCGTGCCTTAAAAATTCGTGAACTTGCCGTAAATTTGCCTTTAAGCGCGATTGTATTGGAAACCGATGCACCCGATATTCCACCTGAATGGCTAGGTCAGAGAGGTAGAAATAGTCCGCTAGAAATAGCCAAAATTGCGCAGGTGCTAGCTGATTTAAGGCAGCTAAATATCACCGAAGTGCTTGAGATTACAGGGGCTAATGCCTTGAAAGTTCTGCCAAAATTATCTCACTTATACACACTACCTAAGGTGCTACATTAACTGTTGCTAAA
>CAIYLB010000189.1 GCA_903926935.1 uncultured Pseudomonadota bacterium
GATTCGCATTTTGCGTGCGGCCAATTCTGTGATTAGTAATAATCCTAAGTTATTCGACAAGAAATTGTGGAGCGATTTAGGCATGGGAGATTTGGTTCAAGTGACGGCAGCGCTAAGTGAAGAAGCTGAAGCAGAATCGGTGATTATGAAGCTGCAAGCGCATAAATTCGAAAACCGCACTAAATTTCTGGATTACGCAATTTTATATCGAGGTAACCACCAAGCGCGTATTTTTGAACAATATTTGCGTAATCATAAAATCCCTTACACGGTCTCCGGCGGCCAATCATTTTTTGATAAAACTGAGATTAAAGATTTAATCAGCTATTTACGCTTAATCGCTAATGAAGATGACGATCCAGCATTTATACGTGCCGCAACTACGCCTAAAAAAGGCATCGGCAACACTACCCTAGAACGGCTGGGTGAATTTGCCAGTGCGCATAAAATTTCATTATTTGCCGCGGCGTTTGAACAAGACTTCCAAAGTGGTGTTGGCAATAAACAGTTAGAAGATTTATTAAATTTTTGCCAATATATTAACAAGCTGCAATTTCGTGCAGTGCGCGACCCAGCTGGTGAGGTTTTGAACGACTTGCTCAACACCATACAATATGAAGCCTTTTTGTATGATGGTGAAGAAGCGCGTGCCGCTGAAAGTAAATGGGCTAACGTGCTGGACTTTATCGGCTGGCTGACCAAAAAAGGCGAGGCGAATACCGAATTTGGTAATGAATCAGCCGGTAAAAACCTGCTTGAACTGACGCAAATGGTTTCGCTGATGAGCATGTTAGAAGGTCGCGAGGATGCCGAACCAGATGCGGTGAAGCTGTCTACCTTACACGCGGCAAAAGGCTTGGAATTTGGCCATGTATTTTTAATCGGTTGCGAAGAAGGCATATTACCGCACCGTGAAAGCATAGAACTTGGGCTGCTTGACCCGACAAAAATTGAAGAAGAGCGTCGCTTAATGTATGTGGGTATTACCCGTGCGCAAAAAACGCTGAATATTTCATGGTGCAAAAAACGTAAACGCGCGGGTGAAATGCAAATGTGCGACCCTAGCCGCTTTATTGCAGAGCTACCAAAAGATGATGTGCGACATTTTGGCAATCCATTTAATAAAGATGCTGAAGTGAGTAAAGATTATGGGAAATCAAAAATGGCGAGTATTAAAGCCATGCTCAATAAAAATGCAGCCATGCTTAAATAAACCAATAAATTAAACCAAATTAAAATTTAACAGAGAGTAACAACCATGCCATTTATTACTTTAGACAACGCCAGCTTGGCTTTTGGCCATCACGCCCTGCTGGATCACGCCTCTTTCCAATTAGACGCAGGCGAGCGCGTAGGTTTAATTGGTCGAAATGGCGCAGGTAAATCTAGTCTGCTAAAAGCCATTGCCGGCACCATTAAATTAGACGAAGGTACTGTTTGGCGTGCGCCTAACGTGCGTGTGGTTTATGTGCCGCAAGAGCCAGAATTAGACACCACACATACCGTTTTTGAAGCGGTTGCCGAAGGTTTAGGTTCCTTACAGCAAACCATTATTGATTACCACCAAGTCACTCATGATATGGGCATGCCAGAAGCAGATATTGAGGCGCTAATGGCCAAAATGCAAACTTTGCAGCACGAGTTAGATACACAAAATGGCTGGGCAGCACAATCGCGCGTAGAAAATGTATTAACGCGCTTAAAGTTAGATGCAGAAGCCTTAGTTTCTACACTTTCTGGTGGTTGGCGCAAACGCGTGGCTTTAGGCCGCGCATTAGTCGCAGAACCTGAGGTTTTATTACTGGACGAGCCTACCAACCATTTGGATTTGGAAGCGATTGAATGGCTAGAAGACTTATTATTAGGCTTTTATGGCAGCGTATTATTTATCACGCATGACAGACGCTTTTTAGATAAATTAGCCACACGCATTACCGAATTAGACCGCGGCATACTCACAGACTTTGTCGGCAATTTCTCAGAATATCAAATTAAAAAAGAAGAACTGGCCGCAGTAGAAGAAGTGCACGCAGCCAAGTTTGATAAATTCTTAGCACAAGAAGAAGTATGGATACGCCAAGGCATTAAAGCCCGTCGTACTCGCAATGAAGGCCGTGTACGCAGACTTGAAGCTTTACGTTTAGACCGTGCCGCACGTCGCGAACGTCAAGGTAGCGTTAAACTTAATTTAGACAGCGGCGAGCGTAGCGGTAAATTGGTAGCAGAGCTAGAAAACGTAGTAAAAGCCTATGGCGATAGAACTCTGATCAACGGCTTTAGCACGCGCATTTTACGTGGCGATAAAATTGGTTTGTTAGGGCCAAATGGTATTGGTAAAACCACCCTACTCAAACTTATTTTAGGCGATATTGAAGCAGATAGCGGTGATATTCAGCGCGGCACTAAAATCAAAGTGGCTTACTTTGACCAAATGCGAGAACAATTAGACGAAGAAGCGACTTTGGTCGATACCATTAGTCCGGGTTCAGATTTCGTAGAAATCGGCAACGAGCGCAAGCATGTGATTAGCTATTTGGAAGACTTTTTGTTTCCGCCACAGCGTTCACGCTCACCGGTTAAATCACTTTCTGGTGGTGAGCGTAACCGTTTGTTATTAGCGCGCTTATTTGCCCGCCCGGCCAATGTATTAGTGCTGGATGAGCCAACCAATGATTTGGATATTGACACGCTGGAGCTGTTAGAAAGCTTGCTACAAGAGTTTGCTGGCACACTATTTTTAGTCAGCCATGACAGAGCTTTCTTAGAAAATACCGTCACGCAAGTGATTGCGTTTGAAGGTAATGGTGTGATTACTGAATTTGGCGGCGGCTATGATGACTGGCAACGTTTCACTCAACAACGCCTGCAAGAAGGCCGCGCTGAAGACAAGCGTATTGCCGATTTAGCACAATCAAACAAGGCTAAACAGGCGCTATCAACACCCGCTAAAGTTACCACTAAACTTAGCTTTAAAGAGCAAAAAGAGTTAGACGAAATTCCAGCACAAATTGATCAGCTAGAAGCTGAGCAAAATGATATCAACACACAGCTAGCAGACAACGATATTTACAAAGCGCAGGCTGATAAAGTAAAAACCTTACAAGCAAGACTAGCCACCATAGAAACCTTACTGGAAAACTTGCTGGCAAGATGGGAAATATTGGATGCTGAAAAGGTTTAATGTCATTACCTTCAAAGGTATAACGTTAATATCATTGCATATTGAGAAAAAAGCCTGAAAATCCTAGCAAGGATTAATTGCTAGGGTTAGCTTAATAGAGTTACTTAATAAAATTTGGCAACAATTACAATCAATTGAGGTCTGAGTTAAATAGAAAATTTAACTAGATGGTCACACTCAATGAAAATAGCCAAACTTGCCCTGCTGTTATGCATTATTTCCAACGGTGCTTACGCAGAAGCCTTAGCCGAACCTACAGATGAGCTTTTATACACACTTAAAGACTCTTTAGTTAAAGTCATTACTGCCACAAAATCCGGTGGTCATGGCTTTGGTACTGGCGTGGCCATTTCTCAAGATCATGTAGTGACTAACTGCCATGTGCTGAGTAATGCAAGTGGCATTGGCATTAGTCGCTGGGGCGTGGAATATACGCCAGTATCATTGCAGGCAGATTGGCGCCACGATATCTGTATTTTAAAGTTTGAGTGGGCCGATCTTAAGCCTGTGAAAATAGCTGATTCAGACATATTGCAATATGAACAAGCTATTATTTCCATCTCTATGCCCAGCGACTCCCCCGCACCTTATGTCGCGTTAAGCGCAGTTAAAGCACTGTACCCAATGGATGATGGCGAAGTTATTCGCACACAAGCAGCCTTTGCGATCGGTGCCAGCGGCAGCCCAATATTCAATTACGCTGGCAGCTTAGTCGGCATCAGTACTTTCAAAAGCCCGGGCCGTAACGCCTATTATTACAATATGCCAGTTAAGTGGGTAAAAGAACTACTGCTGACCCAGTCTTCCCAATTAAATAGCGCACACGCTCTACCTTTTTGGGATGCGCCAGATAATTTACGCCCATTTTTCATGCAAATTGTGCTGCCTTATCAAAATAACAATGGCGAAGATATGCATAAAATCGCCTTAAACTGGACAGCACAAGAACCTAACAATGTCGAGGCTTGGTATTACTTAGGCATAGCAGAAAAACTAATCGGCGAAAAAGTCAGTGCGCATGCACATTTGCAAAAAGCACTTACTCTGCAGCACAACCATCCTGCTAGCTTGCAAGCACTCGCCTTAATGGCACATAGTGAAGGCAATAATATTGAGTTTGAACAAATGCGACTAGCGCTTAAAACAATCAGCCCAGAAGCATTAGAAAACTTGGAATTGACATTAGCAACGCCACATTAATCTGAATAGCACCTCATATATGAAACAAAAATACTTCAAAATTGTGACTATTTTAGCTTTATGCATCGCAGCACTCACTTATTATGTGAAGAATAACGACAGCCAAAACAGCCTTGCTTCATCAGTTGGTGTGCAGGAAAAATCAAAAAATAGCCGTTTGGCCTTGACGATTGATACCTGCACCGGGATTGCCGATAAATCCGTCACCCACTTATCAGCCATTGTTGAGTTTCAGAAACTAGAAATTGCTGGCAGAAGAATTCGTGTGATGCAAAACTGCATGAATGACAAAGGTTTTAAAGAGAATCCTGCTTGGGTATTATTTAGCGAATCTCTACTGCATAAAGATGTTAAATCCGCAGATATTTCGGCCAATGAGTCATATGAAAACGAGAGACGAAAAGATATGTTTAGTTATATTGCGACTAAAAATAAGCCCTTATATTGGATAGTTACCAATCAATAATAAACTGCTTTTTCATTAATGACTCATGATTTAACTAAGTCGCTAATGCAGCTCTGCGATTGCCCGGCTTTGCCAGCAACAAATGTACATCACCTAGGGCGCGCTCTTTAAAACCACCTTCACAATAACTAAAATAGAAATCCCACATTTTGATAAACTCTTCCGAATATCCAAGTTTACGAATCTGCTGAATATTCGCGAAAAAATTATCGCGCCATAGACTCAAGGTGGTAGCGTAATGTGGGCCAATATCCTCTAAATCGAACAAGCGCAAATCACTGTTATTCGTCACACTAGTTAACATTGCCGTGTTTGAGGGGATACATGATCCGGGGAATATATAGCGCTGTATAAAATCTACCGAGTTTTTCGCGTTTTCATAACGTTGATCTGCGATCGTGATGGCTTGTATGAGTGCCATTCCATCCGGTTTTAATAGCGTAGCGACTTTTGCAAAATAGGTGTCATAAAATTTGTGTCCGACCGCTTCTACCATTTCGATAGAAACTAGCTTATCAAATTGTCCCTCCAAATGACGATAATCTTCTAGCAACAGCGTTACCTTACCCACCAAGCCAGCGTTCGACACTCTCTCTATAGCCAGTTCATATTGCTGTTTTGAAATAGTAGTGGTCGTTACTTTACAGCCATAATGTTTAGCCGCATAAATAGCAAAACCGCCCCAACCAGTACCAATTTCCACCACATGATCGCTGGGCTTTAAATGCAACTTATCACAAATAGTTTTAAGTTTAAGTTCAGAAGCTGCCTGCAAATTATGCGTATCAGCATTAAACATCGCACTTGAATACATCATGGTTGGGTCTAAAAATAAGGC
>CAIYLB010000190.1 GCA_903926935.1 uncultured Pseudomonadota bacterium
ACATGAAAACCTGCCACAATTTCAGATTCACCTTCGGCAACATCGAATGGAGCGCGGTTAGTTTCGGCCACGGCACTGATAAAATAGACAATGAAAAGAGGAAATAATGGTAAGAAATACCAGTGCAACATGCCACCTGATTGGCCCATTACAATTTTGCCAAGGTTCAAGGTGTTAGCACACATCAATACGCCCACTAGCGAAAAGCCCATGGCAATTTCATAAGACACAATTTGTGCTGCTGAACGTAGCGCACCTAAAAATGCGTATTTAGAATTAGAGGCCCAGCCGGCGATAATTACACCGTAAACCGCAACCGATGTCATGGCTAGAATATACAACAAGCCAGCATCTACGTTAGCTAATACCATACTCATATCAAATGGCACAACCGCCCATGCAGCAAAGGCCGGTGCAATCGCTAATACGGGTCCTAATAAAAACAAGGTTTTATTAGAAGCCGTTGGTACGATAATTTCTTTGAATAATAACTTTAGACCATCTGCAATCGGCTGTAATAAGCCGAAATAACCGACCCGATTAGGCCCTATACGCACTTGCATATAGCCAATGACTTTACGTTCAGCCAAGGTAAGATAAGCCACAGCGCCCATCAGCGGCGCGACAATTGCGACAATTTTAATTAACGTCCAGGCGGTCAGTTGCACCGCTGGCCAGTAAGCACCAAATAAATTAGCTAACATTTCCATTAGGCACGCGCCTCCATGCTAGCTTTTGTATGTGCTTGCAACTGCTCGACAGATAGTTTTTCAACGGTAATATCACCCATTAAATCGCCCAATCCTATCGTATCTTCATGCGCGGCAGCTACACGAACACAACCTTTAGCCACATGATTATCTAATTTAACCGTTAACACCGCACTGCCTTTATCTTGTTTCACCAACACATTATCACCCTCAACCAGACCTAATACTTCAAGTTGACTTGCACACATACGCGCCATAGGCTTAATGTTGTATTTTGTTTTTTGTAATGGTGGTGAGCGCCTCACAATCGGATCAGACTCATACTGAGGCACTTCACCAATTCGTTGCAAGCCATCATGTTTAATATTGACCTGTATCTCAACCAACTCTTTTAGGTTGTTATTTAAACTACGCCACACTACGGCTGACGGTTTTTCACCCGAGAAAATGGCCTCTTTAACTTGCTCGCTAGTTTCGTAATCAAAACCCTGCAAGCCTAATGTATTGGCCAATACGCGCAATACTTTCCAAGCTGGACGACATTCAGCAAGCGGCTTAGCCACCGCAGTAAAGCTTTGCACGCGGCCTTCCATGCTCATGAAGGTGCCGGAAGTTTCGGTAAACGGCGCGATAGGTAGTAGCACATCTGCATTTTCTAGCGCCTGTGATTTAAAAGCAGTTAGTGCGACTACACATTCAGCTTTTGCCATCGCAACTTTAGCTAACGCTGCATGTTGGCAATCTAATTCCGGTTCAATATTCACAATTAAATAAGCTTTGCGTGGCACTTCTAACATTGCGCGCGCATGCATACCAGTACTACTCGGCATCACACCCATCATATGCATACCGGTACTATTTGCAGCAGCTGGCAAAATACCACCTTTAGCTCCTGAAATACCACCTATGGCTTCAGCCATGCTGTACATTTCTGTAAAGCGTGGATCACTTAAGGCCATATTTCCTAAAAAGATTCCCACTTTTGGGGCAACCAAGTCATAGTCTTTACCATGTCCAGCCATGCTTTCTGCAATTGCTTGCGTATTCGGACGCACTTTAATTTCTTCAAGCAACTGATTAAGTGAAGCTGGTAAACAAAGCGATAGACGCTGTAAGCCAGACATCGCTTTGAGAATTTGACCCAGTACGTTCACCATGTCGTTAGGCCGCACAATCACTTTATGCGCGATATCCATTAACGGATCATTGTCTAACGGGCTAATCACTGAAAGCTCAGCGCCATTGGCTACAGCTTTACGAAAGCGTTGCGCAAGTAGCGGATGCTCATTACGTAAATTAGATCCAATCACCAAGATACGATCTAACTCTTCAATTTCATGAATATTAATACCCATCCAAGGTGTACCTTGGCGCTTGCCATCTAACCTAAAATCAGTTTGGCGCAAGCGATAGTCGACGTTTCCACAGCCTAGACCATCGGCTAATTTTTTAGCCAAATAACCTTCTTCCATCGTGCTATTGGGTGAAACAAGTACACCTAATGCTTCGCTACCGTGCTCGTTGGTAATGTCTTTAATTTG
>CAIYLB010000191.1 GCA_903926935.1 uncultured Pseudomonadota bacterium
GCTAATTTTTTATCTTGCGCGGCACTATGCGCCAACAAGGTTTGTAGCGCTTTGGACATGGCCTCAGGATTAAACTTATCGTTATCATCGCTAACTGCATAGGCGGTAAAGCTCGCGCTTTTAGCCGTATTACTTTTTGCGTCATCCTTGGTAGGTTTTTCTTCTTCTAAAATACGCGCAGGAATTCCCACCGCCGTGGCGTTGGCTGGCACATCTTTGACTACCACCGCATTCGAGCCTATTTTTGCGCCAGCACCAATAGTAATCGGCCCTAGTACTTTAGCGCCGGCACCAATTACCACGCCATTTTCTAGTGTTGGGTGGCGTTTGCCTTTATTCCAAGAAGTACCGCCTAAAGTCACGCCGTGATAAAGCGTGCAATCATCGCCAATAATAGCCGTTTCACCAATTACCACGCCCATGCCGTGATCAATAAACACACGGCGACCTATGGTTGCGCCTGGGTGAATTTCAATGCCGGTAAGCCAGCGGCCAATATGTGAATTAAAACGCGCCAACCAGTAAAAGCGCGCGTGCCAAAGCCAATGAGATAAGCGATGCATGAGTAATGCATGCACGCCAGGATAAGTTGTCAGTATTTCCCAATGCGTTCGCGCCGCTGGGTCGCGCTGGAAAACAATGGCGATATCTTCTTTAACGTGATCAAACATAAGTGTTGCCTTTCAGAGCTTGCCTCGAGAGAATTGCTCGGGGCTATTATTTCTAACATTTCTAGTATTTATCGTGTTTTTTCGGAGTAACCGTCAGCGTCAGTATGCCACGTAACAAGTTTACTTCTTCTTTTTCTAATCGAATGCGTGCGTAAATGCGTCGCATACGCTCCATTAGTTTTTTTGGTGCAACCGGATTTAGGTAGCCAATATGCAATAAGGTTTCTTCTAAATGCTTGTAAAAGCCTTCAACGCTATCAATGGTGGCTAATTCTATATGTGCATTTTGGCTAAAAGTGGCATCTTCAAGCGCTGCCATGCGAAGTTCGTAACACATTATTTGCACTGCCGCAGCTAGGTTTAAGGATGAATATTCGGCATTGGCTGGAATCATGGCTAACAATTGGCAATGATCAAGCTCCTCATTGGTTAAGCCGCTCATTTCAGTGCCAAACACTAGGGCGACGGTTTGTGTGTTAGCAATCTCAATCGCCGTGTTAGCAGCAGCCCGCACATTGACTAACTCGTGAGAAAGGCTGCGCTTACGTGCGCTCATGCCAATCGCAAAAGCACAGCCAGAAAGCGCTTCAGTTAAGGTGTTGGTGACAATTGCATTTTCTAGTAAATCAGCTGCGCCAGTAGATAATGCCGTGGCGTGCGCATCGGGAAAACTATCTGGTTTAACTAAATATAAGTGCTGTAAACCCATAGTTTTCATGGCACGTGCCGCCGAACCAATATTGCCTGGATGGCTAGTTTGGCAAAGAATCACACGGAAATTTTGCAGTATTTGTAGTTTTGAATTATCTGAAGTTAAAGTCATATTTTGGAAAATCGTTAGTTATTTGAAAGAGCTGATTAAATCCGTTCGCGGTGAGTTTTAAAGTCCGTTCGTGGTGAGCTTGTCGAACCATGTTTGATTTCCCCGCTTAACAATCATCATGTTAAAAACACCCTTCGACAAGCTCAGGGCGAACGGTTGAATAAATCAGCGTACCCTTAAGCTTTAAACGCCAGCCAATAATCAAAGCGGTCAGCATAAAACAGCATTTTATCACTGCCGCCAATTAAATAAGTATTAAGCATGTGTTATCTTTTTAGAGCCGTCTGTCGTCAACTATAAATATTAATACCCTAATTTTTGCTATGTTATTTCTGATAAAAATAAGCGCGGGACTATGTGGTTGATATTAGTTAGTTTTAGTTAACTTGAGACCTTTGCAAGAGGCTAAATTTACCACGATTTTTTTAATACCTCCGGCTACCCATTCCTGCGTAACCATAAAGGTCATCACCGCAGAATATATTTGCTAAAACATATTATTCGTACAAAATAGTCTGAAATCTAGTTAAGTTGTTGATTTACCTAGATTCCCTCCTGCGCGGGAGTGACTGAATTGATAGATTTTAGGGTTAAAAAGCGTCCGTTCAAAGGTCTCAACTTATTGAATTATGTTTGAATTTAAAGTTGTAAAGAACTTTTAAGGTTGTTGGTGCAATGCTTGGCGATTTGAAATAACCATATAGTAAATAAGTGAAAGGCTGTAAGCCGCCTAGACTCTTACTTTAGGATATTTTTTTAATATAAAAATATTTATATAATTGGTGAAAAATAAATAAATATTCTGCTAATATTCCACTAATTATAATTTTAGGTAAAAATCTAGAGGGTCGAAGTCAAATTTGATCTAGTTGTAATCGGTCAAGCTAGGCTTGATTTATTCGCCGGTTTTTACAAGTTAATGCACTTAATATATAGGGTGGTAGGTATGCAAATGTTGGCTAACAAGACTTTTGTGTTGAGGTTGGAGCGTCGTGTATCCATACTATTTACTTTGATGGGTCTGACCTATGGCGGTGTTGTTCACGCAGAAGTTCCTAATGGGCCTCCCCCTCAAGATGCTGGTCGGATTATGCAATTCATCGACCAGACGCCATTGCCGGCTTTATCTACGCCTTCTTCTCCTGAGATTGACGTTTCAAAACAGTCGCGTCCAGCAATGAAAGGTGGACCAAGCACAGCGTTTTTGGTGACTGGCTTCAAAATAACTGGTAACACTGTTATTCCGGCTGCAGATTTGCAGGCAAAATTAAATCTATTGGTTGGCAAAAAATTAAACTTAGATCAGCTCAGAGAAGCGGCTGATCAAATTAGTGACTATTACCGCTCTAAAGGTTATTTGGTCGCACGCGCATATATACCTGCTCAGGAAATTACTGGTGGTGTGGTAGAAATTCAGATTATTGAAGGTCGACGCGGTAAGATTAATTTCAAAAGTAATGGCGATCCATTAGTTAAACCTGTTGTTCAGGTAGATTTTTTGGACAAGGCAGTAGGTCCTAATCAGGTCATTACAGAAGCGGATCTTGAGAGAGGGCTCTTATTGTTGCAAGATACTCCTGGGATATCTGATGTTAAGAGCTCCTTAGAGCCAGGCGATACGGTTGGCACTTCCAACTTAAATTTAGAGACGGTTACTGGTCCTCGTTACTTTAGTTCTGTCGATGCAGATAACTTTGGCAGTCGCTATTCTGGTGCGGGTCGAGTCGGCGTTACGCTTGGCGTCAACAGTCTATCTGGTTATGGTGATCAATTAACGCTTCGCGCCCAAACTACTGGCACCAGCGCTATGCAGAGCGGTGCTAAAACCAATTATGGTCGGATTTCCTATCAAATTCCAATCGGTTCAGATGGTTTAAAGGTTGGCGCTGCATACTCCGCTATGGCCTATGAACTGGGCTTAAATTATCAAGGTACCAATACTAAGGGTACTGCTAATACTGCCAGCCTATTTGGGTCTTACCCTTTTATACGTAGCCGTAATTTTAATTTGTATGGTCAAGTTGGTTTTGATAATTTACAGATGGTTAATAATTCGCTCGGCTTTGAGTTGAGTGACAAAAGCCTAAATGATGGATCTTTTGGTATTTCAGGTAATTCACGCGATGGCTTTTTAACGGGCGGTATTAATACCTTTGGTTTAACTGCCACGCTAGGTAATTTGGATTCTTCTAACGCTCAATATAATGCTACTGATGCATCAACAACTAAAACTGTTGGCACTTTTCAGCGTTACAACTTTAACTTTAGTCGTTTGCAAGCGGTGACTAATTCTACGCAGTTTTTGTTCAATGCTTATGGTCAATTCGCCAGCAAAAACTTAGACTCTTCTCAGCAATTTTATTTGGGCGGGCCTACCGGTGTTCGCGCATATCCAATGGGTGAGGGCGTAGGTTCTCAGGGCGCGTTGATTCAACTAGAGCTACAACAGCAGTTGCTAAACGATAGTTATCTAGGTCAAATCTCTGGTTTTGCTTTTTACGATGTTGGTACTGTGCAGCTGTTTAAAAACACCTGGTTAAACTGGAATCCTCCCAGTACTACCAATCCTAACACGGGCTATTCTATGAGTAACACTACCACCTTAATGGGTGCTGGTTTAGGTCTCAAGGCAACAATCAATAACCGCTCTTATTTAACGGCAACTTGGGCGCATGCGATTGGTACAAGTCAATCCTTTAAAGCTTATGGCTCTAACAGTGACGGCCAGAACTTGGACAACACATTTTGGTTTCAAGGTGTTTTGCAGTTTTAAAGCGTGCCGCGTTTAGTTAAGATTTTATATACAGACAAAAGTAAAAATAATTCAATAAAAGGTAGTAAATTATGAGCTCAAATATCCTCGATACCCTAAAAAATCTTAACCGTAGTTTTCGTCGGCAAATTCAAAAGGATCGCTTGGTTGTTTCGTTAGGTAATGGGCGCAAGCTTAGTTATACCTTACGCAAGGGTCTTCGTATTTCGCGATGGTTGGGCAGGTTACTTATGGTCGTATGCCTGCCGGCCTTTGCCCTTGATGCAAATATTTTACCTACCAATGGTGTAGTCGTTGGTGGTGCTGGTGCAATTACCACCAGCGCAAATCAGATGCAGATTAACCAAAACAGTCAGAACATGATTGTTAATTGGCAGACATTTAATATCGGCAAAGATGCCGGTGTTAATTTTTCTCAGCCTAACGCTCAAAGCGCGGCTTTAAATCGCGTCTTAAGTGCTGATCCTTCGCAGATTATGGGTAGCTTAACGTCCAATGGTCGCGTGTTCTTGGTGAACCCTAGTGGCGTGTTGTTTGGTGGTGGCGCTCAGGTAAACGTTGGAAGCTTAGTAGCTTCTACTCTGGATATTAGCAATAGCAACTTCATGACGGGCAATTACGTCTTTGAAAAAAATGGTAGTGCTGGGTCGGTAGTCAATCTAGGCTCTATTACTGCAGCCAATGGTGGATTTGTTGCCTTATTAGCCCCTGAAGTTATTAATCAGGGCTTGATTTCAGCGCGCTTGGGTACCGTTGCTATGGCTGCGGGCGATAAAGTAACACTAGATATCAATGGCGATGGCTTAATTAAATTTAATATTGATACCGCTGCGGTTAAAGCTTTAGCAGAAAACCGTGGATTGATTCAAGCCGCTGGTGGTCAGGTCATTCTGGGTGCTCGTAGCGCCGGTGATTTGATGGCAACCGTAGTTAATAACAGCGGAATTATTGAAGCTGCATCTGTCGTTGAGCGCAATGGCGTCATCATTTTAGATGGTGGTACTAGTGGTGTAGTAACAAACTCTGGCACATTAGCCGCAACAGGGCTGGGCGCAGGCGAAACCGGCGGTATCGTGAAAGTGCTGGGCGACAAAGTTGGCCTATTGGCAGGCTCACTAATCAATGCTTCTGGTAGTGATGGCGGTGGCCAAGTATTGATTGGTGGAAACTTCCATGGCGCGGGCCCTGAAACTAACGCAACGGTTACTTATGTAGA
>CAIYLB010000192.1 GCA_903926935.1 uncultured Pseudomonadota bacterium
GAGGCAATGCAAGTTGCACTGTTTGGACTTGCGACTTTTCTTACGATTACGTCAAAATTAATGCAGATTATAGATCCTGATTCAGCAGTTAATTTACCTGTAATCAAGGTAACGCACGCCGCGGTTGGCGTTATTCAGCGTGATGACGGCTCTGTATTGCTGGGAGAGCGGCCAATTGGTAAGCCTTGGGCTGGGTACTGGGAGTTTCCTGGCGGCAAGATAGAAGAGAACGAAACGCCCGAGTGCGCGCTAAATCGAGAACTGCAAGAAGAGCTAGGTATTCGCGTAATATCATCCTACCGCTGGCTTACACGATCTTTTGATTATGCGGCCAAATATGATGCAACTGGCAACTTAGAATCAACAGCTAAAACCGTTAAGCTACATTTTTTCATTGTCACCGAATGGGAAGGCGAGCCATCTGGCCTAGAAAACCAAGCCCTTAGCTGGCAGAATCCTGAAAGTATTAATGTTGGCCCTATGTTGCCAGCCAACGCGCCAATCTTTAATGCGCTTAATTTGGGAAAAATTTACGCTATTAGCAATATGGCTGAGTTAGGCGAAACGTTATTTTTTGAACGATTAATCGTCGCTTTAGAGCATGGTTTAAAGATGATACAAATCCGTGAAAAACAGCTATCAAGCGCTGCATTAATTAAATTGGCTGAGCGCTTGATTGAAATTGCAGAGCCGTACGATGCTAAAGTGGTGATCAATTCAGCATCTTGCCATTCAGATTCTTCAACGGTTTTAGACTTTACAAAGTTTAATTTTTCTTTGAATTTAAACTCAGTCGGCATACACTTTACCTCGCTAGACTTAATGCGCCTGCAAGCGAAGCCGCTAGGTTTGTTATGCGGTGCTTCTTGCCATAATAGTCAAGAACTAGCCCATGCTGCGACGCTTGGTTTTGATTATGTAGTGCTATCGCCGGTAAATGCTACTTTGAGTCACGCTGGCGCTTTGCCGATAGGCTGGGATGGGTTTAGTGGCTTAATTGCCGATTATACTTTACCTGTTTATGCACTCGGCGGTATGCAAGCTACCGATATGCATAAAGCTAGGCTACATGGTGCGCACGGCATTGCTATGCAACGTGGTGCTTGGCTTTAGTTTTTGGCTTTAACTCTTAACACTCTGGTTAATGAATTTAGAGTTGAGTGGATGTGAAGCTATTTAGTCGTAGAAGCTTCTGCTGGTGATTGCACCATTACTTTAATGTTTTGTTTGAATTCATGCTTGTTTTTGCTTTTGAAAGTGAGTGCAAAATTCACTTGATCGCCAATGTTAAGCGGTTTTTTTAAGTCAAATAACATCAAATGAAAACCGCCTGGCGCTAGCTTATAAGGCTTCCCGGCGACAAGTGGTAGCGTATCCATCATACGCATTTTCATTACGCCATTTTCCATACTCATATTGTGTATCTCTACACTTTTAGTGACGTCACTTTCTACGCGGATAAGCGTAGCATCTTGCGCACTTAAAAAAGTCATATAGGCTGCACCAACTTCTTGCCCCGGGTTGGTTGTGCGTACCCAAGCATCTTTAATGGTGACAAAGTCCTGGCTACTAGCGGCAGTGGCCGTTATTGAGAACGCGTAGCCATAAGTGAGCATAAGAGCAAAAGCGTAATGTAGATATTTTTGATTTAAAAATTTTCTCATGATAGTTGTAATATTGATCCTAGTGAGTTAAATCAAATTAGATTAATCGAATTTAATTGAATACTTTTTTTAAAAATTACCGTTAAATATTACTTACTAAAGTGGCTATTGAAATATGTACTGATAGGTATTAGTTTTGTAATTGGTCAGGAAAGTGATCAGAAAACTCATCGGGTTTAACAGTTTCTGGAATGGCATATTGCTCACTTGCCCATAAGCCTAGATCAATAAGTTTACAGCGCTCGCAACAAAAAGGCCTAAAAGCATTGCTAGGCGAAAATTCAGATAGCTTATTGCAGTTAGGGCAAGGTACTAATCGTTTTTTAGAGTTAGTCATAGGAGTATTTGTGTAAATTTAAGTTGTTTTGGATGTTATGCATTATGCAGTAAAGCTAAAACAAGCTTATTTAAGTGTGCCTGTGATTACAAGTTGCAAAGCGTCAGTGAGAAATGAACGTCTTCTTCATATTTTAGAGGCTTATGAGAGCGTTCAAGGGTGCTGAATCGAATATTAATTGCATATTTATTGGCACTGACTTCAGGAAAGCAAATAACATCATCTGCAACTTCTATCCTCAACATTTGTGCCGGTTTAGTGCTGCCAAGCATTTGTTGATAAGCGCCATTATTCGCTACCAACTTAGTGGTAGCGCCGCTGCCACGTAGAATATGTAAAATAATCATAATTGCACGCTGCATGGGTACTAGCGGCTTTAGCCAAGCTTCAAAATCTTGCCTGCGCCTAGACTCACCAAGGCCAAGCCAATAATGATAGGAAGGCACGTCAAACTCACATACACCGCCCGGAATGCCAGCACGCTGCTTAATGCTCATCAACCATTCATTAGCGCGCAAAGACTGCCCCAGCTTAGTTGATTCGGCTCGCAGTAGTTTTGATGCATCATCAATATCACGAAGAATCGTTTCTAATGCTTGCGTCGCAATGCCTGGGTTGCCTATTAATATGCTCATTAGAGCCTTCTGGCGCTCTAATTCTTGCAATAGCTCTAGCTTAAGTTCACCACGATCAACCACATCTAATATTTGCAGTAAGGTGAGAAGTGCGCTGTGATGGTTATATTCGTGCCCAGCGTCTATATTATGTAAAACTTTGGCAAACAAATCCTCAACACGAAGATATGTGCGTATGCGCTCGTTAAATGGGTAGTCGTAGCTAGGCATGGTTGACTAAATTAATGACCTAAAGGTATTGTTTGTGTCATTATTTGATGCTTAATTTTAAGTTAACCTTGATTATCAAAGTTATTGGCTAACTATGCAAGTTTTAATGATATTTTTATGGATCGAGGCTATTTTTTCAGTCAAGTTTTTGAGCGTACCGTTGTTTTCAATGACCAAATCGGCACGTTCAAGACGTGAAGCTCTTGAAACCTGCGCGTTCATCATTGCTTGCACTTCTTTTTCTGTCATATTGCTGCGTGTCATAGCGCGTTTTATTTGCAGATTTTCATCACAATCAATCACTAATGTTTTGTTTGCAACGCCATTGTAACGATGGCTTTCAAATAATAGCGGCATGACTAGCACTTGGTAGCTAGGGTGTAATTTACTTTCGTTTTCAGCCAACTGCTGCAAGGCCCTGAGGTGAATTGCTGGGTGCAATAATGCTTCTAGTTTCAATCTTTCTTCAGTGTTATTAAATACATGCGCGCGAAGTTTGGCGCGGTTCAGCGAGCCATCTGCTCTAATAAGGTCAGCGCTAAAAATACGGCCAATTTCTGCGACTATAGGCTGACCAATAGCAGTTAGTTCATGCGAAATTACATCGGCATCTACAATAGGCACGCCTAATAATGCAAATTGTTTGGCCGCTTCGCTTTTGCCTGAACCTATTCCGCCTGTTAGTGCAATGATGAACATAAATGTGTGTAAAAAGTTAAATATTAAACTAAATAATAGCTAGAGAGTTGCGGCCCTGCAAATAGCACCGCAATACCGGCTATGGCTAAGAAAGGCCCAAATGGTATCGGCACTTCTCGTCCACGTTTTTTGAATATAATTAGGCTAATACCCATCACTGCGGCCAATGCTGATGATATTAGGATGGTTGCAGGTAGGATTTGCCAACCAAACCATGCGCCGATGGCTGCTAGCAATTTAAAGTCGCCATAACCCATACCTTCCTTACCGCGGATTAGTTTAAATAACCAGTAGGTCATCCACAATGTCAGATAGCCGGCGGCGGCACCGACTACAGCTGATTTAATATCGGTAAAACCATTGCTTAAGTTGAATAATAGGCCTAACCATAGTAGTGGCAGGGTGATGTGATCAGGCAATAATTGTGTATCAAAATCAATGAAAGTGAGTGTGATGAGTGCGAAAACAAATATCCAAGAAAAAAGCGTAGTGCTGCTATAACCGAATTTCCAACTAACTAAACCAATCAAAATTCCTGTAAGCGCCTCCACTATTGGGTAGCGTAGGCTAATTGGGCTTTTGCAATGGCTACATTTCCCCTTTAGAGCGATATAACTAATGAGCGGAATGTTCTCTAAAGCGCTAATTTTATGTTCGCAAATTGGGCAGCTTGAGCGTGGTGTTATGAGTGTATATGTGCTGTTATCGGGCGCTACCTTGCCCTGTAATTCGAGGCAGTTAAGACGCCATTCATGGGTCATCATTTTAGGTAGGCGATGAATAACAACATTTAAAAAGCTGCCGACCGATAAGCCAAAGATAATAGATAACATTATGAAAATACTAGTATTTTGTTGTAAGGTATTTGAAATACCAATTAACTCGCTAAACATACTTAGTCCTTAAATTTCAACTTAATTTCGTGCTTAATGAGATATTTTTTGTAAACTTTATGCATCATTACATCGCTAGTACATAGATAGGTGCTGTTCTAAATTTTAATTTTTTAAAAGGATTGAGCCCTTGAAATTATCACGTTCGACCACAAACATTAAGGTAAATATTGTAATCGACATTATAATACCTACATATCGCAAGAAGGAAATGCAATGACCGCTATTAATAATCAACAGCACTCATTTGAGCTGACACAGACCGATGTTAATCATCCGAAGTGGGATGAGCCTATTATTTGCCGTGTTGAAGTTGACTTGCCTGCGTGGCTCACCCAATTGGCGGGTGGACCAGGTTGGGAAGTTTATTCTGAGGATGAGGAAGACAGCTGCATTAGCTTTGCTATGCGCCAAGGCTCGAAAGTGAATTCAAAGTTAGCTGAAGTCACTTTGTACCATAATGGCTATGCGCTGGTAGATGTTGAAGGAAAATCTCTGTTTGATGGTTCACTTACTTCGGGAGCTAGTGACTGCGCGCATTTGACTTATTACCATGCGGATAGTGGTGAGAAAATTGTACTTAATTAATGTTGCTATTGCTAGCCTGCGCTAGCAAATCCAAGCAAAAGCCAATTAATTTCGATTAATCACTATTTAATGTATTCATTTAATAGTTTCTAGAAACAGAAAATTGAGCAAGAATTAGCATCGCCTGCTTGTGTGGAGAGTCTGCAAAATGGGCAATTTCTGCACACGCTAACTCACATTCGAGCTCAGCAATTCTACGTACATGTTGCAATGCTCCTGTGCGCTCGACTGCACTTAGCACAGCAGGTAGATCGTCTAGTCCGCCGTGTTCAATCGCCAGTTTAATGATTGCAGCTTCGCTAGCATTTCCGTTACGCATGGCATAAAGCAAGGGTAATGTCGGCTTGCCTTCGGCTAAATCATCCCCTAAGTTTTTGCCAATTTCAAGGGTATTGCCGCTTAAATCCAGTACGTCATCAATAAGCTGGAACGCGGTGCCAATATGCATGCCGTAGCGACTTAATGCCTGCTCATCGTCTGGACTTGCCTCGCTAATGATGGCGCCTAGGCGGGTGGCAGCCTCAAACAATTTTGCGGTTTTATAATGTATTACCTGTAAATATGCTTCGTCAGTAATATCTGCATTATGTATATTCAGTAGTTGTAATACTTCACCTTCGGCAATGACATTGGTTGCGTTGCTTAATACTTCCATTACGCGCATATTTTGCACAGCCACCATCATTTGAAACGCGCGTGAATAAACAAAGTCGCCCACTAACACGCTAGCCGCATTACCAAAAAGTGCATTGGCGGTACTTTTTCCACGACGCTTTGAAGACTTATCCACCACATCATCATGCAATAGGGTGGCGGTGTGAATAAATTCAACCACAGCTGCTAATTGGTGATGCTCAGCTTTTACAGGACCCAGTAAGCCTGCGGAAAGTAGCACTAATATTGGCCTTAAGCGTTTGCCACCGCTGTTGATGATGTAATGAGCCACTTGGTTGACTAGTGCGACTTCTGAATGAAGTGAATGCTGAATAACTACATTGACCGCGGTAATATCATCTGCGATGCAGGCCTGAATTGCCTCAATTTGCGATGTGCTAGAGTGTTTGGTACTGGACGTCACGGAAATAAACCTTAAAGAGTAATGATTATTTTAACACAGGCAAATTTAGCGTATTCAATCTCATTGACTTGGCTGTTATATTTAGTGAGATAATGGCTTTGTTAATTGTCATCGCAAGCTTATTTTAATTAGCTTGCAATTATGGTTTGCTTTGCGGGATTAAGTGCGTATAATGCCCGATTCTTCTGAAGTATGAGTTAAAGGCATAATTATGTATGCAGTAATCAAAACTGGTGGTAAGCAATATCGCGTAATTGCAGGCGAAAGATTAAAAGTTGAGAAGCTAGAGGTTGAAGTTGGCGGTACTGTTACGCTAGATCAAATTCTAATGGTATCTGACGGTGAGAAAACCACTATTGGTTCACCAATCATTAAAGGCGCAACTGTTAAAGCTACTGTGCTTTCACATGGTCGTGGCGATAAAGTGATGATTTTTAAATTCCGTCGTCGTAAACATTATCGTAAAACACAAGGCCATCGCCAAAGTTTTACTGAAATTAAAATTGAAACAATCGCTGCTTAATTAGCTCACGCTAATTAACAGTTACTCAAGTTTAAGGATTAGAGAAAAATGGCACACAAAAAAGCAGGCGGTAGTTCACGTAACGGCCGCGATTCACACGCACAACGACTAGGTGTTAAAGCCTTTGGTGAAACAGTTGTTACCGCTGGTAGCATTATCGTGCGTCAGCGCGGTACAAAAATGCACGCTGGTGAAAATGTAGGTATGGGTAAAGACCACACTTTATATGCAAAAGCACACGGTAAAGTGTCTTTCGCAATTAAAGGTGCGTTAAGACGCCATACTGTAAGCATTATTGTTACTGCGTAAGCTAAATTAACAATATGCAAAGCCTCATCGTTTGATGGGGCTTTTTTATTTGGTAAACTCTACATATGAAATTTATAGACGAAGCAACGATCAAAGTATACGCCGGTGATGGTGGCAACGGTGTTGCTACATTTCGCCGTGAAAAATACGAGCCTTTAGGCGGCCCAAGTGGCGGTGATGGCGGTCGTGGTGGGTCTATTACAATAGAGGCTGATCGCAATATCAACACCTTGGTTGATTATCGCTATACGCGTACGTTTAGAGCGCAGCGCGGTGAAAATGGCCGCAGTGCTGAATGCTATGGCGCAAAAGGCGATGATATGATCTTGCGTGTACCGGTTGGTACTGTGATTTCAGATAAAGCCAGCGAGCAGTTGCTGGTAGACTTAAGCGAGCATGGTCAACGTGCGCAAATGGCCGCCGGCGGTAAGGGTGGTTTGGGTAATGTGCATTTTAAATCTAGCTTAAATCGCGCGCCACGCCAATGTACCAAGGGTGATCCTGGTGAAGAATTCGAGCTTTATTTAGAGCTTAAAGTATTAGCTGACGTTGGTTTGTTGGGGATGCCAAACGCTGGTAAATCGACATTTATTCGTTCAGTTTCTGCAGCGAAACCAAAAGTGGCTGATTATCCGTTTACTACTTTGCACCCTAATTTGGGTGTGGTGCGAGTGGATAGCGAGCGAAGCTTTGTGATTGCTGATATTCCAGGCATTATCGAAGGTGCTGCAGAGGGCGCCGGGCTTGGTCACCAGTTTTTACGTCATTTGCAACGCACTTCATTATTGTTACATATTGTTGATATTGCGCCATTTGATGAGGCGGTTGACCCAGTGCATGAAGCAAAAGCGATTGTGGAAGAGCTTAGAAAGTACGATGAATCGCTTTATGACAAGCCACGTTGGTTGGTGCTGAATAAAATCGACATGTTGCCAGATGCGCAAGATGTAGTTAAAAAATTCGTTAAAGATTATGGCTGGAAAGGCCGTGTATTCTCTATTTCAGCCATTAGCGGTATCGGTTGCAAAGAGCTTACCTATGCAATCATGCAGCACATTGAAGAAAATAAACATCTACAAGAAGATGCTTTGTTAGATACTGGTCTTATTAACGAGACTTCAGTTGCTAAGAATCCGGTAACTAAAACTAATGAAGTTTCTGAAAAATAACCTTAGATTAACTAAGCGCTAATATGAAATCTTTAGTCCTTGATGCAAAAGTGATTGTTGTTAAGGTTGGCTCCAGCCTTGTCACTAATAACGGCAATGGCTTAGACCAAGCCGCGATAGCTCAGTGGGCGTCGCAAATTTCAGTATTAGTGCAGCAAGGTAAGCAGATTGTGTTGGTCTCAAGCGGCGCAGTCGCTGAAGGTATGCAGAGACTAGGCTGGAAGAAACGTCCGACGGCTGTGAATGAGTTGCAGGCTGCCGCTGCGGTCGGCCAAATGGGCCTGGTGCAGATGTATGAAAGCTGCTTCAGCCAACACCAATTACATACCGCACAAGTACTACTTACCCATGATGATTTAGCTGATAGAAAACGCTATTTGAACGCCCGCAGTACCTTACGTACTTTGTTAGATTTAAAAGTTATTCCAATTATTAATGAGAATGACACCGTAGTGACTGATGAAATTCGCTTTGGTGATAATGATACCTTAGGTTCATTAGTGGCTAACTTGATTGAAGCTGACACGCTGGTGATTCTGACCGATCAGCAAGGCCTGTATTCAGCGGATCCGCGTAAAGATAAGGATGCTAAATTTATTCAACACGCCACTGCTGGCGATGCCGCGTTAGAGCAAATGGCCGGTGGTGCAGGTAGCGATGTTGGTACTGGCGGCATGCTTACAAAAATATTAGCTGCTAAACGTGCTGCTCGTAGTGGCGCTAATACCGTGATTGCTTCAGGCCGCGAGCCCGACGTTTTGGTGCGATTGGCGGCTGGAGAGGTCATCGGTACGCATCTGCAAACCACGGAAATGAAAACGACTGCTCGCAAGCAATGGTTGGCTGATCATTTGCAACTTCGTGGTAAATTAACGTTAGATGCAGGCGCTGTTAAAGTGATTAAGCAAGATGGTAAAAGTTTATTACCTATAGGCGTAATCGCAGTTGAAGGTAACTTTGAGCGTGGTGAAGTAGTTGCTTGTTGTGATGCTGATGGCGTAGAACTTGCCCGTGGGTTGGTGAATTATTCTGCTGCAGAAGCACAACGGATTATGCGTAAACCCAGCGCCCAAATTGAAAAAATATTAGGCTATGTGGAAGAGTCTGAACTCATACATAGAGATAATTTAGTCTTACTGTAAAGTTTTACCATATAAAAAATTACAAGGAATGTAAATGGAAAAACAACCATTAGTCGCCATTATCATGGGATCTGATAGCGATTGGCCAATTATGAAAGCAGCGGCACAAATGCTCGCTGATTTTGGAATTGCCTATACGGCAGAAGTGGTCTCAGCGCATCGCACACCAGACCTAATGTTTAGTTTTGCAGAAACTGCTGCCAGTAAAGGTTACCAGGTGATTATTGCTGGTGCCGGCGGCGCAGCCCATTTGCCAGGCATGGTGGCGGCAAAGACTATCTTGCCAGTTTTAGGTGTGCCAGTGCCATCTAAACATTTGCAAGGTCAAGACTCTTTACTTTCTATCGTACAAATGCCAAAAGGCATCCCTGTGGCTACCTTTGCTATTGGCGAAGCGGGTGCTGCTAATGCAGGATTGTTTGCGGCCTCAATATTGGCACTCAATAATTCATCTTTAGCACAAGAGCTATGTGCATTTCGGGCTAAGCAAGCGGATAAAGTGCAGTTGATGGTGCTGGCTGATCAGCCTTAATGCACAATCGATAGCCATTTAATCGATCATCAAAACCTTAAAGATAATTCTAAGTCGATATGAATCATAGTTCAGTAGAAAATCATCCAGTCATTTTACCGCCAGCGATGTTGGGTATGTTGGGCGGTGGTCAGCTTGGCCGGTTCTTTGTCGTAGCTGCCCATGAAATGGGGTATCTAGTGACTGTGCTGGACCCAGACGTCAATAGTCCTGCCGGTAAAATTGCTGATTTACATATATGTGCGGCTTTTGATGACAAAGCTGCTCTAGCCAAACTAGCCAATAGTTGTGCTGCTATTACGACCGAATTTGAAAATGTACCTGCAGATTCTCTGTCATTTTTAGCCGAAACTACAACCGTGCGACCAAGTGCTTATAGTGTGGCCATTGCGCAACATCGAGTGAGTGAAAAGAACTTTCTAAAGCAAGCAGGTTTGCCGGTTGCCCCTTATGTGGTGGTTAATCAGGTTGAAGATTTACCTGTTGATGGCAGTGATATTTACCCAGCAATTTTAAAGGTTGCACGGTTTGGATATGACGGAAAAGGTCAGGCTAGAGTTAAAAATCAACATGAAGCGCAATTAGCCTTTATGCAATTTGAGCGCGAAGAATGTGTCTTGGAAAAAATGCTCAAGCTTGATTATGAAGTTTCGGTAGTATTGGCTAGAGATAGTCAGGGCAATGTAGCCACTTTCCCAACTTCAGAAAATAGCCATCTTAATGGCATATTAGATGTTTCAATTGTGCCTGCGCGTGGCAGTGACTCTATCAGTCATCAAGCACAAAAGTTAGCCATACAGGTCGCAGAGAAACTTGATTATACCGGCGTAATCGGAGTGGAATTTTTTGTATGCAATGGAGAGTTGCTAGTAAATGAAATGGCGCCTCGTCCACACAATTCTGGACATTATACGATTGATGCTTGTGTTACCAATCAGTTTGAGCAGCAAGTACGAGTGATGACTGGCCTGCCATTAGGTAGTAGCCGCCAGCATAGTCCTGCCGTGATGGTAAATATATTAGGTGATATTTGGCCGTTAGATGTCGAAAATCAATCGCAGCTAGAGCCAGCGTGGCAGCATGCGTTTGCTAATACGCAGCTTAAAATGCATTTGTATGGTAAGCAACAGGCACGTTCAGGTCGCAAAATGGGACATTTTACCGTGATTAACGTCAGTCGTGATGAGGCGATTAAACAAGCAATGCAGGTTCGTGCTGATTTAAATATTGGTAATTAATTATTGTTTGGCAATTAAGAGTTTGCCAAGTACAAGTAGAAATAAGTAGAAATTTGAATAACAAAAAAGCCGAATATAAATTCGGCTTTTTTGTTAACGTTTTTTTGTTAATGGTTACTTTTAAAGTTTGGCCTTATGCCATAGCTTTAATAGCAGCATTTAAACGGCTTTTATGACGTGACGCTTTATTTTTATGAATGATTTGCTTGTCCGCAATGCGGTCAATCACACTCACGTTTTCGCTGTAAGCCACGGTAGCCGCTGCTTTATCGCCAGCTTCTACTGCTTTAATAATTTTTTTAATCGCTGTACGCAAAGTAGAACGCAAACTTGCATTGTGTGCACGTTGCTTAACTGCTTGACGAGCACGTTTTCTTGCTTGTGCGGTATTTGCCATCTGTGATTTTCCTAAGAGCTATTCAAAATACGAAGCCCATAATAATAGCTATTTTATAAACATATTGCAAGTTATTAGTAAGTAAATATCACGTGCATTTGTCGCTTGAGTACAACTAGCATGTTAAAATCTACTTCTGGCTGGTTTTCGACCATATTTCTTACTGTATTCTTACAAATTGCGCATGCACTTATTAACTTCCCATGAATCTACTTAAAGCGCTAGCCAAAGTTGGCAGCATGACTTTTGTTTCGCGCATATTAGGTTTTGTGCGAGATACGCTGATCGCTCGAGTGTTCGGGGCAGGGATGTTGAGTGATGCTTTCATTGTGGCGTTCAAAATCCCTAATTTATTGCGCCGCGTCTCGGCTGAGGGCGCCTTTAGCCAAGCTTTTGTACCTATCTTAGCTGAATATAAAAGTCAGCGTAGTTCTGATGACACGCATCATTTAATTAATCGCGTAGCCACTTGGTTAGGCTTGATTTTAGTGGCGGTTACTTTATTAGGCATGCTGGCCGCACCTTGGATTGTGGCGTTGATTGCGCCAGGCTTCACCGCTGACCTGCCTAAAATGCAATTGACAGTTGAATTGCTGCGTATCACTTTTCCGTACATTTTCTTTATCTCGCTAGTTTCAATGGCTGGCGGCGTACTCAATACTTATAATAAATTCGGCATTCCAGCTTTCACGCCAGTGTGGCTCAATGTGTCGATGATAGTGGCGGTGCTGTTTTTTGCCGATCA
>CAIYLB010000193.1 GCA_903926935.1 uncultured Pseudomonadota bacterium
TCCAGATTATGAAAATATAGAAGAACCTACGGTAGAAGGTTTATTGGCGCTGGCCAATCATCCTAAAGTGGTTGCCATTGGTGAAACTGGCCTCGATTACTTCAGACTTACAGGAGATTTAGAGTGGCAACGCACTCGCTTTCGTACCCATATCCGTGCCGCTATTGCTTGCGGAAAACCGTTAGTGATTCATACTCGCAGTGCCGCCGAAGATACGCTACGTATTATGCGTGAGGAAAATGCACAACAAGTGGGTGGCGTCATGCATTGTTTTACCGAAAACCTTGATGTAGCCATGCAAGCGATTGCGCTTGGGTTTTATATTTCATTTTCGGGCATCGTTACCTTTAAAAATGCACAATCGATTAAAGATGTTGCAAAACAAGTGCCATTGAACAGAATGCTGGTTGAAACAGATTCACCGTATTTAGCGCCTATTCCATACCGTGGGAAAACTAATCAACCTAGCTATGTCAAACATGTAGCTGAAGAAATTGCACAATTACGCGGAATTTCTTTTGAAGAAGTCTCTGCGGCAACTACCGAAAATTTCTTCCGCTTATTTAAACACGCGATTGCATAAACATGCATTATTTTTTGACATACGCTCATATTAAACAAGGCACTACATGCAACTAACAATGTTAGGCGTAGGTTCAAGCGCTGGAACGCCAATGCTAGGTTGCAATTGTGTGACCTGTATTTCTAATGACCCGCGTAATAACCGAACGCGCTGTTCTAGTTTAATCACGCTTGATAACGGCAAAATTATATTAATTGATACGGGCCCAGATCTACGTAACCAATCATTAAGAGAAGGGCTCACGCGCATAGATGCTGTGCTTTATACGCATACGCACGCGGACCATTTACATGGAATCGATGATTTACGGGGCTTTTGTCAGCTTCAGCGTAGCCAAATCCCCTTGTTTGGTAGTGCAGAAGCCATGGCGCATATCAAGGAGAAATTTGGCTACACCTTGCGTGAAGCCAGTAACTTCTGGGATTTACCAGTCCTCAAAATTAATCCAGTGAGCGGCCCGTTTGAGATTTTTGAACAGACAATTACGCCTATTCCGCTAAAGCATGGTAATAGCGAAATTTATGGTTACCGTATAGGTGACATTGCCTATTTAACTGACGTTTCTGCCATTCCAGATAGTTCGCTTGCGCTATTAAAAGGCCTAAAGTTGCTCCTTTTAGATTGCTTACGCTATACGACGCACTATACGCACATAAATTTGGAACAAAGCTTGAAATACGCGAGTCTAATTAACGCTGAAACAACTTATTTGATTCATATGACGCATGAAATGGAGTATATGGAGTTAACTACGAAGTTACCTGATGGTGTTTATGTTGGTTATGACGGCTTGAAAATAACGGTTGATTAAGTTTTAATTACTGTCAATTGGTTGAATCAACAGATTAAGCTTATTAATTAAATGTTGATGTATATTCCTGCTTAATACAAAAATATCATCAGGTACATTTATTCGAAATTTTACGCATAGGCTTATTTTGCGTAAAATGAGATAATGTAACAGTCAGTTGGAGATACTAATATAATGCAATTTAATATAAATGTGACCATGAAGAATCCTATGAAGAAATCTATACAAAGAATTGGCTTAGCTTTAACAGCTGCCTTGCTTTTAACCGTTGCTTTTACTGAAGCTAATGCAGCGTCTTTAAATAAAAAATCTTATACAGAAGACCAATTTTTAACAGCGTTCAGCGGTAAATCTAAAAAAATAATTACCGATAAACTAGGTGCACCAGCTAAAAAAGAATTATCAGTGAAACCTGAAGGCGCTTCTGGGTATTTAGGTAAAGTTGGTGCTGATGAAAAGAACTCAAAAAGAGTTACTGTTGAAATGTGGTATTACAAAAACATCGTTAACTATGATCCTAAACATACTTACAAAGAAACTGAGATTACTTTTGTTAATGATAGAGCAATGAATATAGCCTTTTTTAATAATCGATAAGCTTCTTTAACATTAGTAGCGGGTTCAATAAATAAAGCCGCGTAACGCTCGGCTTTATTTAGCCTTTGTTTACTTCGTATAATGTATATTATGTAAAATTAATAATAGACTAATATATTCTATTATTAAGTCGTTGTGGATAAAGATTAAGCTACTTCACTCTTCTTTGCTTAGCCAAAATTTTGAAGTAAATTCTAATGCCAAGTAAAACAGCTAAAATTAAAGCAAACAGTAAAGGCTCGCGAATATCTTTTTTAACTAACCACCAAAAATGAATAATGCCTAAAATAGCAATAAAATAAACCAATTGATGTAATTGTTTCCATCGTTGACGAAGTAACTTCATCATGGCGTTATTGGAGGTTATGGCTAGAGGTATGGTTAAAACAAATGCTGCAAAGCCAACTAATATGCGTGGGTGCTTGCTAATGTCTTTGGTGATATCAGCCCAAACGAAAGAATAATCAAGCCATAGGTAAATGCTTATGTGTAAGCATGCATAAAAAAACATCATTAAACCTAACATTCTGCGCAACTGAATTTGCCAGGCAATGCCAGCTAACAGTCTTACTGGTGTTAAGCTTAGCGTTACTAATAAGATTAATAATGTCCAATAACCGGTGGATCGTTCTATAAATTCAATAGGATTGGCCGATAGATTATCCTGTAAGCCTAAATAAAATAAACGCACAACAGGTATTAGGCAAAGTAAAAATACGAAAAGCTTAATCCATGAAAGCTGATTTTTAGTGGGGATTGATCTTAGTATATTCAGCACATTAGTACGATTAAAAATTCTTGCGTAAGTCTAAACCGGCATAAAGTTGCCCTACTTGTTCTGCGTAACCATTAAACATTTGCGTTTTAATGCGCCCAGAAAATAAGCCAGCACCTATCCGCCTTTCTGATGATTGTGTCCAGCGCGGGTGCTCTACAAGAGGATTTACATTGGCATAAAAACCATATTCGCTTGGACCGGCCTTCATCCAACTAGTGAGCGGCATTTTTTCAGTAAAACGTATTTTGACAATAGCTTTTGCACCCTTGAAGCCATATTTCCATGGTGTGATTAAGCGTATAGGCGCGCCATTTTGATTAGGTAATTGTTCGCCATACAAACCTACAGCCATTATCGAAAGTGGGTGCATGGCTTCATCCATGCGCAGACCTTCAGTATATGGCCAATCTAACACTTGAAGATTTTGGCCTGGCATTTGCTGGGTGTCTGCCAAAGAAATAAACTCAACATACTTAGCGTTGGCGTTAGGCTCTGCCCACTTAATCAGTTGTGCTAAAGGAAAACCAACCCATGGGATGACCATAGACCACCCTTCAACACAACGCATACGATAAATACGTTCTTCTAGTGGCGCTAGTTTATAAATATCATCAATACTGATGGTTTTATTCTTTTTAACTTCACCTTCTATGCTAATCGTCCATGGGCGAGGTTTGAATAATTTTGAATTTAAGGCTGGTTCATTTTTATCTGTGCCAAATTCGTAATAATTATTGTAGGTACTTATATCGTCATAAGACGTGAGTTTTTCGCCTGCTCCGTAAGCTGTTTTAACGTAGCCAGCTATTTTTGGATGTGCGCCTGACGGCTTAATAAGAATGCTTTTATCATTCAAAGTCGCTGCACGTAATGGGCTAGCGAGTAGTGCTGCACTACCAACAATTAAACCAAACCCCGCTTTTTGAATAAACTCTCGTCTATTATCAAACACTTCTTTAGGCGTGATTTCTGATGGGCTAATATCTGCTTTGGATTTAATAATCATGGCAATAGAGTCAAATTCTGGTGGGTAGCAGATAATCTGATTTTAATTTTCATTATTAGTTGCAGCGCCCATAATCTTCTTGATCTTAAATATTACTATTAAGCGTTTTTGACACAAATATTACTTAAAATAAATCTTTAGTTTCTAGATTTATTTCATCTTCCAGCAATTTGTCATTAGTATTTTTAGCAATTAGTCTAGCATGTTCAATTAATGCTTTGGCTGCCGGAACATCTCCCGTTGCCACTTTTACTTTGGCTAAAATATAACTTCCTTGCGCCTCAAAGTAAGCCCCGCCCTGCTCTTTTGCAAATTTAATGATTTTATTCAGCACATTCTCTGCGCTGGCATATTTTTTCTCAATGGCGTAATAGCGCCCTAGTTCGATGCTTGAATGTGCGTATTGATCTAAATTACCAGCAGTTTCATTCATTAAATAGGCTTTGATTTGATACTCGAGTGCCAAAGCATTTTTATTTAAGTTGTGATAAGCCAGTGCTAATTTCTCAAAACTTTCAGCACGCTCGTTGTCGTTAGCGGCTAGTTTATTACCTAATTCATATTCAACTAGACCCTCTGCTAATTGAGCTTTTTCACTGTATACATCACCAATACCGTTATGCGCTAGCCGTTCGAAGAATTGGTTGTTAGCGGCATTCGCATGCAAAATAGTTTGTTGATAACTGCTGATCGCTGCATCATATTGTTTGAGTGATTTGTAGGCATTGCCAGTCAGTAAACTCGCTACAGCTTTATCAAAGTCATTGGTGGTTTGTGTTTCAGCTAACTTAAACGAGACTAGCGCACTGGAAAAATCACCCATAGCAGCATGTGTGCGCCCTTGGCAAAGCAAGGCATCATTATCTTTTTTATTAATATTTAACGCTTTACTGGCTTGTGCGAGTGCGGTTTTTGCATCACCTTGATCATAAGCTTGTTTGCAGGCTGCACTTTCAGTACTCATTGCATAAACATTGTTAATAAACAATGTGATAATAAGTGCACTTAAGCTAACTTGTAGTTTCATTTTAATTCTCTTTCAAATAGTTATTAGGTATTTTTGTGCAACTTATGTATTAAATTTTTGGCTAATATTTATGACATATTACAAATAACTAGCCCAATTTATATCGCCTGAACTTTTGGCGAAAAAATATGGGTTTAATAAAGAACGTTTGCTGTTATATCGCAAGGTTAATCCCGCCTCATCGACAATATCACCGCCGGCCTCAGTTAACACGCAGTGCGCAGCGGCGGTATCCCATTCTGAAGTTGGGCCTAATCTAGGATAAACATCCGCCACGCCCTCTGCGATTAAGCAAATTTTAAGAGAGCTACCCATGCTAATAAGTTCAGCTTTTACGCCAAGCTTATCTTGAATATGCTGCATGAATCTTTGCATTTTTTCATCTGAGTGAGAACGACTGCCAGCCACGATCGGCTTACTTACATCTAATCGTTTAGTATGAATTTGTACGGCAGGCTTATTGGCTTCTTGCTTAAAAGCACCGTGCGCTAAACTGGCAAAATACAGCAGCTCTGTGACTGGCGCATATACCACGCCTAATACTGATTGCTGACCATCGATTAAGGCAATATTGACCGTAAACTCCCCGTTACGCTTTACAAATTCACGCGTGCCATCTAATGGGTCTATCAGCCAGTATTGTTGCCATTCTTTACGAATTTCATAATCTATATTTTCAGACTCTTCTGATAACACTGGAATATTTGGCGTGAGTACTCTTAACGCATTAATAATCACGTAGTGCGCGGCCAAATCAGCCTGCGTTAGTGGCGAGTTATCGTCTTTTTTTTCTACACTAAAATCGGTTGCGTAGACTTGCATAATAGCTGCGCCAGCCGCCTTGGCAATATCAATCAATGAATTCATGTATTGATTGCAGTTTTGATTATTCATTACGATTTTTATTATTTAAAATGGGTGTTTAGATGAAAAATTAGGCAAGTAATTCAATTAAAGCAGCTTCGTCTAGTATCATTAAACCTAACTCTTGAGCCTTATCTAATTTACTGCCCGCATCAGTACCAGCAACCACAAAATCTGTTTTTTTAGAAACACTACCACTCACTTTTCCACCGGCATTTTCTATCATCTCCTTAGCATTATCACGCGACAAATTCGGTAAAGTACCTGTGAGTACAAAGGTTTTACCAACAAGATTGCCTGTTGCTGCTTGCTTACCTTCGTTTTCTGGCCAATGAATGCCGGCTGCAAGTAGTGCATTGATGACAATTTGGTTGTGTGCTTCGCCGAAAAAATTTGTGATTGATTCGGCAACTACAGGGCCCACATCATTTACTGCACGTAAGTCTTCTAGATTAGCCTGCATTAGCGCCGCTAAATTACCGAAATGTTTGGCTAAATCTTTAGCGGTAGCTTCACCAACGTTACGCATGCCTAGTGCATAGATAAAACGTGCCAGTGTTGTTGTTTTGCTATTTTGTAATGCATCTAAAATATTTTGTGCGGACTTTGTCGCCATGCGATCTAAGCCACTTAGTGAGGATAAATCCAGTTTATAGATATCCGCCAGCGTATGTACTAAATCCGCCTCGACTAGCTGATCAGCCAGTTTCTCACCTAAACCTTCAATATCCATAGCGCGACGCGAGGCATAATGCGTAATCGCTTGCTTGCGCTGTGCCGGGCAGAA
>CAIYLB010000194.1 GCA_903926935.1 uncultured Pseudomonadota bacterium
ATGGCGTAGACAGCCTAAACAGCCTGTAGTGATTCACTCAGATCAAGGCAGCCAATTTGGCAGTGATGATTTTAATCGCTGGTGCAAGGAAAACAACTTTGTGACCAGCATGAGTCGCCGTGGCAATTGCTACGATAATGCAGCAATGGAGTCGTTCTTCAGTAGCCTCAAGAAAGAGAAAACCAGGGGTAAAATTTACAACACAAGAGAGGAGCTAAAAGCAGAGATATTTGATTACATCGAAGTGTTTTATAATCGTGTTCGCAGGCAGAGTTATTTGAATTATTTAAGCCCCGTTCAGTTTGAACAACAACAAATCGGACATTGAAAAATGTCTACATTATTGGGGGAAGTCCAGTTCACCATTTGGGAAAATATAGCCTGTAGAGATCTTGCTGATGGACATATCGTGATATGTCCATCAGCAAGATCTCTACAGGCTAACCAGAATAGCGTTTTTGTGCAAAATTTTGCTGCTCCTTTGACACTCATCTAAGTAAAAACTAAAAATTTAGGAACAGGAGAAAACAAGGAATTATTGGGAAATATTTATTATGCTAGTGTCGGCTTTAAGGAAAACCAATTAAGGGTTCATGAGGCAAGTCACGACCAGTCTGAGACATTTACTTAATTTTACTAGATGGCTAAATCCACTAAGCAGACTGTCAGTTAAAACCCCTCACCGACAAATGTCGACCCTAAACAGTCATCAGATAGTGCTACTATATTTTCAAAATATCACCAAGATGCACATAGTTGCCTCGGTGTGCTAAAAGTTATTTCTTTAGCGTAAGTAGCTTGTAATTAGATTCATATAATCTGGGTATGATTAGAAAACAATGCACTCATGAAGTTTATTTTGGATAAATTTTGTTATAGCAACCTACTTCTTAATTAACTACCAAATTTATTTAAATGTCTGTTTTGGCTCAATAGTGACTATCGACAGAAGCAATCTGAAGTGTGATCATTCACAATTCCTACTGCCTGCATCCAAGCATAGGTAATAGTTGGTCCAACGAATTTAAATCCTCTACGTTTCAGCTCTTTCGATACTTCTTCAGAAAGGTGGGTCATTATAGGTACACTTGAACCGTTGCCTTCTAAAGCTTTCCCATCTGTAAAAGACCAGCAGAAGTCATCAAAACTTTCCCCATTTCTAATCATCTCGCAATAAATCTTAGCGCCGGTAATAGTTGCCTCAATTTTGGCTCGAGCTCGTATAATTCCAGCATCACTCATTAGGCGTTTGATATCACTCTCATTGAAATTGGCAACTAACACTGGATTAAAGTTGGCAAAAGCTTTACGAAACGCCTCTCGCTTACGAAGTACCGTAATCCAAGATAATCCAGCCTGAAAACCCTCAAGCATAAGCATTTCCCAAAGCATGCGTGATTCATGCTGAGGCCGCCCCCACTCTTCATCGTGATATTTTTGCATGAGCTCACTACTATTTGCCCATTCACAACGCTTCTTAATAGATATATTCATTTCGTAAACTGCCATTGTTGTATGTTTAAAAAGCTATGACTAGTTTGAGCTATTTTAAATGATTACGATTAGGTGGATTGCTGAAATAAAATGATTTGATTAATATATGGCATCCGAGAGAGCTGAGAGCTATTTAAAGTTTTTTGGTAGCTTTTAGCACCGAGTTTAAAACCCCTGGATACTTCTGCTCTACTTCATTAAACCTCAAAGAGTTCATGTGCTCTGTTCCCTCTATCAAAGTTTCGACAAGGCCTGCACTTCGAAGAATTTTGAAATGATGCGACATACTTGATTTAGGTCGATTTAAGTTAATTTCCCCACAAGTCAATTTTCTGCCAGAATTTGCTAACAGGGCAACAATTTCCAACCTTGTAGGATCAGCAAGCGCGTACATAATATCCGTCAATTCCAATTGTTCTATGGTGGGATGTTTAATTTTTCGCATACGCTAAATTTAACACAAGCCTTGATAATATTCTATAGTTCGATTATATTGGAACATTGATACATTTCATATAATACCTCCTCTAATCTACCTTGATCCTCAACAAAGGCAACTATGTCAGATTTATTTTCGTCCTATCAATTAAAGAATGTCGCATTAAAGAACCGAATTGCCATACCACCCATGTGTCAATATATGGCTAAGGATGGCTTAGCGAATGATTGGCATAAAGTTCATTATGCGAGTCTAGCGCGTGGTGGTAGCGGACTGGTTATTGTGGAGGCAACTGCAGTAGCGCCAGAAGGAAGAATCACGCCAAACTGCTTAGGGCTTTGGAATGATGATCAAGCTGATCAACTGCGCCAAATTGCATTAGCTATCAAAGCGGCAGGTGCAGTTCCAGGTATTCAGATTGCACATGCTGGGCGTAAGGCAAGTGCTAATATCCCATGGGAAGGTGATGACCATATACCTGCAGATGATCCCCGTGCATGGCAACCTATTGGACCTTCCGCAATCGCATTCGGTGGTGATCTCCTTCGTGTGCCGTCTGAGATGACAATTGCTGATATAAAGCGTGTGCAAAATGATTTTGTTGAAGCAGCTCAACGTGCGCTTGATGCCGGGTTTGAATGGCTAGAGTTACACCTTGCACATGGATATTTAGGTCAGAGCTTTTTCTCACTTCATTCAAATCACAGGACAGATGAGTATGGCGGAAGCTATAAAAACAGAGCTAGATTCAGTCACGAAATATTATCGGCAGTCAGGAAAGTTTGGCCAGATCATTTGCCACTAACGGCTCGATTTGGTGTTCTGGAATTTGATGGAAAAGATGAAGAAACACTGAGCGAATCTATTCAATTGGTAAAAGAATGGCGAGAGCTTGGACTGGATATGTTAAGTGTCAGTGTTGGATTCACCATTCCAGAAACCAATATTCCGTGGGGACCAGCATTTATGGGACCAATTGCCCAGCGTGTCCGCGATGAAGCTAAGATACCTGTTTCATCTGCATGGGGCTTTGGTGCACCTAAGCTTGCTAATCAAGCCGTTCGTAATCAACAGTTGGATTTAGTAATGGTAGGACGGGCTCACTTGGAGAATCCTCATTGGCCGTATCTAGCAGCAAAAGAATTAGGTAAAGACAGTCCTGCCTGGATTTTGCCTCCACCCTATGCTCACTGGTTATCCAGATATAAAAGCCCAACTGCGGACTAAGTAAATAAAATTAATTGGGGTAGAGTACGTTGCCGTATGACACCCCGTCCAAGTGTCTACTTTGAACTTTCCAGGATCTACATCAGCCGCCTTAAGCAAAGATTCAAGCTTCGTTAAAAGAGTCACTAAAGAAACCTACATCTGTATCCTAATGTTAATAGTTTAATAAATCTTATTCTGGGAATGCAAGCAATCCATGACACACGCTGAAAAAAATTCAATGCCCCGCTTCTCTGTTCTTGATCTCTCACCAATTGCAGAGGGTACTAATGCTGCACAATCATTTAAGAACACATTAGATCTTGCTCAGCATGCTGAGCAATGGGGATTTAATCGCTATTGGCTAGCTGAACATCACGGAATGCCTGGTATAGCAAGTGCTGCAACATCAGTACTGATTGGTCATGTAGCCGCTGGCACATCCACTATTCGCATTGGTGCAGGTGGAATTATGTTGCCGAATCACTCTCCTTTAGTTATTGCAGAACAATTTGGCACATTAGAATCATTGTATCCTGGACGAATTGATTTAGGGTTAGGCCGTGCTCCTGGTTCAGATCAAAGGACTGCACACGCTTTACGCCGCAACTTAGTATCGGATGCGGATGGATTTCCGCAAGATGTCTTGGAATTACTGGACTACTTCTCGGACCATCCCAAAGGACCAGTGAAAGCTGTACCTGGCACTGGCCTTAATGTACCAGTTTGGATTTTGGGTTCTAGCCTGTTCGGTGCTCAGCTCGCCGCCGTGATGGGCTTGCCTTACGCATTTGCTTCTCATTTTGCACCTTCTCAAATGATGCAAGCAGTTGAGATATATCGTGAAACATTTCGTCCTTCACAATATTTAGCGAAGCCTCATGTCATGCTTGGTTTTAATGTATTTGCAGCTGATACCGATGAAGAAGCTATTTTCCTTGCATCTTCAATGCAACAAGCGTTCATAAATCTGAGTAGTGGTCACCCTTCAAAACTACCACTACCGATTGCTAACTATTGGAACAGTATCGGTGATGGGGAGCGTACACTGCTTAATCAAATATTATCTTGCACAGCTATTGGTGCTGAAGAAAAGATCCTTGAGGAAATAAAATCTTTCATTGCTAAGACTGAGGCCGATGAGCTCATGATTACATCACAGATATTCAATCATCATGCACGACTTCACTCGTATGAAATTACTGCGAAAATCCATCACAAATTATAACTTTCTCGCAACTGGCAAAAGATTAATTTTGACTACTTCAGGCCAATTATTTCTGCAATAAATGGTTAACGGCAGGATCGTTCATGGGTATTCTCCACTATTTACACAAAACTCAGGGCACCATCAGGTTACAAGCATTAGAAAATAATCATATGGAGCCGTTAAACATGCTGATAGTAATACTTAGTGGCGATGAACCAACCGAAGACCAGCAACGACAGATTGATGAAGGGGAAAGGAAAGGAAAGTAATGGTCATAAGTTTTGTTTAACCCATGCCAAGACAAATCAATTATGTTGAACTAAGCCCCTTGATTGAGGTTTTTGCTGTCTCGCAAAATATATATAACTGACAGAAAAAACAAATACGTTACATATATAATAATTATTAAAATCAATAACTAGTTAAGTTTTTTACTGAGCAATACCTAACTTTAATTTAGCCAATGAATTTAATTCATCAGTATCAAATAGCACCCATCCACTTGTTAAGAGCCTAGTCATAAATTGTTTGTTATATAAAAAAGCCATTATTATTTGGAATAGGCCTAACGTAAACATCGTCAATATCAAATGTAAGACTCCTATTCCAATTTCACCCCTAAAAATTGGTACTAACCAACCAAAAAACCAATAAGTCCAGCAAAAGCCTACGTAACCCGATTTCACTAAGCCAGATTGCGTGTGCTTAACCAAAATCTTCTTTTGCAATCCCATTACAAGCAAGCCAATGAAGAATGGTATAAATAATAGAAAAATAACCATCCAGTGCCAAATTGAAAATGAACCCATACTACGCTCCTAATAAGATGTTTTAAATATGACAATAATTATGTGCTTATATGAATTTAAAGCAATAAAAACACTTAAACCACAACAGGCAGGGATCTAGTAATTTAACACCTAACAGTGTTTTTTTATGTAACCAATATGAGAGGGTAATAACGGAGGTAAGAACTAGAAGATATTTAAAAAATATCGTTATAAATCACTACATTGAATACAGTTACTGGCGGAAGAGGTGAGATTCGAACTCACGGTGGGCTCGCACCCACGACAGTTTTCAAGACTGTAGCATTAAACCGCTCTGCCACTCTTCCTTCTGTATTTCTATCACTTTAATCGTTACGATTTTCGCGAAAGCAGAATTA
>CAIYLB010000195.1 GCA_903926935.1 uncultured Pseudomonadota bacterium
ATGCCAGCTAATTTACTTAAAGCGCATCAGCAATTAGATAAAGCGGTGGATGTGGCGTATGGCTATAAAGGCGCGGCTAGCGATGCAGCCCGCGTGGCCTTTTTGTTTGAGCGTTATCAAACGCTCACCAGCTTATTGCCGACGCTGGCTAAACCTAAAAAAGCAAAAAAATTAAAGACTTAACCTTTCTAAGCATATTTTATCCAGTTGAGAAAAGTTACCCTCAAGTGTAGGAGCGGCGGACTCGCCGCGATAGCACCGCGCCTATAAATTTTTTGAAAAAGGATGTAGTTATTCTTGATGGCAAAAGCCTAGACGTAAAAAAAGCAGTGTTTCACGTGAAACACTGCTTTTTTTGTCGCGCCAGATTAGTCGCGCGATAAATTAAGCTAAGCTAATTATTTTTTTGCTTTTGCTGTTGGTGTTGATTCAGTTAGCAAGTAAGTGATGTAGTTAGCTTTTTGAGCAGGCGTACAATCTAGACCTAAAATGTCGTTACAATGTTTAGTGAATTTAGCTTCCACTTTATCGTAATCGCTAAAACGTTTTGCGTTAACCACAGGTGAAAGTGGTTTGATCGCTTTACCAGTTTCAATGTGCTTGCCTACGTTAGCTGGGTTTGCTGTGTGGCATGATGCGCAAGCGGTTTCTTTACCGTTAGCGCCTTTTACTTTTTGGTTGAAAAATACTTTACCGTCAGCCGCTGAAGCAACAAAATCAGGGTTAGCGCCTTTAGCTACTGTTGTATAAATAGCGGCTAGCTTTTCTGCATTGGCAACGCTAGCTTGTGCAGAGAAAGCTGTAAGGCCAAGTAATACTGCTAATGCAATGTTTAATTTTTTCATTTAATGCTCCGTTCTAGGTTTAAATTATTTGTTCGGTTTACAGGTCGAGCTATAGTAATAACCCAATATTATGCCAGCTTTGTTAATAAATTATGAAAATCTTTTTTCAGTATGTAATTATTCCACTTATCTGACTAATAAATCAACTGTTAAAACAAGCTTTTGCATGACTAAATTAAGCAATTCCAGTAAAATCTAATTCTTTGAAATATAAGCGTTAAATGATGCCAAAAGCAGAACATAAGTACCCTGATATTTTTGATGTGATTGTCGTTGGTGGTGGTCACGCCGGAACTGAGGCTGCACTTGCCAGCGCCAGAATGGGCCAAAAAACCTTATTGCTGACACATAACATTGAAACCTTGGGTCAAATGTCCTGCAATCCTAGCATAGGCGGCATTGGCAAAGGTCATTTAGTTAAAGAAATCGACGCGCTTGGCGGCGCAATGGCTGCCGCTACCGATGAAGGTGGTATACAGTTCCGAATATTAAATTCTAGTAAAGGTCCGGCAGTACGCGCAACACGCGCACAAGCTGATCGGGTTTTATATAAAGCGGCAATACGCCACCGGCTTGAGAATCAGCCTAACTTGTGGCTTTTTCAGCAAGCGGTAGATGATATTATTTTAGAAGGTAATGCAGATTCACCTCGTGCCGCTGGCGTGGTGACGCAAATTGGTTTGCGCTTTACCTCTAAAACCGTGGTGTTAACCGCAGGTACATTTTTGGGCGGTTTGGTGCATGTAGGTTTGCAAAATTACAGTGCTGGTCGTGCTGGCGATCCGCCATCAATTTCATTAGCCGCGCGTTTGCGTGAAATCGGTTTGCCGGCTGGCCGTTTAAAAACTGGTACACCGCCGCGTATCGATGGTCGCAGTATTGATTATTCTGTGATGCAAGAACAGCCGGGCGATAATCCTGTTCCGGTATTTTCATTTTTAGGCAATGTTGCGCAACACCCTGCCCAACTGCCGTGCTGGATTACGCATACCAATGAGCGCACACACGATATTATTCGCAGCGGTTTAGATCGCTCGCCTATGTATACCGGCGTTATTGAAGGCGTTGGTCCACGCTATTGCCCAAGTGTTGAAGATAAAATTCATCGCTTTGCTGACAAAGATTCACACCAAATATTTTTAGAGCCAGAAGGCTTGACCACGCATGAAGTTTATCCTAATGGGATTTCAACTAGTTTGCCATATGATATTCAGCTGGCTTTGGTGCGCTCGGTTAAGGGTTTGGAAAACGCGCATATTATGCGTCCGGGTTATGCCATTGAGTACGATTATTATGATCCGCGTGGTTTAAAAAGCTCTTTGGAAACCAAAACTGTGAGTGGTTTATTTTTTGCTGGCCAAATTAATGGCACCACCGGCTATGAAGAAGCCGCCGCACAAGGTTTGCTAGCCGGCGCTAATGCCGCACTTTTAGCGCAAGGTAAAGAGGCTTGGTGTCCTGCCCGCGATGAAGCTTACATTGGCGTAATGGTGGATGATTTAATTACCCGTGGCGTTACCGAGCCATACCGCATGTTTACTTCGCGCGCGGAGTATCGTTTGCAATTGCGTGAAGATAACGCAGATATGCGTCTCACAGAAATCGGCCGAAAATTAGGTTTGGTGGATGATGTACGATGGGAAGCTTTTAGCCGTAAACAAGAGGCGGTGCTGCGTGAGCAAGAGCGTCTTAAAAAGACGTTTGTGCAACCGGCTAATTTAGATGCAGAAAAAATGACGGCTTTATTTGGCAAACCGCTAGAGCATGAATATAGTTTATTTGAATTATTACGTCGCCCAGAAGTGAGTTATGAGGCGGTTTTATCGTTAGGCGAAGATGGCTTAGGTGGACATCAATTAAATTCATTGGCAGTAGAGGTGCGCGAGCAAGTAGAAATTGCTGCTAAATATCAAGGCTATATTGATCGCCAAACCGATGAAGTAGCACGTAGTCGCGGCCAAGAAAATACTAAGTTGCCGGAAGATTTAGATTACCGTGAGATTCATGGTTTGCCCATAGAGGCACAACAAAAACTCAATGCACAAAAGCCTGAAACCATTGGTCAAGCCGGCCGTATTTCTGGCATTACGCCAGCCGCAATTTCGCTCTTATTGGTTTACCTCAAGCGTAAATCTCGCAGTAAACAAATCGAGCAGGCTGCATGACCTTGCACGCGACACTGAAAGCCAAGCTGCAGGCTGGATTGTTGGAAATGAATTTGCCGATTAGCGATGATAAGCAGGATAAGCTGATTGCTTATTTGTTGCTGATTGATAAGTGGAACAAGGTGCATAACCTCACGGCAATACGCGACCCGCTGGCGATGGTGACTTTGCATTTGTTAGACAGCTTAAGTGTGCTGCCGCATGTGCAGGCGTTAGCACCTAAGTGTTTGTTGGATGTAGGCGCTGGCGCTGGCCTGCCAAGTATTCCGTTGGCTATTTGCCTGCCAGACTTGCAAGTGACGGCAATTGATTCTGTGCTGAAAAAAACCAGTTTTATGCGTCAGGCAAAGGGTGAGTTAGTACTTACTAACTTTCAGGTTGAATATGGCCGTGTCGAAGCTTTGAAGGCTAAACAGCCGTTTGATGTGATTATTTCACGCGCGTTTTCAGAAATTTCTTTATTTCTTAAGCTCACTAAGCATTTGTTGGCTGAAGGTGGGCAGTGGTTGGCCATGAAAGGTGTAGTACCTGAGCATGAATTTGAAACTCAGGATTTTAAAAGCATGGCGATTAAGCCTAGTCACATTGAAGTGCTAAAAGTCGCGGGCTTAGAAGCCGAGCGGCATTTGGTATTTATGCAGCTTTAACGCTTTAAATTTGTCGCGGACTTTAAGTCGGTATTTAAAACATCATTAAACTAAAGTGAATATGAAAATATTAGCCATTACCAATCAAAAAGGCGGTGTCGGAAAAACGACTACCTGCGTCAACCTAGCCGCCAGCATGGCTAGCTTGGGAAAAAAAGTCTTACTGATAGACCTTGATCCGCAGGGCAACGCCAGCACCGGCAGTGGCATTGATAAAGCACATCTTAAACACAGTATTTACCACGTGTTAATTGGTGATAAAACGCTGAGTGAGGTGATTATCACTAGTGAAAAAGGCGGCTTTGATATTGCGCCGGCAAACCGTGAGTTAGCCGGTGCCGAAGTGGATCTGGTCAATGAGTTAGCGCGGGAAACTAGGCTGAAAGCGTCCATCGCTAAATTGGCCAACGTGAATGGCTTGGCAGTGTATGATTATATTTTGCTCGATTGTCCGCCTGCACTAAATTTAGTGACGGTGAATGCCTTAACCGCGGCAAATTCAGTGCTGATTCCGATGCAATGCGAGTATTACGCATTGGAGGGCTTGTCTGATTTAGTAAATACCGTTAAAAAAGTACGCGCCCGATTGAACCCAACCTTGGAAATAGAAGGCTTGCTGCGCACACTGTTCGACAATCGTAATATGTTGTCAAATCAGGTCTCAGATCAGCTAATTAACCATTTTGGCGATAAGGTGTATAAAACCATCATCCCTCGAAATATTAGGTTGGCTGAGGCGCCGAGCTATGGTGTGCCAGTGCTTAACTATGACAAAAATTCAAAAGGCTCACAAGCTTATATGGATCTAGCGCACGAAATTATAGGTGAAGGCAATCTAAGCGGAGGGAAAGGAAATGGTTAAACTAAAGGGCTTGAACAGGGGTTTGGGTCGCGGTCTTGATGCACTTTTAGCCGGAGATATGGGCAGTGTCGGTGAGGCGGATTCCTTGCTAGTACTTAAGATAGAGCGATTACGTCCAGGTAAATATCAGCCGCGCAGCAATATGGATAGCGCCGCATTACAAACCTTGGCTGATTCAATTAAGGCGCAAGGTATTATGCAGCCAATATTGGTTAGGCCGCTTAATGACGAGCAATCTGCTGAGCAGCAATACGAAATTATTGCCGGTGAACGCCGTTGGCGCGCCAGCAAAATGGCTGGCCTAGAAAACGTACCAGTGTTAGTGCGTGAAATTGAGGATGAAGCAGCCTTGGCAATGGCGTTGATAGAAAATATTCAGCGTGAAAATCTGAACCCTCTTGAAGAGGCGCAAGGTATTAAGCGTCTGATAGATGAATTTTCCATGACACATGAAAAAGCAGCGGGTGCAGTTGGGCGTTCGCGCGTGGCGGTTTCAAATTTATTGAGATTGCTGAACTTATGCGAAGCTGTGCAAGAAATGTTAATGCATGGAAAAATAGATATGGGTCATGCCCGCGCGCTCATCGGCTTAGATGGCGCTCAGCAAGTCATGCTGGCTGAACAAATTATACAAAATAATTATTCAGTGCGCGAAACAGAAAGTTTGGTTAAAAAACAAAACACACAAACGGCATCGACTGCAGAAGGTGCGACACAAAATAGCATACAAAAACCGTTGCAGAAAATTAATACTAATCCTGACGTTATCAGGCTGCAAGAGGCTTTGAGCGATAAATTAGGCGCTGTAGTTAACATTAAAGCGAGCGCGAATGGCGCTGGAATGCTGAAAATTAGCTACGCTAACTTAGATCAGTTGGATGAAATTATCGCTAGAATTTCACGTTAATGCCACTTTAACGCCAGATTAATATCGCATTGAATAAGCATAATGTGGCGCTAAGTGTTTCATTTTGCTTAAACTTAGCTCTTGACTAAAAAGTTGTAATAATTCAAAATCGCGGACTTTGCAGCATGTTGCATAAAATTAAGCGTAAATAAGCGCATTTATATTAACTGGGTTTAAGACATTGTCAGCATCCATCACAGCAGATGTTTTTAGTAAAATGCTTAAAATTCAGCTAATCGCCACTGTGGCGGTTGCGCTTGTGTTACTGGCTACTACAGGTATGCATGCAGGTATTTCGGCAATATTAGGTGGTTCAGCGGTATTAATAGGTGCATCAGTTGCATCGTTAATTGCGAGACGCAACGCTAAAAATGAAGACCCAACCGCAATTTTGGTGAATTTGTTGAAAGCGGAAGCCGTTAAAATTATTATGATTATCCTATTGTTAATCATTGTGTTTAAAGTCTATGCCCAGTTAGTGCCATTTGCGCTAATTGCCGGTTTAGCCGCTGCAGCGCTGTTTTCAGGGGCTGCATTGAGTAAGTTAAAAGTGTGATTAAAAAATTCTTGTCAGTTAAATGACGTAAAGTAAACTTTAGTTAGAGTAAATATTAGATTATGTCTACAGAACACGCAGAACAAGCACTGACCCCATCAGGCTACATTACGCATCACCTAAGCTTTAACGCTAAACCTATTGGTAACGGCAGCTTTTGGGTGCTCAATTATGACAGCTTTATTATGTCAGTATTGCTAGGTATTGTAGTGATGGGTTTGATTTGGTGGGTAGCTCGTAGCGCAACAACTGGCGTACCAAGCAAGGGCCAAGCTTTTGTAGAGCTCATTTTTGGTTTTGTTGATGAGCAAGTCAAAAACATTTTTCACGGTAATCGCCACAGCTTTATTGCCCCTACAGCACTGACAGTATTTTTATGGGTATTAGCCATGAACGCGATGGACTTCTTACCTGTAGATGTTATGCATCATTTTGTTTATGCCCCGCTCGGCTTAGAGCGCTGGCGGAGTGTCCCAACTTCTGACATTAATACAACGTTTGCGTTGGCATTGGCGGTATGGATTTTGATGATTTACTTCTCAATTAAAGTAAAAGGCCTAGGCGGCTGGATTCATGAGTTATTTTACGCGCCATTCGGCGGTGCAAAATTCTTTAAACCAAAAAGTGCCATGGGTTTTGTTGGCTTGCTATTAAGCCCGCTACTGTTTGTTGCAAACTTTGCCTTCAATATCATTGAGTACGTATCTAAACCGCTATCACATTCATTACGACTATTCGGTAATATGTATGCCGGCGAAGTTATTTTCTTATTGATTGGTTTGTGGGCAGCCACAGGTTTAACCGGTACAATTTTCGGTGCAATTTTAGGCGCCGGTTGGTCAATCTTCCACATCCTAATCGTGGCATTACAAGCGTTTATTTTCATGATGTTAACGGTCGTTTATTTGGCCATGGCGCATGAGTCACACTAGTTTTAGCAGTTTGTTTCAGCAGTTTTGTTTTTGTAGTTTGAGGTAGTTTTTTAATTTTTTAAAGGGTAATAAAATGGATAACTTACAACTTTTTGCAATGATTCAAGCTTACACAGGCGTTGGTATTGGCTTAATTATTGGTCTAGGCGCTGCTGGTGCTTGTATCGGTATTGGTATTATGTGTGCAAGTTTCTTAGAAGGCGCTGCACGTCAACCAGAAATGATTCCACAATTGCAAGGTAAAGTGTTCTTGCTATTGGGTCTTATCGATGCTTCTTTCATTATTGGTGTTGGTCTAGCAATGATGTTTGCATTTGCGAACCCATTATTAAGCGCTGTTACTGTAGTTGCTAAATAATTAAGTTTTTGTTTGAGCTCAGTTAAGTTTTTTGGCTTGAGTAAAACGCCAAAAAAGTTTTTGAGCTCTATTTAACGACTTAAGATTTTTATGACTTACTAACAATGGATCGAAAATGAACATTAATTTTACACTTATCGCACAAGCAATCGCATTTGCTGTGTTGATTTGGTTCACAGTGAAATTCGTTTGGCCACCGCTATTAACAGCGATTGAAACACGCCAAAAGGAAATCGCTGATGGATTAGCCGCAGCACAAGAAGGCAAGAGTGCTTTAGAAGTTGCCGCTAAAAAATCAGAAGTAACTTTGAACGAAGCCAAGCAAAAAGCGAGCGAAATTATTGGCCAAGCTGAAAAACGCGGTTCACAAATCGTTGAAGATGCTAAGGGCACAGCTAAAACTGAAGGCGATCGTATTATCGCCGGTGCTAAAGCTGAAATCGACCAAGAAGTTAACCGTGCAAAAGAAGGTTTACGTTCGCAAGTGTCTGCACTAGCAATTGCTGGCGCTGAAAAAATATTGCGTAAAGAAATTGACGCAAAGGCACACAGCGAAATGTTATCTAAACTTGCTGCAGAACTTTAAGGACACGACATGGCTGAAATATCAACCATCGCAAGGCCTTACGCTGTCGCTGCTTTTAATCTTGGCAAAGAGCAAAATGCGCTAGCTAAGTGGTCTGAAATGTTAGGCTTTGCAGCTGCAGTCGCAAGCGACGCGCAGATGCAAGCGTTTATTCAAGATCCAAAAGTAGTCAGCAGCGAATTGCAAAACACTTTTTTAAAAGTGTGTGGCGATCAACTTAATGAGCACGGCCAAAATCTGATTAAAGTGTTGGTTGAATATAACCGCATGGATATCTTGCCTGCCATCACTTCTGCCTTTGAAGAGTTAAAGGCGCAGGATGAAGGCGTGTTGGATGCACAAATTATTGCGGCGGCTAAGCCTAGCGCAGCAGAAGTTAAAGATTTGGTTAAGCGCTTAGAAATTAAGTTTGGTAAGAAAATTGAAGCCAAAGTTTCTGTTGATTCAGAACTCATTGGCGGTATTAAAATTATTGTTGGCGATACCGTGATTGACGCGTCCGTCAAAGGTCAGTTACAGAGTTTAGCGTACACGCTTTCGGCATAAGGCCATTCGCCTTAAGTCAATGACTTAACTTAGGCAAAGAAAATTAGGAGCAACAATGCAGTTATCTACATCAGAAATCAGTGAGCTGATTAAAAGCAGATTAGAGAATTTTTCTACCTCAGCTGAAGCGCGTACTCAAGGTACAGTAATTTCAGTAACTGACGGTATTGTTCGTATTCACGGTCTTTCAAACGTGATGGCGGGCGAAATGATCGAATTCCCAGGCAACACTTTCGGTTTAGCGCTTAACTTAGAGCGTGACTCAGTAGGTGCGGTAGTTTTAGGTGATTACGAGCACATTACTGAAGGCGACATTTGTAAATGTACAGGTCGTATTTTAGAAGTGCCAGTAGGCCCAGAACTAATTGGTCGTGTTGTGAATGCCTTAGGTCAGCCAATTGATGGCAAAGGTCCTATCAATGCAAAAATGACTGACAAAATTGAAAAAGTTGCGCCAGGCGTTATTGCGCGTAAATCAGTTTCACAACCAGTGCAAACAGGTTTGAAATCAGTTGACTCTATGGTGCCAGTTGGCCGCGGTCAACGTGAATTGATTATTGGTGACCGCCAAACAGGTAAAACTGCTGTTGCGATTGATGCCATCATCAATCAAAAAGGTCAGAACATGACTTGTATCTACGTTGCGATTGGCCAAAAAGCCTCAACCGTAGCTAACGTGGTACGTAAATTAGAAGAAAACGGCGCGATGGCTTACACCATTGTGGTTGCCGCTACAGCTTCTGATTCAGCTGCATTGCAATTCTTAGCTCCATATTCTGGTTGTACTATGGGCGAATACTTCCGTGATCGCGGTGAAGATGCATTGATCGTTTATGATGATTTGACAAAACAAGCGATTGCTTACCGTCAAATTTCATTGCTATTACGCCGTCCACCAGGTCGTGAAGCTTACCCAGGTGATGTGTTCTACATTCACTCACGTTTGTTAGAGCGTGCTGCTCGCGTGAATGAAGATTATGTAGAAAAATTCACTAACGGTGCGGTTAAAGGTAAAACTGGTTCATTAACAGCATTACCTGTGATTGAAACAGCGGCTGGCGACGTTTCTGCGTTCGTTCCAACTAACGTGATTTCAATTACTGACGGTCAAATCTTCCTAGAAACTGACTTATTCAATGCTGGTATTCGTCCTGCGATTAATGCTGGTATTTCAGTATCTCGCGTGGGTGGTGCTGCACAAACTAAAGTGATTAAAAAATTAGGCGGTGGTGTTCGTTTAGCGTTAGCGCAATACCGTGAATTAGCGGCTTTCGCGCAGTTCGCTTCTGATTTAGATGAAGCAACACGTAAACAATTAGACCGTGGTCGTATGTTTACTGAGTTGATGAAGCAAGCGCAATACGCACCATTAAGCGTTTCTGACATGGCAATTACTTTGTTAGCGGCGAATAAAGGCTACTTTGACGATGTTCCAACGAATAAAGTATTAGCTTTTGAAAGCGCTTTACATGGCTTCATGGGCTCTAAATACAAAGCGTTAATGGATGGCATTGAAAAAAGTAAAGACCTTGCTGGTGATAACGAAAAAGCGGTTGAAGCGGCAATTCAAGACTTTAAAGCAACCAACGCTTACTAACCTCCACTATTTAGGATAATAAAATGGCTGGAAGTAAAGAGATTAGAACCAAGATCAAGAGTGTAGAAAATACACGCAAGATCACTAAAGCGATGGAAATGGTGGCGGCTTCTAAAATGCGTAAAGCGCAAGATAGAATGCGTGCCTCACGCCCATACGCAGATAAAATTCGTAACGTTGCTGCGCATCTTTCATTCGCTCAGGCTGAGTACAAACATCCGTTTTTAGTTAAACGTGATGTTGTGAAAAATGTTGGTTTGATTGTGGTGAGCTCAGATAAAGGTTTATGTGGCGGTTTAAATACCAATATGTTGCGTTTGTCTGTTAACCAAATGAAAACTTGGGAATCTGAAGGTAAGTCGATTTCTGTGAGCGCAATTGGTAATAAAGGTTTTAGCTTTATGAGCCGTGTAGGTGCGAATGTTAAATCGCACATTACTGGTTTAGGAGATGTTCCGCACATGGAAAATCTCATTGGTACAATTAAAGTGATGTTAGATGCTTATGAAGCGGGCGAAATTGACCAACTTTATATTTGCTACACTAAATTTATCAATACCATGAAGCAAGAGCCAACCATGCAGCAATTGTTGCCTTTAAGTGGTGAGCAATTAGGTAGCCCTACAGGTCATTGGGATTACATTTATGAGCCTGAAGCTAAGCCTGTAGTTGATAACTTGATGATGCGTTATATCGAATCATTAATTTATAACGCGGTGGCCGAAAACATGGCTTCAGAGCAATCATCTCGTATGGTTGCGATGAAATCTGCATCAGATAATGCTAAAGAAGTAATTGGTGATTTAAAGCTAATTTACAACAAGGCACGTCAAGCAGCGATTACCAAAGAGATTTCAGAAATCGTTGGCGGCGCGGCAGCAGTAGCTTAGGTGTGGCTAAAGTAGCTTAAAAAGAATTTAATTAACATTCAACAGATTAGTTTGAATAGGATATAAAAAATGAGTACAGCTAAAATTGGTAGAGTAGTGCAAATTATTGGTGCAGTGGTCGACGTTGAGTTTCCACGTGACCAAATGCCTAAAGTATTTGAAGCGTTAATTATTGATGACGCATCAAGCAAAGCAGAAGAAGGCTTGACCCTTGAAGTGCAGCAGCAATTAGGTGACGGTATTGTTCGTACTATTGCGATGGGCTCTTCAGACGGCCTTTCTCGCGGTGCGATGTTCAAATCTACAGGTAGCCAAATTACTGTGCCAGTCGGCGTGGGTACTTTAGGCCGTATTATGGATGTATTGGGTCGCCCAATTGATGAGGCTGGTCCGATTGAGTGTGATGAGCGTCGTGCGATTCACCAAAAAGCGCCAACTTTTGAAGAATTATCTCCTTCAGTAGATTTGCTTGAAACTGGTATTAAAGTGATTGACTTGGTTTGTCCGTTTGCTAAAGGCGGTAAAGTTGGTTTGTTCGGTGGTGCGGGTGTAGGTAAAACCGTTAACATGCTTGAGCTTATTAACAATATTGCTAAACAGCACTCAGGTTTATCAGTTTTTGCTGGTGTGGGCGAGCGTACTCGTGAGGGTAACGATTTCTACCACGAAATGGCAGAAGCAGGCGTTATCAAACTTGATAACATGAAAGAATCAAAAGTAGCTATGGTGTTCGGTCAAATGAACGAGCCACCAGGCAACCGTTTACGCGTAGCTTTGTCAGGCTTGACTATGGCTGAGAAATTCCGTGACGAAGGTCGTGACGTATTGTTCTTCGTAGATAACATTTATCGCTACACATTAGCCGGTACTGAAGTATCTGCATTGCTAGGCCGTATGCCTTCAGCGGTAGGTTACCAACCTACGCTAGCGGACGAAATGGGCCGTTTACAAGAGCGTATTACGTCAACTAAAGCTGGTTCTATTACATCTATTCAAGCGGTATACGTACCTGCCGATGACTTGACCGATCCATCACCAGCAACAACCTTCCAGCATTTGGATTCAACAGTTGTTTTGTCACGTGACATTGCTTCACTTGGTATTTACCCAGCGGTAGATCCACTAGATTCAACATCACGCCAATTAGATCCACTAGTGGTTGGTGAAGAGCATTACAGCGTAGCGCGTTCAGTACAAGTAACATTACAACGCTACAAAGAATTGCGCGATATTATTGCTATTTTGGGTATGGACGAATTGTCACCAGAAGATAAATTAGCTGTTGGCCGTGCACGTAAAATCCAACGTTTCTTGTCACAACCATTCCACGTGGCTGAAGTGTTTACTGGCGCGCCAGGTAAATACGTGCCATTAAAAGAAACCATCAAAGGCTTTAAAGCCATTGTTGCTGGTGAATACGATCACTTGCCTGAGCAAGCGTTCTACATGGTTGGCGGTATTGAAGAAGCAGTAGAAAAAGCCAAAACTTTAAACTAAAATTAGTTAAAATAATTTAATTTAAACTCAGCAAAACTTTAGAAAAGTATAGAGAAAAATATGGCAAATACTGTTCATATCGACGTAGTTAGTGCAGAAGCTTCAATATTCTCTGGCGAAGCCGAGTTTGTTGTAGCGCCTGCCAGTGCAGGTGAAGTGGGTATTTTCCCACATCACGCACCTATGGTAACAACCATCAAACCAGGTGCATTGCGTATCAAATTGCCAGATACTGCTGAAGAGACTTTGATTTTCATCTCTGGTGGTATTCTGGAAGTTCAACCAGGTTTAATTACTGTGCTGGCTGATACTGCAGTTCGTGGCCATGATTTAGATGAAGCAAAAGCAATTGCGGCCAAAGAAGCGGCTATCGAGGCAATGCAAAACAGAACTTCTGATATGGATTATGCGAAAGCACAGGCTGAATTGTCTGAAGCGCTTGCACAAATTCAGGCAATTGAACGCTTACGTAAGACAACGCACTAGTTATTGTATAGATGCACGTTTGAAATAAGCAAAAAGGCAGCCTAGGCTGCCTTTTTTGTTATACTTTAACGATAAACAATTAAGCAATAAACAAAAGTTATGTCTAAATTAAATATCGTCATTTTGGCTGCCGGAAAAGGCACGCGTATGTACTCCAATACGCCAAAAGTGCTGCATGAAATAGGCGGAAAATCCATTTTAGCCCACGTAATTGAATCCGCTAAGGCCCTCAGGCCCTCTAAAATTATTGTGGTTTATGGCTACGGCGGTGAAGTTGTTCGCGAGGCCTTCGCCCAAGAAAATATCAGCTGGGTAAAGCAAGCCGAGCAATTGGGAACTGGACATGCGGTGCAACAAGCGTTGCCGTTTTTAGACGCTGATGCAGATACGCTCATTTTATTAGGCGATGTGCCTTTAGTTGATGCTGAGGTTTGTCAGAAATTAGTAGAACAATCTGATAATACGCTGGCAATTTTAACGTTTAACAAAGCCGATCCTACAGGTTACGGCCGTATTGAACGTTCGGTTAATGGTAATGTTCAAGCGATTGTGGAACATAAAGACGCTACAGCAGCACAGCGAAATATTATCGAAGTGAATACTGGCATTATGGCGATGCCTAATAAATACCTAGTGCAGTGGCTGTCACAGTTGACTAATAATAACGCGCAAGCAGAATATTATCTGACAGACATCGTTTCTCTTGCTGTCGCGCAGGGCATTAAGGTTGCGGCTGAAATCACCGCAGACGAATGGTCCGTAACAGGCATAAATTCAAAAGTAGATTTAAGTGCTATAGAGCGGGTTTATCAAAACCGAAACGCACAAAAGCTATTGCAGCAAGGTGTTACATTAAAAGATCCAAGCCGTCTTGACGTGAGAGGTACTTTATTTTGTGGTCGTAATGTTGAGATTGACGTGAATTGCCTATTTGAAGGTAATGTTACCTTAGCAGATAACGTTAAGATATCTGCCAACTGCGTGATTAAAAATGCAGTAATCGGTATAGGTTCACGCGTTGCCCCGTTCACCCATATTGATGACACGCATATTGCTGAAAATTGTAGTATTGGTCCCTATGCACGTTTGCGGCCAGGCACAGTATTAGCGGCTGAAACACATATTGGAAACTTTGTGGAAATTAAAAACTCACAAGTTGATATTGGTAGCAAGATCAACCATCTTAGTTATGTTGGAGATGCAACTGTTGGCGCTAACGTAAACATTGGCGCTGGTGTCATTACCTGCAACTATGATGGTGCAAACAAGTTTAGAACCGTCATTGAGGATAACGTTTTCATCGGCTCAGATACACAATTAGTCGCGCCAATTACCATAGGAAAAAATGCCACAATTGCTGCAGGTTCTACTATCACCAAAGATGCGCCAGCAGAGCAATTAACTTTCTGCCGTGCAAAAGATCAAAAATCAATTGCAAATTGGAAGCGTCCAACAAAAATTAATGAAAAAAATAGTTAAATAAAAATTAGTTAACAAAATAATTACGAAAGAAAAAATTTTATGTGTGGAATTGTCGGCGCAGTTGCAAATAGAAATGTAGTTTCAACCTTGATAGAAGGATTAAGCCGCCTAGAGTATCGCGGCTACGATTCTGCAGGTATTGCCGTGTTAAATAATCACGGTATAGAGCGTGTACGTGCAATTGGCCGTGTTTCTGCTATGACAGAAAAAGCCAATGAGGCACAATTGAGTGGTCAAGTTGGTATTGGTCACACACGCTGGGCAACGCATGGAGGTGTTACTGAAAGCAACGCGCACCCACACGTATCAAAAGGCGAAATTGCCGTCGTTCATAACGGCATTATTGAAAACCATGATGAACAGCGCGATAAATTAAGCATATTAGGCTATGAGTTCACCTCTCAAACGGATACTGAAGTTATTGCTCACCTCATCCATTTTTATCATAACCAAGGCTTAACTTTACTAGCGGCCACGCAAATGGCGGTTGCAGAACTGACAGGTGCGTTCGCTATTAGTGTAATTTCGGTGAAGGAGCCTGAGCATATGATAACTGCACGTCAAGGCTGCCCGTTACTCATAGGTTTAGGTGAAGGTGAAAACTTTATCGCCTCAGATGTTTCAGCGGTGTTATCCGTTACTCGTAAAGTAATTTATCTTGAAGATGGTGATGTGGCTGATGTAAGCCGTGATGGTGTAACTATATTTGGCCGTGATGGCAACATTATTGAACGCAAAATACATATGAGTGACGTGTCATTGGCCAGCATGGAGCTTGGCCCTTACGCACATTTTATGCAAAAAGAAATCCATGAACAACCAAAAGCGCTCACAGATACCATAGAAGCGCTGATTGATGACAGTAGCTTTTCCCCTGCCCTGTTTGGTGATGCCGCCAGTGAAGTGTTCAGCCAAGTTGATAGTATCTTGATACTCGCCGCTGGTACTAGCTACTACGCTGCACTAACAGCAAAATATTGGTTAGAAAGCATAGCCAAATTACCCACTAATGTTGAAATTGCCAGTGAATACCGCTATCGCGTTTCTGTACCAAATTCACGCCAGTTAATTGTGACTATTTCACAATCAGGTGAAACACTAGACACGATGGAAGCATTAAAGCACGCAAAATCATTAGGTCAAAACCTTACACTATCAATTTGTAATGTACAGGAAAGCGCCATCCCACGCGCCTCCAAACTGGTGTTCTACACACGTGCAGGGGCAGAAATTGGCGTGGCTTCTACCAAGGCATTCACTACCCAATTAGTGGCATTATTTACTTTAGCTGCCACACTGGCCAAGCAACGCGGCGTACTTAGTGATGAAGAAGAACATGAATATTTAACCGCACTCAGGCAATTAGGTGGCAGCGTACAAAATGCGCTTAATTTAGAGCCACAAATTAGGGAATGGGCCACTTGTTTTGCCGATAAACATCACGCTTTATTCTTAGGTCGTGGCATCCACTACCCAATTGCGCTAGAAGGCGCTTTAAAGCTTAAAGAGATTTCCTATATTCATGCTGAAGCCTATCCTGCTGGTGAGTTAAAGCACGGTCCATTGGCTTTGGTGGATACCGATATGCCCGTAGTTGTTATCGCGCCAAACGATAAATTACTGAAAAAAGTAAAATCTAATATGCAAGAAGTAAAAGCGCGTGGTGGCGAGCTATTCGTTTTTGCAGACGCGGATAGCCATTTTGCTGAAAGTGAATGTGTGCACGTTATACGAACACCGCGGCACGTAGGTGTGTTGTCACCTATTTTGCATACTATCCCAGTACAATTGCTGGCTTATCATGTAGCTTTAATTAAAGGCACGGATGTGGATAAACCGAGAAACTTAGCTAAAAGTGTCAC
>CAIYLB010000196.1 GCA_903926935.1 uncultured Pseudomonadota bacterium
AAAAAACCCGCCGAAGCGGGTTTTAGTTTTACTAAGACTAAGAAGTGATTCTTAGAATTTGTAAGTTAGATCTAATTGCAATAAGTCAAAGTCTTTTAGGTTAAAACCCGTATCACCAGCAACGCCAGCTGTTTGCGCAGCAGAATTCTTGCGCGTGCCATGTCCGTATGCAAAGTTAACATATACATTATCAGCGGCAAGGTATTCAGCTTTAAATACAGTACCTTTTACGTTGATTTTAGAATCGAAGAAGTCAGAGTCAACTGCATTTGGGTCAAGCGCATAAAGACCAGTTTCTTGATACCAGATCTTAGCATTGTAATCACCAGCAGCCGCTTTCTTGCCTGCTTGATTCTTGTATTCCATACCAAGTAACCATGCAGTGTCATCATCTTTAGCGCTAGATGTATCACCAGCTGCAGTAGCACGGCCATTGGCATCAGTATTGATTACCCAGTCACCGAATACTTTAATACTGTTTACATCAGATAATTTATAGCTTAATTCTGCAGGAACTTCAATTATATCTAAATTGTTAGTACCGATAACATTTCCGCCTAGTGCACCATTTGCAGCAAGTGTAGGTTTGAAAATACCACCCGTATTATTCGTGCTGCCATATTTATAGAAAGTAATTGCTGCTTTAGCTTTAGCTTCATTAGTTAGTGGTGTGTCGAAGCCTGCTTGAGCCATAAATACGTTGTTAGCACTTTGGTTACTACCAGTACTGTATTGTTTATCATCGCCTCTATATTGAGTAGCTGCACCGGTTACGAAGAATTTAGATTCACCTTGTTTGAAGTTCATCTTAGCTGCAGCACCATCAAATGTTAAGTCCGCATCCCAAACCATTTGTGTTGTATATAATGGATTAGATATACGGCCTGCTTCTAACGCTAGCCAATCAGTAGCTTTAAAACCAACCATTGCACGCTTAACAAAAAGAGCTTCTTTTGGTGCATTACCATTTGTTACAGTGCTAGCACCACCAAATGTAGCATTATCAGAACGGCCTTCTGTTCCCATTGCTAATGCTAGGTCTGAGTACCAGCGACCATTATCTGCATCAGTTTTAACACCTAAAGTGATCTTGTAGCGCTCGCGATTACGTTCATAATCTTTATTACCAGTTTCATTAGTTGTCGCCGAACGTGTTTCATGACGTACACGAATATCACCATAGACTGTTGCTGAATCAACAGCATCAGAAATAGTTAATTTACCTGCTTTTTTGATTGCCTTAGCTTGACCAGCAGCTTCGTCTGTACGGCCTTTAGTTAATAAAGCGCCTTCTTCTTCTGTTAATACGCCTTTAGCTACTAGCGCGTTAACGATATCTGTTGTTGAATCAGCCATTGCATTAGCGCCAAATCCCATTAACATTGAGCCAGCTAGTGTTGCAGCTACCAAGTTACTTAGTTTAAAATTCATTTAAAATTCCCTTAGTTAAATTATGTTGCAGTTATGTTTTTCAACAAGATGCATTTTGTTATCTGAATATTACAATTTGATGACACATAACTAATTAGTGGTTTTTTGCATGAGTTTCGTTGTTTTTTTACAACAATAAAAAACCGCCCGCTAAATTTAATTAGCGTGGCGGTTTTAATCGCTCCTAGAAAAGTCTAGAAATACTAGGATTCTGCGCGCATGTGCGGGAATAAAATCACATCACGAATACTGGCGCTGTCGGTAATCATCATTACTAAACGATCTATACCAATTCCACAACCACCGGCTGGCGGCATGCCGTATTCTAAAGCGCGAATAAAATCAGCATCGTAGAACATGGCTTCATGATCGCCAGCTTCCTTGGCTTTCATTTGCGCGTGGAAGCGTGCTGCTTGATCCTCAGCATCATTAAGTTCGCTAAAACCATTGGCAATTTCGCGCCCGCAGATAAACAACTCAAAACGCTCGGTGATTTCCGGGTTTGCATCTGAAGCGCGCGCCAACGGTGAAACTTCTACTGGATAGTCAATAATATAGGTCGGTTCCCATAATTGGCTTTCGGCAGTTTCTTCAAAAAGCGCTAATTGTAATGCGCCCAAACCTGCATGGTCGAATGGTTTTGTGCCATGTTTTAGAATTTCTTCACGTAAAAAAGCTTCATTGTTCAACTGCTCTAAACTATAACTAGGCGCGTATTTTTGAATGGCGCCAACTATCGTTAAGCGTTGAAACGGTTTGCTTAAATCCAACTCACGGCCTTGATATTCCAACACGGCAGTACCACGAGCAGCGATAGCGGCAGTACGAATACAGTTTTCAGTAAAATCCATTAACCATTGATAATCGGTATAAGCCGCATAAAATTCCATCATGGTGAATTCTGGGTTATGGCGAACGCTTAAGCCTTCGTTTCTAAAGTTACGGTTTACTTCAAACACGCGCTCAAAGCCGCCAACAACTAGACGCTTTAAATATAATTCAGGCGCAATACGCATATACATTTGCATGTCTAACGCATTGTGATGCGTGATAAATGGTTTAGCTGATGCGCCACCAGGAATCGGATGTAACATTGGCGTTTCAACTTCCAAGAATTCATTTTGAATCATGAAGTTACGAATCGCAGAAACTACTTTGCTACGCGCTACAAAAGTCGCACGTGTTTGTTCACTGGTAATTAAATCGACATAACGCTGGCGATATTTCACTTCTTGGTCTTGCAAGCCGTGAAACTTTTCTGGCAGCGGGCGTAATGATTTTGTCAGTAAACGAATTTCAGTGACTTTAATTGAAAGTTCGCCAGTTTTAGTTTTAAACAAGTGACCGGCTGCACCTAAAAAGTCGCCTAAATCCCAATGTTTAAATTGCTCGTAAAGCTCTTCGCCAATCGCATCCTTAGCCACATAAAGCTGAATACGGCTACCGGCGTTATCGCCGCTACCATCTTGAATCGTTGCAAAGCTCGCTTTACCCATCACACGTTTTAGCATCATGCGACCAGCCACCACTACATTGACTGGCTCAGCCTCAAACGCTTCATTTTCTTTTGTTGAATGCGCTACGGCTAAATCTGCGGCTTTATGTTGCGGTTTAAAATCATTAGGAAAAGCCGCGCCACCATTGGTTTTTGCTGATTCGCGTATGGCTTTAAGCTTTTCGCGGCGCTCAGCGATTACGTGGTTTTCATCACTGTGATTTTCATTAACGTTATTTTCGTTAGCTTGTTTAGCTTCAATATTTTGCTTATCGCTCATTCTTAAACTCCCTGTTTCAAACTTTCCATAATAAATGGGTCTAGGTCGCCATCTAGCACGCCTTGGGTATTGCCAATTTCTACGTTAGTGCGCAAATCTTTAATGCGGCCTTGGTCTAACACGTAACTGCGAATTTGATGCCCCCATCCGATGTCGGTTTTAGCATCTTCAAGCGCTTGTTTATCTGCATTACGCTTGTTTAACTCTAAGTTATACAACGCACCCTTTAGCATGCTCATCGCCTCGTCGCGGTTTCGGTGTTGCGAGCGGTCATTTTGACACTGCACCACCACGCCGGTGGGAATATGCGTAATTCGCACCGCTGAATCAGTTTTATTGATGTGCTGCCCACCCGCACCAGACGCGCGGTAGGTATCAACGCGCAAATCAGCCGGGTTAATATCAATTTGAATGCTGTCATCCACTTCAGGAAAAATCTGCACGCTGGCAAAACTGGTGTGGCGCTTGGCGTTAGAATCAAAAGGCGATTTGCGCACCAATCGATGCACACCATTTTCAGTGCGCAGCGTTCCGTATGCATAATCACCGGTAATCTTAATAGATGCGCCTTTAATACCGGCCACATCGCCATCTGAAAGTTCCAACACTTCTACTTTGAATCCCTTGCGCTCAGCGTAGCGTAAATACATACGTAACAACATATTGCACCAATCTTGCGCTTCAGTGCCGCCACTGCCTGACTGAAATTCCACAAAACAATTGGCGCTATCTAGCTCACCAGAAAACATGCGTTGAAATTCCATCTCGGCGATTTGTTTTTCCAAGGCTTGCGAATCGGTTTGCACACTGGTTAGCGTATCGTCATCGGCCTCTTCACGCGCCATATCGAAAAGCTCTTTAGCGTCTTTTAAATTGGTTTCTAAGCTTTGTAGATTATGCACAATCAACTCTAAACTGCGTTTTTCTTTGCCTAGTTTTTGCGCTTTTTCAGCATTATTCCAAATGTTAGGGTCTTCCATCAACCCGTTCACTTCTTCTAAGCGTTGCGACTTAGTCTCAAAGTCAAAGATACCCCCGAAGGGCGTTATTGCGCTCGACTAAATCGACTAGGCGATTGGATATAATATTGAGTTGTTCGGCTTCCATGACGTTTTTCAGTGCAATAAAAGAACAGAATTATACAGTATAAGGGCGCTTCTTTTTATTCTGAGCCTTATTCCAAAGCAACACACCAAGCACCATCACGGTAAATCACTTGTTTGTCTAGTGTGACTTGTTCAGTGACAGCGAATACATCTATGTGATATTTGCCATCACCACGTTTGAAATTGGGTTTGCCGTAAACGCCATGCTTGGCGCCTAAAGATAAATGCACACCGCACATACGCTCAAAGCTGCCTATATCGCTAACGCTACGGTCTTTGCTGAAAGCGCGGTTCAAACCAAAGCCGATTTCGCGTAGCCAAACCACTTGTTCATCAGCACGAATATTAGCCAGTACCACGTCAAATTCTGGGGTGCTATCTTCAGTGGCAACCACTTGGCCTTTTTCAATAATTAAAGTAATCGGCATAACTGGGCGGTTCACTCTGTAATGAATATCGCCAAAAGCAAAGATGCGCACACGGCCATGCACAGATTCAAGATCGAGCGCCTCGGTGAATACTTCACCAATGGGAAATTGCCCACCGACATTTTGCATTTCACTGTAATCTCCCACATTGAGTTTGGCCGATTCGAAAGCTGAACCAAAGACTAATCGCGCACCGGGAAACTGATTGCCGCCGCTGTCTAGGCAACCATATTGCGCTTGGTCGATAAGGGCTTTAAGACGGTTACCGACACCGCGAAAATATTTCGCGTCATAAGCCAGCGAGTCTATGTAGTAACACACTTCTTCACCCACCATGCGGCTTAAATGCGGATGCTCAATCACCTTGAGGCCGCGCTTAAACAGCTCAACACGTATGCGAAAAGCCTCTAATCTGAAGTTGGTCGATTGAACCAAAATGACCAAGTCTAATGCAACTAAGCCAGAAAACACGGCCAGCACAGCCTCTGGCGTATTTTTGCTAAAATCGATAAATTGCGCGTCTGGTAGGCAGCACTTATAAGCCTGCGTCAACGTTTTTGCTAATTCACAAGCCGTATCAAAAACAACTACGGCCTTGTGTGGAGCCGTGTGATTAATGACTAGCATCAAAATATCATTCAAGTTCTTTTCCGCGGCACAAACATTGGTGCTATTGATGGCGATGGATTCAGTCGAATCTAAGGTATCTAAAGAGTCTGGGTGCTTAGTAGTATTAC
>CAIYLB010000197.1 GCA_903926935.1 uncultured Pseudomonadota bacterium
GAACAGGTTGCATACGGTTTTACCGCGTAATAAAGGCACTTTTTTAACTTCGCGCTCGGCTACACCAACAAACGATTCTGCGGTGTCTAAAATTTGATTTAATATTCTTTTGGGTAAACCTTCAATCGATAGAAGGTGTCGTAATCGGCCGTCAGCATCTAATTGAGGGTTATTCATACTTGAGTTCTACTCGATTGGTTTTGTGGGATAGAAGCATTTAGTTTTAGGCTCAAATTGCCATCTACATCTTGTATTAACTGTAAATTATGTGACGCATCCAAGAGTATGTCTGCGGCTGTAATCTGTGGTGCAATCGGCAATTCACGTCCGCCACGATTAACCAGTGCCACCAAGGTGATGCTGGCAGGGCGACCATAATCAAACAACTCATTCATAGCCGCGCGCGTGGTACGGCCGGTATAGAACACATCATCGATTAAAATAATATGCTTGTTTTCAACCTCAAATGGAATTTGGCTCGGGCGATTCTCTGCTTTTAAGCCGCGCTGATCATAGTCGTCTCGATAAAATGACACATCCAATGTGCCATGTTCAATCGCATAGGCCTTAATGTCATTTTCTAGTAACACTAGCAACCTTTGCATTAGCCAAACACCGCCACTTTGAATGCCGACTAATGCCGTATTGGCCTGCAACAAAGGCTTAAGCTTTTGCGCTAAGGTATTAAGCAGATCTTCTGCATGAGGAAGTTTGATGTCGTTTGAGCTCATGGCGCCATTTTACTTGTATTTTGTATGCTTTGCACGAAACTACAATGACACGGTTTTTAATAAAAATATCACCAACTCGTCATTCCGACGAAGGTCGGGATCCAGCACCGTCAATAACAAATAATACCAATACTGAATATGCTTACCAGTGCGCTCAGTTCGGCTATATGCCAGTGTCTAAATGATTAGGGTTAAATGGTGAGAGTTAATTATTTTTGGTGGCCGTATTCTGTGATTGATTTGGCAAATTAACTCAGAGATTAACCTTCCATATAGCCATCGTTGGTATAACGTCATATTCAGCCTATTGGTGTCATCGGCAAATTTGACTGAATATCGTCTAAGTGGCTTGAATTAAGGGGGTAAATCAGTCAGTAGGGGTCATTTAGTGACATTAGTTCGAGCCTAATTGGTGAGTCAGAATCTAAAGACCTGCAGCGACGTGAAGCTTTTTCTGTTCTGGGGCTAGATGTCAGTAGCGGCTTAAGTTCGGTATAAATATCGGGACGTTAGCACTCTACTGAAAATTCAAGCTAGAATGTCCTATGACAAATCAAGCCCCCGCATCACAATCAAATGACGAGGATAGAACGACCCCAACTGGACTGGCTCGTTATGCTTATGAGTACATACAGGCCGCTCGCCTAGTTGATAAAGAACTTGGCAAACACCATCTTCATGATTTTTCTTCGCCAATCCCTGCATACTTTCTAGCATTACATGGTGTGGAACTTACTCTTAAAGCCTACCTTCGCCATCATGGATTTACCTTAAATGAGCTATCCTCAAAGAAGTATGGACACAACATTCATAAATGTTATCAAAAGGCTATAGATCTAGGGTTGCTGAGCCTTTTTAAAGAAAACGAAAAGGATTTGTCTGCTATTGAGTTGCTAATGAGGATTAATCAAAACATGGGATTACGTTACATTCAAACCGGATATAAAACTTACCCAGCATGGGCTATTGTTGAACCTTTAGCAGTTAGATTGCATCAAGCAATTGCTCCACATGTAGGATACAAATCCTTTGATACTCACTTCGATGAATATTAAATATATTCTATTCACATGTGTGATTCATGAGGAAACAATGGCTGATTACTAATGTGGTTTATATTTCTTTGAAATTAGTATGTTAGGTAATATCATCTTCAAATGTCAAAAATTAATATCCCTGTAGAGCATGTCTTTAGTAAATAATAATTCAAGTTTTATTGCTAGGGCGAAAATTATTCATAGTGATAAGTATAACTACGATAAAGCAATCTACTTAAACAGCAAAACTTCTGTAAAGATAATTTGCCCGATTCATGGGGAATTTAGTCAGGCGCCTAGTAACCATTTGCAAGGTAAAGGTTGTTTAAAATGTGCTAAATCTGCGCAGTCGAATCGTACTCGTAAATCAACGGTTGAATTTATTGCGGAGGCTAATAATATTCATGGTTATATTTATGACTACTCAAAAGTTGAGTATAAAAGAGGCAAAGATAAAGTTGAAATTATTTGCCCTGAGCACGGAATTTTCCTTCAGCAAGCGAGCAATCATCTTTCTGGTAATGGATGCCCGGATTGTGGATTTAAAATAAGTGCCGCTGGGGAAAAGTGGACTCTTAATAAATTTACTTCAGAAGCAATCAAAGTTCATGGTGATAAGTTCGATTACTCATCGGTAGATTACAAATCGGCACTTCAGAAAGTGAAAATAACATGTCCTATTCATGGTAAGTTTGAGCAAACTCCATCTACTCATTTAAGAGCAGTTTATGGCTGTCCAAAATGTTCAAGTACCTCAGTAAATAAAGATCGAAGAATTACTAATGCCCAATTCACTAGTAGGGCGATAGATATTCATAGAAACAAATATGACTACTCAAAAGTAAATATTATTGATAGTAAGTTGCCAGTAATAATTAACTGTCCTATACATGGTGAATTTAGCCAAGGAGTTCAAGAGCATTTATCAGGCAAAGGTTGCAAAAAATGTGGCTTTGAATCTACAGGTAAAAAGCTAGTAAAGAGTCTTGATAAGTTTGTACTTGAAGCTCGCTTGCAACATGGAGATAAGTTTGATTATTCACAAGTTGATTACAAGTCATCCTTTGCGCCTGTCAAAATTGTTTGTCCAACGCATGGATTGTTTGAGCAATTACCACATACACACTTAAAAGCTGGGTGTCGAAAGTGTGCCGATGAGAACCTAGTTGGTTATTACACAGATGAGTTAATAAGTGAAAATCCAGAAATTGCATTAAGTCCAGCAACGGTCTATTACATTCAATTTTCATCAGAGAATGAACTTTTCTTTAAAGTAGGCATTACTGTCACGACAATTAAAGAGAGGTTTAGTGGTTACGCTAAAACAGGCTATAAGATATATGTGCTTAAAGAAAAGAAAACTACTTTAAAAGATGCGTATCAAATCGAACAAAAAATAATAGTTGAGCATGGTAAGTACTACCCTTATAAGCCGATGAATGGGAATAGAGGTGATAGATTTGCGGGGCATACTGAGTGCTTTGAAACCCCGCTCCCTGCTTCATTGGTTTGTTTGTTTGGGTAATCTATTTTAGAGCCCATTTAGGCTGACTGTCGATGCCGTCAGTAATGGAGATGTTTCGGCCCTTGCTCATTAATTGTTGCGTTTGAGCTCGATCTAAAGTCGGTGTTCATTAACTTAATAATTGAATCAACTGATACTGTTAATTTTAAATCCAGTGATTTCAGACAAATCAATCACAGAATTCAGATGCCCATTATTTTAGCGGAATCTGCAACTATCAAAATAGCTCTGTAATATGGTTTGTGCCGCTACTTGGTCTAACATGGCTTTTTGCGCACGGCCTTTAACGCCGGTTTGATTCAACATATCACTGGCTTCAACGGAGCTGTAACACTCGGCTATCATCATTACCGGAATGTTAAAACGGCCATTCAAGCGTCGGGCAAACTTTTTGCACTTACATTGGTGTCCCAGTTTTTTAGATCATTACCATCTGATATGGTCAGACAAATGAAATGGTCCTGAACTAAGCGTGAACGCTAATCTTTAAGCCAAGTGCATTAATAACTTTGGAGATGGTTTCAAAACGAGGTTGCGATCCTACGCTTAGTGCTTTATATAGACTTTCACGGCCTAAGCCAGATTCTTTAGCAACGGCAGTCATTCCTTTAGCCTTAGCAATATGACCAAGAGCGCGGATGAGTTCATCATTGTCACCATCATGTAAAACTTGTGACAAATACTCCGCAATTGCCTCTTCGCTATCAAGATGGCGGGTGATATCAAATACTTTTAATTTTTGAATTTTTTGCATGGTTTAGAACTCCTTGGCCAATTGAACGGCTTTCTTAATATCCGATTGCTGGGAGCTCTTAGTGCCTCCAGCCAATAAAAACACCATTACTTTTTCACGTATGGTGTAATAAACTCGATAGCCCGCCCCAATATCAATACGCATCTCTGAGACACCATCACCAACAGACTTCACATCACCTAAATTGCCATTTTCAGCACGTTCTATTCGTCTCGCTATGGCGACCTTGGCACGTAAATCTTTGATGGATTCGTGCCATTCTTCAAATGACTCTGTTTGCTGAATGAGGTACATCATACGAACATTGTATCCAAGTGAATACATATGTCAACCTAATTTACAAGGTATAGATTTAGATCGCCATATTCGTGTATTCTTATTGCCACAGCCTCCTGTGAGTCGACTGTTGTAACTGGCAGGCAGTTAAGTGGATGTTCCAGCTGGTGCTCACTAATTGAATCAATTGATACTGTTAATTTTAAATTCAGCGACTTTCAACCAAATGAATCACAGAATAAATATTACCCATTATTTTTTAGCTGAATCTGCAACTATCAAAATAGCTCTGCAATATCGTTTGTGCCGCTACTTGGTCTAACATGGCTTTTTGCGCACGGCCTTTAACGCCGGTTTGGTTCAACATATCACTGGCTTCAACGGAGCTGTAACGCTCGTCTATCATCATTACCGGAATGTTAAAACGGCCATTCAAGCGTCGGGCAAACTTTTTGCACAGTTGCGTAATGGCAGTTTCAGTGCCATCTAAACTTAATGGCAAGCCAACAATAAGTAGTTTGGGTTGCCATTCTTTAACCAGCTTGGTGATTATCTCAAAGCGAACTTCATTACTCTCGTTATCAATCGTGGTGAGTGGGTTAGCGCTGGCTAATAAATGCTCGCCCACCGCAACGCCTATGCGCTGCTCGCCAAAATCAAAGCATAACGCTGTGCTTGCTAGTACGATTTTTGCATCGTAAACGTTTTCGTTGTCAATTAATTGGCCGTGCCCAGTTGGGTTTATGTGGCTATCTAAGGACATTAGGCGTGGCCTGCCACGTCTGAAAGCATTGCTGGATCTACACCTAACAGTGCCAGCGTGGCATTAAGTTTTTCGTCATGCTTGGTTTCATACAAAATTTTATGCAGCGTTTCTACGTCTTTGGCTTGCACGGATAACCAAGAATTTTGCTTGATTTCTTCTTCTAGTTGGCCAGGCGTCCAGCCGGCATAACCGAGCGCAAGCAACATTTTTTCTGGCCCAACACCGATGGCAACTGACTCTAATATATCTTTTGAGGTAGTAAGTGCAATTTGCTCGCTAATGGCAATAGTGCTATCCCATTCGCCGGCGACAGTTTCATGCAGCACAAAGCCGCGTTCTGGTTGCACTGGACCGCCATATAAAACATGGTGCTGCGCGACTAAGCCATTGAGCAATTCGACATTAATTTTTTCAAATAATGTTTCATAAGTCACATCAGACGGGCGATTAATCATTACGCCCATCGCGCCTTCTTGATTATGTGTGCAGATAAAAGTGACAGATTTCGCAAAGAATGGATCTGTCATTGATGGCATCGCGATGAGAAAGTGGCCAGTAAGATTAACGTTTTCCAATGTGCTTATTTCACCCTATATAAAATTATTTGTTACTACTGAATCTGAAGTGTGGTGCGACTAATTAAAGTCTGATTATTTTTTATCTGCTTCCAAATAGCCAGTTACTTCTAAACCAAAGCCCGCCATGCTAGGCATTTTTCGTGGCGTTGCCATGAGTTTCATTTTACCCACACCGCAATCGAGTAATATTTGTGAGCCTATGCCGTAAGTGCGTAGCTCTTGATTAATCCGAATCGGTTCATCTGCGCCTTTAATGCGCTCAATAATCATATCGCCAGTTTCTTGCTGATGCAATAACACCATTACACCAACTTCGGCATTAGCGATGACTTTCATGGCATCCAAAGTATTCCAGCTGTGCGAGCAACTTGTGCTATCTAATAAATCAAAAATTGAAAGTGGCTCATGCACGCGCACCAGCACCTCTTGCTCAGGAGTAGGCGTGCCTTTTATTAAGGCTAAATGCGTTTCTTTGGCAATTTTATCGTGATACGCAATCAGTTTCATCTCACCGTAAGGTGTTTGTATCACGCGCTCGGCGGAGCGTTCAACCAAACGTTCTGTTTGCGCACGGTACTGGATTAAGTCGGCAATCGTGCCGATTTTAAGCTGGTGCTCAGCGGCAAAAATCATTAAATCTGGCAGGCGCGCCATATTGCCGTCATCTTTTAAAATTTCGCAAATGACGCTGGTCGGCTCGCAGCCAGCCAAATGCGCTAAATCGCAACCCGCCTCAGTATGGCCAGCACGCACTAACACGCCGCCATCCATGGCTGCTAGTGGAAAAATATGGCCAGGGCTAACAATATCTTCTGGTTTGGCATGTTTTGCTACTGCCGCTTGCACGGTACGCGCTCGGTCTGCCGCAGAAATGCCAGTGGTCACGCCTTCAGCCGCTTCAATAGAAACGGTGAAATTGGTCCCCATGCGCGCACCGTTTTTTTGTACCATTTTGGTCAGATTTAACTGATCGCAATGCGCTTCAGTTAAGGTTAAGCAGATTAGCCCACGACCGTATTTAGCCATAAAGTTGATGTGTTCAGCGGTTGCGAACTCAGCCGCAAGCACCAAATCGCCCTCATTTTCACGATTTTCATCGTCCACCAAAACTACCATGCGGCCTAGCTTTATTTCTGCAATAATCTCTAATGCAGAGCTGATTTTAATATTTTCGCTGTTAGTGCTGTTGTTCATTTATGTTGCCAATCAAGCAAGAGATTTATTTGGTTGTGTTTTAAGATGTATATTTTGTTATTTGTCAGTCGCCCATTCAGCCATTCGTTCAACATAGCGGGCAATTTGGTCAACTTCTAGGTTAATTTTGCACCCCGCTTTTAAAAATTGCAGTGTAGTCTTTTCTAAAGTATGTGGAATTAAATTCATGCTAAATACATCTCCTGCCACGGTATTTACCGTCAGGCTCACACCGTTTACGCAAATGGAGCCTTTAACCGCAATATATTTTGAAATGGCATGTGGCGCACGAATATCTAATTTCCAACAATCGCCAAGCTGCTCAAAAAGCACCACTTCGCCGACGCCATCCACATGGCCGCTCACCAAATGTCCGCCTAGCCTATCGCTAAGGCGCAATGCTTTTTCTAGATTCACAGTATTTTCAGCAGCTAACCCGACCGTTACCGATAAGGTTTCTTTAGAAACGTGTGCCTCAAAATGCGATTCACTAAACGAAACAGCAGTCAGGCAAACGCCATTCACTGCAATGCTATCACCTATGTTTACGTCGCGCATATCTAAGCCTGCACAGCCAATATTGAGTTTTACGTCGTCACCCAAGGCGGAAACGTGTTCTATTTGACCTATGGTCTGAATGATGCCTGTAAACATGATAGCGCCTGTAATAATTGCTGTGATTTTATCAGATAAGCGCTGCAATATGTTTCTAAGCAGGTCTATAAGCCTGTTAGAATTTAGCTTATGTTGAAACCCTTAAAATCATTAGCTTCTAAATTGCTCGCATTTGAATTGTTCGTAGGCATGCGTTACACGCGGGCTAAGCGCAAGAATCATTTTATTTCGTTTATTTCACTGACCAGCATGATAGGCATTGCGCTAGGCGTGGCGGCTTTAATTGTGGTGCTATCGGTGATGAATGGCTTTCAAAAAGAGTTGCGCACGCGCATTTTAGGCGTGGCTTCGCACTTGGAAATTACCGGTAGTAATAATACGCTGAGTGATTGGCCTACGATTGCTGAATCGTCACTTAAGCGTGAGCATGTATTGGCCAGCGCGCCATATATTACTGCACAGGCGATGTTGAGCTACGACCAAGGCGTACAGGGCGCAATTGTACGCGGTGTGTTGCCGGCGGCTGAAGATAAAGTGGCGGATTTAGGTAGTCATATGAAGGCAGGTCAGTTAACTGACCTGCGTTCAGGTGAATTTGGCATTATTTTAGGTGCTGATCTAGCCTTTGCACTAGGAGCAAAAATGGGCGATAAAGTGGTGGTAATGGCGCCACAAGGCCAGTTTACGCCGGCTGGCGTGGTGCCCCGCTTAAAACAATTTACTGTGGTTGGCTTATTCCAAATCGGCATGTATGAATATGATGCGGGCTTAGCGCTGATTCATTTGGACGATGCGGCTAAGTTGTATCGCATGGATGGTAAAGTCTCTGGTGTGCGCTTAAAGTTAGATGATTTGTTTAACGCGCCGGCGATTGCTGCCGTGATTTCTGACCAATTAAACCAGTCCGCTAGTCAATACGGCAGTTATTACGTAACAGATTGGACACAGCAGCACGCTAACTTTTTTAAAGCGGTGCAAATGGAAAAGCGCGTGATGTTTATTATTTTAACTTTAATTGTGGCGGTTGCTGCGTTTAATATTGTTTCCACGCTAGTGATGGCGGTGACGGATAAACGTGCGGACATTGCAATTATGCGTACGCTAGGCGCTAGTCCAAGCAGTATTATGTTGATTTTCATTATTCAAGGCGCCTTAATCGGCGTTATTGGTACTGTTCTAGGCGCGTTGTTCGGTATTATTATTGCGCTGAATATCGCTACAATTATTCCGTTTATTGAAGGCTTGTTTCATGTGCAGTTTTTAGCAAAAGAGGTGTATTATATTAGCGACTTGCCTTCTGAGTTGGTGTGGTCAGATGTAAGTACCATTGTGATTACTTCGTTTATTCTGAGCTTAATCGCCACTTTATATCCTAGCTGGAAAGCCAGTAAGATTAATCCTGCTGAGGCATTAAGATATGAGTAGCGTTAACAATAATATGGCGAGCAATATTGTTTCTTGTAGCGAGTTGTATAAAACTTATCATGGCCTAGAAGTCGCCGTGCTGAATGGCATTGATTTAAACGTGAGCGCCGGTGAGCAAGTGGCAATCGTTGGCACTTCAGGCTCAGGCAAAAGCACTTTATTGCATTTGTTAGGCGGTTTAGATGTCCCGAGTAGCGGCCAAGTACGGATTCTTAACCAAGATTTAGCTGATATGAGCGAAACAAAAAAAGGCTTATTGCGTAATCAATCGCTAGGCTTTGTCTATCAGTTTCATCATTTGTTGCCAGAATTTACTGCCTTAGAAAATGTAGCGATGCCCTTGCTAATTCGGCGCATGGCGCGCGAGCAAGCACTCACAATTGCAGCAGAAACACTCACCAAAGTTGGATTGCAGCACCGCTTAGAACACATGCCGGGTGAGCTTTCTGGTGGTGAGCGTCAGCGTGCAGCGGTGGCACGTGCGCTGGTAACTAAGCCGAAATGTATCTTGGCTGATGAGCCGACGGGCAATCTTGATCGCCATACGGCACACGCAGTTTTTGATTTACTGCTAGAGATGAATCAAACGCAACAACTAAGTTTGGTGGTGGTGACGCATGACTTAGAGTTGGCTAAAAAGATGCAGCGGCAATATCAGTTGGCTGATGGCCGATTGCAAGCGATTTAAGCCGCAGTGTTGATTAAGTCATTAGTTTTATGAATATACTTGCTTTATGAATACACTGGCTCATGAATATTTGAGGCTTGTGCGGCTTGAGTACATCATTTTGCAGATGTTAATCTCAATATAAACCATGATTGTTGCCGCACTGATGTTTGTGTTTGGTGCTTGGAGCGTACAACAGTTAGCGCAGTTGCCTAGTCTGCATTGGCTGATATTCAGCGCTGTGATGATGCCGATTATATTGTTGACGCAATTTCACCCGCGTTTTTCTGCTTACAGTCATTCCCATAAAGTTTTAAACGGTTTTTTGTTTGGCGTACTCGCTTTCATTTTTGGCTTCTGTTGGTCTAGTGGTTTTGCTTTATGGCGTATGAGCGATGAGCTTCCGCACGCTTGGGAGCAAAGAACACTCCAAGTGATAGGCGTAGTTGCCAGCGTGCCAGAGCTCACCGAGCGCGGTGTCAGATTTAAATTTGATGTAGAAAAAACAATCACTAAAGACGCGGTAGTTCCACAGCATATTAGCCTTAACCAATATGGCGCATATCAAAATTACAGTAACCGGCCGGATCAACTTGCGAATACTGAAGCGCCTTCAGTAGCATTAAATCAGTTTAAAGCTGGTGAACGCTGGCAGTTATCTGTGCGGCTAAAGCGACCACATGGGACGGCCAACCCGCATGGTTTTGATTTTGAATCATGGGCGCTAAGTGAAAACCTAAGGGCAATGGGCACCATTAAAAGTCATACAGAAAACAAGAAGTTAAGTAATTTTGTTTGGCAGCCAAGTTATATCATTGAGCATTTGCGCGAAAATATAAAACAACGTATCGCAAAGGTTTTAAAAGGAAAGCCTTACTTAGGAATCATTCAAGCCTTGGTGATGGGCGACGATAGCCAAATTAAAGTGGAAGATTGGCAGGTATTTTTACGCACCGGCATCAGTCATTTGGTGTCCATTTCAGGCTTGCATATTACTATGCTGGCTGGTATGGCATTTGGTTTGGTTAGTTTTATTTGGCGACGCAGCCCCAGATTGATGATGCGTTTACCGACCCGTAAAGCGGCGGTCATTGCTGGCACGGTGACGGCCTTTGCTTATGCGCTTATTGCCGGTTTTTCGGTGCCATCGCAGCGCACTTTTTATATGCTGCTGGTTTTTGCTGTTGCTTTGTGGTCTGGTCGGCAGTTGGTTATCTCTCAAGTGTTGGCTGTTGCACTATTTATCGTTGTGTTGCTTGATCCTTGGTCGGTTAATTCACCAGGGTTTTGGTTATCTTTCGGCGCAGTAGCCATGTTGGCTTATGCATTGGGTGCGCGTGTTGGGCAAACTCACTGGTTTAAGTCGGCCTTACAAACGCAGTGGGCCGTCACTATCGGTATGGTGCCATTGTTGCTGGTCATGTTTAATCAAGCTTCACTTATTTCGCCCATCGCAAATGCTTTCGCTATACCGCTGATTAGTTTTGTGGTGACGCCTTTGGCTTTGTTGGGTAGTTTTTTGCCAATTGATCTGCCACTTAACTTGTCATATAAGGCTTTAGATTTCGGCATGATTGCCCTTAAGTGGTTGAATCAATTGCCTATGGCTACTTGGCAACAAAATGCACCGGCTATTTGGACATTATTACCCGCTATGATAGGCATGTTGTGGCTGCTGTTACCACGCGGATTCCCATTGCGCTGGCTAGGAATTATTGGATTCTTGCCTATGCTTCTAATTGCACCCATCAAGCCAAATGCTGGCGATATGAAAGTCACCGTATTAGATGTTGGGCAAGGCTTAAGTGTGGTGGTGCAAACGCAAACACATACTTTACTGTATGACGCTGGCCCAAAATATAATGAACAAAGTGATGCCGGCAGTCGCATTGTGGTGCCGTTTTTACGCGGCGAAGGGATAACGAAAATTGATGGATTTATAGTGAGCCACAATGATCTTGACCATAGCGGCGGCATGGCTTCAGTATTGGCATTAATGCCGGTTAGATGGCTGGCCAGTTCATTTTCCACGAAGATAGAAGCGCCTGAAACGCACAATAAAATCAGCTGTTTTGCTGGACAAGTTTGGCTGTGGGATAACGTGAAGTTTGAAGTGCTGCATCCCGCGATGGATAGTTATGCAGATGAGAAAATTACAGATAACAATCGTAGTTGCGTACTTAAAGTAACAAGTCAAGCTGGCAGTATATTATTGACGGGGGATATAGAAAAATCAGCTGAGCTGGCTTTGCTGAATAGTGTGCCAGAACGGCTTAAAAGCGACGTGCTAACGGTACCGCATCATGGCAGTAAAACCTCCTCAACTGATGCTTTTGTTGCTGCGGTTGCGCCCAATGTGAGTATTTTTACGGCAGGCTATTTAAACCGCTTTGGTCATCCAAAAGCACTAATTGTTGAACGCTATCAATCATTCGGTTCAATAATGTATCGCTCAGATTATGATGGTGCGCTAGTGATTAATTATGTGAATAATTTAAGTAATAAAAACAAAATTACCCCTACCAGCTGGAGAGCTCAGCATCCGCATTATTGGCAAGATACGTTGACCTCAGAATTAGGTGCTATAGAATAGTAAAAGTGTTTGCTTGTGTACGAATTGTAATGCTAGGTCTCTTATAATTTGCATCTGAATGATAGTAGTCGCTTGCCCAAAAGCCGAGTAACAGCTAAAGTATCGCACATATAAATTTAGTCAAAACTGTGCCAGTCGGTGAAGTTTTGCTTCAGAAGTTTTTAGTAGGCTTAAAGCCGTTTAATTTTTAGGAGTTGTACTGTGTGGCAAATAATTGTAGCAGCAGGGTGGCCAATTTGGCCGCTTCTTATTGCGTCAGTGGTAGCGCTAGCAATCATCGGTGAACGTTTCTTGGCTTTGCGCGAAGATGCCGTAGCGCCTAAAAACTTGTTGCCTGAAGTGCAGACTTGGTTAGCTAAAGGCGGCATCACTAAAGAAACAATTAGCCGTTTAGAGCAACATTCATTATTAGGCCAAGTTTTTGCCAGCGCCTTATCAAATGCTAAAAGCTCACGTGAAGGGACGAAGGAAGCTATTGAGGAAACGGGTCGTGCGGTCGCGCATAATTTAGAAAAATACTTATCAACGCTAGGCACAATTGCCACCGTTGCTCCATTGCTTGGCTTACTCGGCACGGTGATTGGTATGGTTGAATTGTTCGGTGCGTTTACCAGTACCGGCCACGATATCGCCCAGTTTGCACGCGGCATTTCAGTGGCTCTTTACAATACTGCGGCTGGTATTGTGGTTGCCGTGCCCGCGATGATTGCTTATCGTTATTTCCGATCAAAAGTCGATGGCTTATTAGTTGAAATGGAACAGCAAGCCATTAAGCTAGTTGAAACTATTCACGGCGAGCCTAAATAATTTTTGATTTAGAGACTAACTCTAGCAGCATGAACCTAGCAAGACCAAAATAGCAAAAGGATCACTATGAATTTTCAACGTGGAAAGCGCCATGAAGACCTCGAGATGAATCTCGTACCTTTAATTGACGTATTGTTGGTCATTATTATTTTCTTGGTGGTCAGCGCAACGTTTTCTCGTACCAGCGAGTTGCAGATCAATTTGCCGACAGCCGAAGCCAATCCCACGCAAGAGAAGCCGTTGACTATTGAAGTTGGCATCAATGCCAATGGGCGATATACCGTTAACAATAAAAGCTTAGCTAGTGGTTCTGTTGACGTAATTGGAGCTGCGTTACAAGCAGCCGCAAAAGGTGGAAAAGAGCCAACGGTGATTATTAATGCTGATGCCAATACCACACATCAGTCAGTAGTTAATGTTATGGAAGCTTCACGCGTTGCCGGTTACACTCATATCACCTTTGCAACTCAAGCTAAATCAGGTTCTTAAATCATTCATACCCTACAATTAAAATTGGTTTGGCTTAACCTATCATTTAATTGTGCTCGAAGCTAACAATGTCGAAATCTACACGTAAAGAAACCTCGACTGTATTAAGCGCAATTAATATTCCCAATACTAAAACCTTGTATCTGCGCTTATTCGCTTACGCATGGAAATACAAAGCTGTGTTTTTAACTGGCTTACTTGGATTGGTGGTTTTGTCGGCAACAAATACCGCATTTTTAGCCACAATTAAGCAAGTAACTGACGAAGGTTTCGTTAAGCAATCACCTGATAAAATCTCCTATTTACCATTAATGTTGTTCGGGCTAATGGCTGTGCGCGCATTTTCTGGCTTTGTGTCTGGCTTTGCTATGCGATGGGTCTCGCGTCGCGTGGTCGAAGATTTGCGGCTGAATGTATTTCGTAAATTGATGCTTTTGCCTATAAGTTATTTCGATGAGCAATCAGCAGGCATTATCGTTTCTAAAATTACCTACGATGTCGAGCAGATGGCTAATGCGGCTACGCGATCAGCAACAGCGGTAGTGACCGATACCTTAACCGCGATTGGTATTGTAGGTTATATGCTGTATTTAGACTGGCGACTCACGCTTATTTTTGTGTTGGTTGCGCCTGTGATGGCATTCTTCTTAAAAAGCATGACACCAAAGCTGCGTAACGCCGGCAAGTTAGTGCAAGAATCTGTCGGCGAAATGACTAAAGTGGCAGAGGAGGCTATTTCTGGTCAGCGCATAGTGAAAATTTTTGGCGCCAAGGATTACGAAAACGAACGTTTTGCAAAAGTGACTGGTATGAATCGGCACATGCAAATCCGTTTAGCCCGTATGTCAGGTATTAACAGCATGGTTGTGGAGCTTTTGGCGGCACTATCTTTAGGTTTGGTAGTTTACTATGCTGTTGGACATTTTAGCGCAGGTGAGTTTGCCGCCTTTGTGGCCGCGTTGTTAATGCTAATTGCGCCAATTAAACATTTAACCGCTATGAATGAAGAAGTGCAGGTTGCTATTGCCGCCGCCCAAAGTGTATTTGGTGTAATCGACATCGAGCCAGAGTTAGATGCTGGTGATAAGATTTTGCCGGCAAGCAAAGGCGAAATCGAGTTTAATCATGTCACTCTCAGTTATAAAAATGCTAAACGTCCTGCGCTGAACGATATTAGTTTTATCATTAAGCCAGGTGAAAAGTTAGCTTTAGTCGGTCGTTCCGGCGGCGGTAAAACTACACTTGTGAATTTGTTGCCAAGATTTTATGAATTACAGCAGGGCCAAGTATTGCTAGATGGTGTAGATATGCGCGAGTTGCCTCTAGCTAATTTGCGCCAACAGTTTTCATTGGTTAGCCAGGATGTGATTCTATTTAACGATACTGTGTTCAATAATATTGCTTACGGCGTGTTGCGTGGCGCAACTGAAACACAGGTCATTGAAGCCGCTAAAGCTGCGCATGCTTGGGAGTTTATCCAGCAATTGCCCAATGGTTTGCAAAATGAAATCGGTGATAGAGGCGTGCGTTTATCTGGCGGCCAGCGTCAGCGTATTGCCATTGCTCGAGCTATTTTGAAAAATGCGCCAATATTATTGCTAGATGAAGCTACGTCTGCGCTGGATACCGAATCTGAGCAGCATGTTCAGGCCGCGCTAGATACGCTCATGCAAAATAGAACCAGCATTGTGATTGCGCATAGGTTAAGCACCATAGAAAACGCGGATCGTATTATGGTGATGGAGCAAGGTAAAATTGTTGAATGGGGTACACATGAAGCTTTAATGCAGCAGAATGGTCATTATGCTAAATTGTACCAAAAGCAATTTAGCTAATAAATACGACCGATAATAATGGCTAACTGGCTACAGAAACAATGGCTTAGCTTCACTTTGTGGCATATTTTTCTGATGCCGCTTTCATGGCTATTTGGCCTGATAAGTTTTGTACGAAAATCACTCTATAAATATGGTTGGCTAAAGAGCTACCGCCTAAATGTTCCAGTGATCGTTGTTGGTAATATTAATGTAGGTGGAACAGGCAAAACGCCGCTTGTGATTTGGTTAGCCGAACAACTCCAAATAGCAGGCTATAAACCGGGCATCATTAGCCGTGGTTATGGCGGAACCGCAATAGCGACTCAAGCCGTTTTTCCTCAAAGTAATCCACAAGAAGTCGGCGATGAGCCTGTGTTAATTGCCCAGCGTACTGGTTGCCCAGTATTTGTAAGTCAAAATCGAGTTGCTGCAGGCCAGGCGCTTTTAAAAATACATCCAGAATGTAATGTTGTGATTAGTGATGACGGCTTGCAACATTATCGCTTAAAGCGGGATGTTGAAATTGTGGTGCTGGATGGCACAAAAGGTTTTGGTAATGGAGCATTGCTACCAGCTGGTCCATTAAGAGAATCAATTACAAGATTAAGTGCAGTCGATGCGGTCGTAAGTAACGGCAAAGTTACGCATACATCTTTTAAAAATAATAATAAAATATTGCCCATTGAAATGCAGTTGGAGTCGGGCTTTTTTTATAATCTAGTCGATAAGAGTCTTAAATGTGACGCACAATCTTTTGCAAATAAACAGGTGTTAGCGATCGCTGGCATTGGTAATCCGGCACGGTTCTTTCAGCAGCTCAGTCGCTTAGGTTTACATTTTCAAAGCCTAGCCTTGCCCGATCATCATAAATTTCAGTCGCAAGATTTTAAGCATGTAAGCGCTGACATTATTGTGATGACAGAAAAGGATGCGGTAAAATGCGAGTTATTCGCGCTGCCAAATTATTGGGTTTTGCCTGTGGTCGCAGTGATCAATAGTGAGCTAATTCAAATAGTGCTCAATAAGCTGCAAAAAATACAAATACGATAAATACTACGAAAATAATTGAGGTGATGAAATGGATGCAAAGCTTTTGCAAATATTGGTTTGTCCTGTAACAAAAGGGCCGTTGACCTACAATAAAGATACAAATGAGCTTATTTCGAAATCAGCTAGATTAGCCTATCCAATTAAAGATGGTATTCCGGTTATGTTGGAAGATGAAGCACGAAAATTAGCTGAAGATGAAAATGTTGGGTAATCTTAAGCAAAGTTTGCCAGAATTTTATGTAGTTATTCCAGCGCGCTATGCCAGTACTCGTTTGCCAGGCAAGCCATTGCTGGATATTGCCGGTAAGCCTATGGTTGTCTGGGTGGCTGAACGCGCTATAGAAAGCGGGGCAAAACAAGTCGTTGTTGCGACCGATGATCAGCGTATCTATGATGCTGTAGTTAAGCGCGGATTTGAAGCGATGATGACTAAGCTAGACCATGTTAGCGGGACGGACCGTATTGCGGAAGTTGCCCTAACGAAAGGATGGAATAGCGAAGCAATTGTTGTTAACGTGCAAGGTGATGAGCCGATGATTGAGCCGGCACTAATTATAGATGTTGCAAGTAAGTTAGCCGAAAGTCAAAGTGCAGTCATGGCAACGGCTTGCTATGCCATTAAGTCAAAAGCAGATTTTATTAATCCAAACGTTGTTAAAGTGGTGCTGGATGAAAGCGATCATGCACTGTATTTTAGTCGCGCACCGATTCCATACCCAAGAGATGCCTTTGTATCTGGTTTGGAGTTACCGGTAAATATGCCGGCATATCGTCATATTGGTATATACGCATACCGTGCGGACTTTCTAAAGCAGTATGCAGGTATTAGGCCTGCAGCCATAGAGCAGGCGGAAAGTTTAGAGCAGTTACGTGTATTGCATAAAGGATACAAAATTGTAGTCAGTATCTGTGAAAATTCACCAGCCACTGGCGTAGATACGGAAGATGACCTAGCTTACGTACGAAAAGAGATGAGCTAAGAAACGCCATTTAACGTGGTCGATTGTTTTAATTTACAATTAAAAGCGCGATAGTCCTTGCAGTAAATGCCAAGCCTTGCTATAGTCTCACCTCTCGACGCAACATATGTCGAATCGGACGCGGGATGGAGCAGTCTGGCAGCTCGTCGGGCTCATAACCCGAAGGTCACAGGTTCAAATCCTGTTCCCGCAACCAACAATTCAAAGTGCGTACCACTTTAGATTTTTGCAGTATACGAAGTAATGCAGTCAAATATTTAATAGCAATTTCTACAGTAAATCATAAATAGAGAATGTTTCAAAATTATGATTGACGGCGATAAAAAGCGCTGTATAATGCGCACCTCGTTAACGCAAAGCGTAACGAGAGACTAGAAGGAAGTTACTTTTAGACCCTGTTCTTTAACAATTTA
>CAIYLB010000198.1 GCA_903926935.1 uncultured Pseudomonadota bacterium
GAACGCCACCCGTAAAGATTTTATTGCGGAAAATGTTGTGAAACTTAAACCAAATGTGGTTGGTATATACCGATTGGTGATGAAGAGCGGCTCAGATAACTTTAGAGCTTCTAGCATTCAGGGTATTATGAAGCGCATTAAAGCTAAGGGTATTGAGGTGATTGTGTATGAGCCTGCCTTACATGAATCTGAGTTTTTTAAATCGAAGGTGATTAATGATTTGAATGTCTTTAAGCAAAAAGCAGATGTGATTGTTTCAAACCGCATGACTGAAGAATTGGCGGATGTTGCGCTTAAGGTTTATACGCGTGATTTGTTTGGTGGTGATTAATTAGATTGCATTAACTTTATCGGGTTTGAAGCGATAGTTTAGTTTTTATCTTTGTCATTAGCGTTAACTGCACTGTGTTCAACCAGACTGTAAACCAATTGCCGCTCCAGTTTCCATGCTGAAAAGCGCTTCATCTCTATTCTTTCTCCCAAGTTAAGCGATATTTTGATGGGATTTAGTCTGCCTTCGCTCACTGCTTGCTGTTGAGCATCTGTAGCAAGCTTTCTGAGTGAGATTCGTTCTGTTAGCGATAACGATCTTCCCCAAGTGGCCATCAGGTCATATTTCATATAGCTGTACCAGTGATTCATCATGTGATGATTGTTGATGTTGCTTTCACTGTAAAAGAAAAGTCGCTCATCTTCACTATGAGAAATTGCAGAGAAAAGAGTGGCAGGATATAGCAGTAACTGCTGACTTTTAAACGACAGTTGTCTATACAGATCATCATCTTCTCCACCCCAGCCAGAGAAAGCTTCATCATAGCCGCCTATTTCGGCAAATGCTTGCCTTGTACAAAAACATGTGCCTGAAACATCCGTAGAGCCAAAGTTAGGGGTAATGTAGAATTTTTCTGGCATGAGCCCATGATTTAACCAGTCATAAAAACCATCTCCTACCAGAACGTCGGCATCTATAAATAGCAACCAAGGGCTTGTCGCCGCTTTGGCACCAATGTTTCTTGCCCTAGCGGCATTAAATCCTGAATCATCAAGCACTTCAATAACGGTCACTTCAGGGTAATGTTCTCTGACCCAATCCTTTGTTCCTTGAGTGCATCCATAGTCAACGACAATCACGTCTGTCAAGGGCTGCTTTGCGAGTAGCGGTAAAGTTTGCTTGAGATGGTGTAGGCGATTTTTACAGGTAGTAATTGCCGTTAATCGTGGGATGGCAGCTCTGACTGGTAAGCTTGCAGCAGAATAACGCGAACCCATGTGTTGAAGCCGATAGGGATGAATCTCATCATTTGGCTGCATTGCATAGAATGCTGTCGCTAGTCCAGTTTTTCCCGGAGCACTTTTTTTCTGTAACCAATCATATACATGGCGATCAGCACTCATGGCTTGCTGGTCGCCGTGTAGTGGAATACTCCACCAGCGCAGTGCAGGTTCGCATGATAACTTGTCTATCATTAAGCAGTTAGGGTCTACCCAGCCGCCAAATTTTGACGCAAAGTCTCCTCTTCCTGGACCCATTGACTCCCATTCATCAATGCATACAGATTGTCTTGATTCCGGATGTACGAACCAACGTAATGAAAATGCCCAATCTTTGTTCGCAATCGCACTTAACATACTGCTTAGGTGATTTGGTGCCCACCAGTTATCGTCATCAAGATATGCAACGTAACGCGCATTAGCTAAGTAACTAAGCACTGTACGTAGCGAACCACCATCGCGTGCAGGATGAACTCCGCCGTGGCGCACCGATGTCGAATATCCGGGGTAAAAAAGACAAGGAGTGACGTGGCTCGGCGCGACATTAAGCAATGCTTGTAGTTGAGTGAGATTGCCTGTTA
>CAIYLB010000199.1 GCA_903926935.1 uncultured Pseudomonadota bacterium
TCAAGATCTAAATAGGTGATGGATGGGAGCATGGATTTGTTTAATTATTTGAGAGTTTTCCGACTAACATTAAAATAGTCTAGCTAAATTGATACTAACTTAAGCAAACTTATTATTAATTGCAGTAATAAAAGGCCCAAGCTTAGGCGGGCTAGCCTCAACATCGACTTTAAGACCAAACTTATGCAATGCCACCGTGCAAACAGGGCCAATCGAAGCAACCATGCTTCTGTTCAAATCCGCTTGTAACGCTTCGTTTCGGCCAAGTTGTTGTGCCACGGAAAACAAGTTATGTACTTGCGAGGCGCTGGTAAAGCACACCATATCTATGCTATTTGCCGCTAGCGCATCCATCATATCTAGCATAGGCTTAATATTTTCCGGCAGGCTCCAGCGGTAAGTGGTAATTTCAGCCACGCGTGCGCCTTTGGCCTGCAGTGCTTTTTGTAGATCCCAATTGGTATCGCCATAACGCTGCACCACTACTAACTTACCAGCAATGTCGAACGGCGCTAGCGAGACTAGCACTTCAGCGGTGGTATAAGGCTCACCGGCAGACAAATCTATACGCACATTGCGTGACTTAAGCACCGCTGACGGCTTGGTACCACGCACCGCTACAACAGCAGCACTGAGAATTTGTAAAAACTGCTCAGAAATACCCAAGCTATCGGTAGTAGCAAATAGCGCTTTAACGCCAACGCCGGTTTGAAAAATAAAGAAATCTGGTTGATTCGCTTGCCAATCTTTCACCATTTGCGCAATTAATAACGGATCAATCTCTGGAATTTCAGCCAAGGCTGGCGCAGAAAAAGGCGTACCGCCATATTTTCTGACTAAATCAGCAAGTTGCTCGCCTGCACGATTTTCCAGAATGGCGATGGTTTTGTCTTTCAAAATTTGTTTCCTTAAGTTTTTTCCAGCAAGCATGCTTTTAATGCTGATTTCTAATTTTTAGTACACAAATACCAGCCTACTAATCATGCTCTTTCCAAAGTTTTTGCATTTCTAGAAACATGAAAGAAGCAGTCCAAGAGATTAGCACTAAGCCTGTCAGCGCCTCTAATCCGGCTAAAAAGCGAATATCGCCTTTGGCAATAATGTCGCCAAAACCGAGTGATGTGTAGGTCGCAAATGAAAAATAACTACAATCCATTAGACTTGTATCAAAATTGCCTTCTAGCGTACCAAAATTACCGTAGTGCACCATCAAATAATAGCCGAAAGCAAAAGCCCAAATTTCTACTATGTGGGCTAATAGCGCACCAAAAACACCAAATAAAATACGTAAGCGATGCTTAATGACAAGTTTTGGAATAAGGCTAGTAAGCCGGTTGAGCGCTTCAAAGTGAATAAGCACGGCAATTGCCACCAGCAAGCTGTTAACGATAAAAGTCAGAATCATAAATTAATTTGTTCGTTTAAGTTAAAGACTCATTAAGAGAGACGCTTAATTTAGAGTAGTCACTCAAACCAAGTCTCTGGCACGTAGTTCTGACTTGATATAAGCATAATAAATAGGGGCGGCAACAACGCCCGCCAAACCAAAGGCAGCTTCCATTGCAACGATTGCAATGAGCAACTCCCAAGCATTTGCTCGAATCTGGCTGCCAACTATACGTGCATTTAAAAAGTATTCAAATTTATGAATAACAATCAGATAAAGCAAAGAACCAATGGCCACAGCTAAGGATTGACTCAAACTTACAATAACTATCATGGAATTAGAGACGATATTGCCAATGACAGGAATTAAGCCCACCACAAATGTAAGCGCAATCATGGTTTTAACTAGCGGTAGATGCACGCCCATTAAAGGTAGAACCACCATTAAATAGAGGCCGGTAACGCTGGTGTTAATCGCCGAAATACGTAATTGCGCGAACACTACACGCCGAAAAGCATCACTAAAGAAGTCACCACGCGTAGCTAATGCTCTAGCTAACGGCTTAAAGTTATCCATCACCACTGCATCACGTAGCGCTAAAATACCGCCTATAATCATACCAATTAATACGTGCGCACTCGCGCGGCCAGCTTCTTTACCTACCACTTGCAACTGATCCGCATGGGTGCGTAGCCAAGTTGCTGCTTGCTCTTTAAACGTTATGGCATCTGCGGGCAAATGTGATACTAGCCAAGTAGGCAATATTTTACGTGAGTCTTCAATAATCTGTGCCATTTTAGCCAGCAACACCGTGACACTTCCAGCATCTGACCTCAAAAATGCGACTAATCCCACGCCAGCCAGCGCTAATAAACTGACAATAATCACCACCAAAATACCAACAGCCCATAACTTAGCGCGCTTACTTGGCCGCTTACTCGGAAAGTAGCGTGCAATACAAGGCGTCATGATATGAACTAATTCATACACTAGCAAGGCTGCGAGTACGGCAGGCAACAAGTTAAATATCAGTACAAACAATAAAACAAAAGCCATCAATATCCAGGCAGATATTTCATAGACAGAAGGTGAAAGTGATTGCAGCTTTTTCATCATTTAGCTTTTCTAGTTAGAGTTTTTATTTGCGTTATTAAAACGGCTTAAAGCGCTTTATAAAATTAGCCGCTTCTGTAGCAGGTAATAATATAGATAAATCAATTTGCTCATTGAAAGCTTTATCTAAGATACTACCATTACACTTACTTAATGCATGATTTACCGCATCCATTTGTTTGTAATTAATGGTTAATTGTATGGTTTGCATTTTAACAAAATCGGCCGATTTTGTTGCATCCAACGCAAGTTTCGCCGTGCCACCATAAGCGCGTGCGAGCCCGCCTGTACCTAAATTAATGCCGCCATAATAGCGAATCACTGCCACACATACATTGATTAAATCTCGCCCTTCAATGAGCTTTAAAACCGGCATGCCGGCGGTGCCTGAAGGTTCGCCAGCATCTGAAAATCTGGGCACAATACCCTGTTCAGTGTTTAATCTGAACGCATAGGCCAGATGATGCGCAGTTGGATGTTGAGCCGCAAAAGCACGCAATGCTGCACCTACTTCACGCTCATCGGCACAGTGCAAAGCCATGGCGACAAAACGTGATTTAGTGATCGTTTGCTCGGCAAAGCCAGCTTGAGTGATGGTTAGCAATAGGTTGTGTATCAAAAGTTAAATTAATTGACGCTTGTTATTTACGCCTAGGCAATACTGCGAAGTATACCGCGGATGGTCTGCAGGCCTAAGTAAGGGTTAATTTCTCAATGCTAGGTAAATTAAAAATAGTCTACAAATCACCCTTACTAGCTTTATAAATAATGTTTAACAAAATAGTTTCAAGTTCTTGTGCAGCTTTCTGTGCACGTAGCGTTGGGGTTTTAATGCTTCTTAAATCAAAAGTTGGGCGTGCTAGCGCAATAAACAACTTTAGATTTTGTTGTGCGTCAGGCTTCTCGTAAATAGCAATTCTGCACGGTACAAATACTAAAAACTCAGGGTGATCGAGCATGATTTCTGCACCCAAACTCAAACTACAAAAACTATGTACGTCCTTAATGCCTTGCGGATCAATACCACGTTGTTTAAGGTGCTCACCTATCGGAAAGTTGGCTGGGTTCACAAAATTCAAACCTTCACTTACACTTTTCAGACTATCTACAACATCTTGATAACTCACACCACTTTTTACCGGCAATTCATAAATGGATGTCGAGCTATCAATTGCCGGCATATCTGCACTCACTTTACCAATAAGTTCAGGCTGCATTTTTCCACTTGGGCCGCCGGCGCAAGCTGAAAACGCAAACAAAAAACTTAGCATCAATATTAAATTTCGCATCCGCCTTACTCCAAATTTAGCTATATAATTTATTTGTATATATTATTACGTTCAACTTATATAAACATAAATCGATATTAAAAACATTATGCACTTAATTTTAGCGCCTCGTTAACCGCAGCACGATTAAAATGTGGCGCGATTAACTCAATAAAACCATACATATAGCCACGTAAAAAAGCATCTTTACGCACACCTAGGTAAGTTGTGCTATCCGGAAACAAATGACTGACATCTATCATCGCCAAATGTGCATCGCGTTCTGCGTCATATGCCATATTCGCCAGCAAGCCAACGCCTAATCCTAGACTTACGTAAGTCTTAATCACATCGGCATCAATTGCGGTGAGCACAACATTAGGCGACAAGCCGGCATCAGCAAAGACCTTAGAAACCAGAGTTCCACCGGTAAAACCAAAGTCATAGGTAATTAGTGGATAAGCGACCAGCTTTTCCAGCGTTAACAAGCCTTCTGCCAACAAAGGATGTCCGTGAGGTACCACCACGCAACGATTCCATTGATAGCAGGGCAGGCATAATAAATTTTCATAATCACTAATCGCCTCTGTTGCAATACCAAGATCAGCCTCTCCGTTGGCCACTTGTTCGGCCACTTGGCTAGGATTTCCCTGATGAATATTGAGCTTCACTTGCGGATAATTTTTCATGAATTTCTTCACCGCTTCTGGTAATTTATAGCGCGCCTGTGTATGCGTGGTCGCAATTGTGAAGCTGCCTGTCTCAATATTGCTAAACTCATCACCGACACGTTTAATATTTTCTACATCAAGAATCACCCTCGCGGCCAAAGCCAACACTTGCGAACCCGGTTCAGTAATACCGGTGAGCCGTTTACCGTTACGCTGAAAAACCTGCAAGCCTAATTCATCTTCAAATAACTGAATTTGCTTGCTGACGCCAGGCTGCGAGGTATGCAAAACTTCTGCCGCACTGGTAATATTAAGGCCTTGACGCGCCACTTCATGTAAATAACGCAATTGATGTAACTTCCTATTCGCCCCGTTTTTAAAATCTTGTAACAATATTTAAATAAACATTCACATATAAGCAAATGCTATATATATAGAATAACATATTATTAAATATTTTCCGCAAGCCTGATATAGTCGCATACTTGCAATTGATTGCGCTTATTGACGAATACTCCACATGGAATTTGGTTATATTATTGCTGGCTTTGTAGTCGGCTTACTCGTTGGCTTAACCGGTGTAGGTGGCGGCTCACTAATGACGCCTATTCTAGTATTGTTTTTTCATATCAAACCCGCTTTTGCCGTTGGTACAGACCTACTGTACGCCGCCATTACAAAAAGTGTCGGAATTTTCGCGCACGGCAAGCTAGGCAATATTGATTGGAAAATAGTCAAACTTCTGGCCTACGGCAGCGTACCAGCCTCTATTTTTACCACACTTTATTTGCGACAAATGGACATCGCTTCAGATAACGCAGTAAGCACCATTAAATTTTGGCTAGGCGTAGCTTTATTAGTCACATCGCTATCAGTGATATTTCGCACTCAATTAGCCAAATTTTCTAAGAGAGATCATTTAATTAACGCAAGATTTACACCGTATTTAACCGTATTTTTAGGCCTGACTTTAGGTTTTTTAGTCACGCTAACTTCGGTTGGCGCTGGTGCACTAGGCGTTACCGCGCTTTTAATTATTTACCCGAATAGATTAATTACCACCATTATTGGCTCTGATATTGCCCACGCAGTGCCACTAACATTGGTCGCAGGCTTAGGCCATGCAAGTTTAGGCACGGTAGATTACGGCTTATTAGGCACACTTTTAATTGGCTCGATTCCTGGAATTTGGCTAGGCAGTCATTTAAGCTCAAGAGTCGCCGAGCACTGGGTGCGTATTGCGCTTGCTGCGATACTGATATTTGTGGGATTAAAGCTCATTTTCCATTAAAATATAGGGTTACCGATTTGATGCTTTGATATTTAAGAGTAAGCGCTTTTGCGCTTCTATTATTCAAGTATCGAAGCAAGACTAGGCGCATGATTGAATTTAGCTGCGCCGCATATGTTTTATATGCAAGCAATAAATTGAAGCTTGCAACGCCGTATTGCAAAGATAATTGGATCGTAATACAAAGTTATTTGAATAAAAGAGAAGTGCAAAATGTATAAGTATGATGAAATAGATCAAAGACTAGTCGACGAACGCGTAGCGCAATATCGTGATCAAACACGCCGTTATTTAGCCGGCGAGTTATCAGAAGAAGAGTTCCGCCCTTTGCGCTTGCAAAATGGCTTGTATATTCAGCGCCATGCGCCTATGTTGCGTATCGCCGTGCCTTACGGCATGTTATCAAGTAAGCAATTACATAAATTAGCCGATATTTCACAGAAATATGATCGTAGTTATGGCCATTTTAGTACACGCCAAAACTTACAACTCAATTGGCCTAAACTTGAAGAGATTCCAGACATTTTGGCCGAACTAGCCACGGTTGAAATGCATGCGATTCAGACTTCAGGCAATTGCATCCGTAACATTACAACAGACCAATTTGCTGGCGTTGCGCCAGATGAAGTGGTTGACCCGCGGGCAATGGCTGAAGTGATGCGCCAATGGAGCACTTTCCATCCTGAATTTGCGCTATTACCGCGTAAATTCAAAATTGCCGTATCTGGTACTAAAGACGACCGCGCCGTAGTGCAAATGCATGATGTAGGCATGGAGTTTTATCTTGATAGTCAGAACAAAGTGGCCATTAAAGTTTGGGTGGGTGGCGGTCTAGGTCGCACACCGATCTTAGGTTCTGTAATTCGCGAACATTTAGAATGGCAGCATGCCCTCACCTATTGCGAAGCAATAGTGCGCGTCTACAACTTACATGGTCGCCGCGACAATTCTTATAAAGCGCGTATTAAAATTTTAGTAAAAGCGCTAGGTATCGATGAGTTCCGTAGCCAAGTTGAAGCTGAATGGACGCATTTAAAAGATGCGCCAAACACCATCACTAAAGCAGAATTAGCTCGCGTTGCAAAACATTTTGAGGCGATGCCTTACGCAATATTAGCAGCGCACGATGCGAGTTTCGACGCGGCTGTTGCTAGCAATCCAGCTTTTGCCAATTGGGCTAAACGGAGCTTGCACGCACATAAAACAGCAGGTTACCGCGCAGTCACGCTATCACTCAAACCACATGGCAAAGCGCCTGGCGATGCTAGCAGTGAGCAAATGCATGTGGTGGCAGATTTAGCTGAACAATATAGTTTTGGCGAATTACGCGTTTCACATGAACAAAATCTGATTTTAGCTGATGTAAAACTAAGCGACCTATTTGCAGTTTGGGAAAAAGCGCGCGCTAATGGTTTAGCAACACCCAACATTGGTTTGCTGACAGACATTATCTGCTGTCCAGGTGGCGACTTTTGTTCATTAGCAAATGCCAAAAGTATCCCGATTGCAGAAGCGATTCAAATGCAATTTGATAATTTGGATTACCTACATGACATCGGCGATATTGAATTAAATATATCAGGTTGTATGAATGCTTGCGGTCACCATCACATCGGTCACATTGGCATTTTGGGTGTAGATAAAGATGGTTCTGAATGGTATCAAGTGTCAATTGGAGGCAGTCAAGGCAATCACGCTAGCATTGGTAGCGTGATTGGGCCTTCGTTCTCGGCCGAAGAAATGCCTAGCGTAGTGCAAAAACTAATTGACGTTTACATTAAAGAACGTACACCAGAAGAGTTATTTATCGATACGGCGCGCCGCTTAGGTGTTGCACCGTTCAAAGCTTATGTTTACGCTAAAGACGAGGTTACAGCATGAGTCAGCTAATTAAATTAAATAATAACGTAGCTGGCATTGCTGAAAACCAATGGACGGTTGTGCAGTTACCGCCAAGCTTGGTAGAAGCACGCAAACAAGCCGGAAAAGTGGTGTTATTTAAGCTCACAGGCGAAAAAACCGTTTCAGAAGAACAGCTTAGCGGTACCGTTATTCCAGAATTAGGCAAAGTAATAGTGCCACTCAGCGTGTTTATTGCACGAAAAGCACAATTGCAAGCGCGTATTAACGCTGGTGAAATCGGTGTTTGGGTCGATACGCATGAAGTATTGAACGATCTAGCCGAGCATCAAGCAGATCTAAA
>CAIYLB010000200.1 GCA_903926935.1 uncultured Pseudomonadota bacterium
CAACAAATACCAAATTTGTTTTTGGCCTTTGTAACTACCGCGATACTCACGCTTTACCCAAGTCGTTGGCACTTCATATCGGAGCCAATCTTTAGTGCGACCCAAAATTTGCACATGCTCAGGCTTCAAGCCAACCTCTTCCATCAACTCTCGATACATAGCCTGTTCTGGGCTTTCTCCATGGTTGATACCACCTTGCGGAAACTGCCAAGCATGCTCACGGATACGCTTACCCCAAAAAACCTGATTGCTGGCATTACATATAATAATGCCTACATTCGGGCGAAACCCATCACGATCTAACATAACTTTTACTGCCTTAATTATTTAGTGTAATTTTTTCATATTTTTAGCATTATTGAAAGCAACGATTTGCGTATAATGGATAAAACTATGAAAACACGATCAATTAAATCATTGAAAATTAATCACTTTATTGCGTTTATATTTATGTGTATGGCAAATATCGCTTGCCATGCAGCAACAATCTCTACACATCACGGCTTTGCCTATATTACTAATCAGGGCGAAGATACCGTATCTGTGATTGATACCGCACTAAATCAAGTAGTTGATACCATTAAAGTCGGTAAGGCCCCAGTTGGCATCGCCGTATCTACAACATTGCAGCGCGTATATGTTTCTAACGTTGAAAGCCAAGACATCAGCGTGATTGATGCATCCAACAACAGCGTTATTGACACTATTAAAATTAAGGGCTCGCCAGTGGGCTTGGCATTATCGCCAGATAGCAAAACGCTATATATTGCAGATTGGTTTGATAATCGCATCTTAGCTTTGAGCACTGCACAAACAAATATAGTCCGTGAAATTAATGTGGGGGATGCACCTGCTGGCATTATGGTAAGCCCAGATAACCAATGGCTATACGTAGCAAATCGCGATAGCAACGACATTGCCGTCATTGAAACGACAAGCCTAACGATTAAAAAGCGGATTAAAGTTGGCAAGCATCCTTACGGTATTTTTGTCAGCGCCAGCGGAAAATACATCGTAAGCGTGAATGTTAAAGAAGATACTGTCAGTATTATTAACACTAAAACCAACCAACAAAAAAAAGTAAATGTGGGCTACCACCCCTACTGTGCAACCATGAGTTTGGATGAAAAAACTCTATATGTGACGAACACTCAAGATGACAGCGTATCGGCATTAAATATTGCAACACAAAAAACAATAGCCACCATAAACGTAGGCAGTACACCAGAAGGTATTAGCCTAGATGACGCTAACCAGCGCGCCTACATCGCCAACTGGGGTAGTAACAATGTTAGCGTGATCGATACCAGCAGCAATAAATTATTAAGCAATATTAAAACAGGTGAGAAAAGCCGTGCATTTGGACAGTTCATTTTACGGCGATAATTACCAACGACAGTGATTAGTGATTAGAGCACCGCAAATTATTTAAACGCGCTATGTCAACTAAACCAAATCCACTTCGTTAATTTGACTACGAACAACAATGCAATTTATAGCCATTGGATCTAAAAAAATCACTGTTCTCATTTATAATGCTTAAGTATTTTTGAATAATTCCTCTCATAACGAGAGTTCCGGAGAAAGTTACATGAAAAAGATTTTATCGCTCATCGCACTTGGTTTAAGCATCAACCTAGTACCATTTTCAGCATCAGCACACGGCCCGTCACCACAAAAAGTAGAAAAAAGCATTACAATTAAGGCTGATCCAGCTAAAGTTTGGGCAATTGTTAAGGATTTCGGTAACATTCACTCATGGCATCCTGGCGTTGCTAGTACTAAGCTGGAACAGAAAAAAGATGACAATGGTGATATGGCGACTTTTAGAACACTTACGTTTAAAGATGGCGGCAATGTGTACGAAAAATTACGTAGTACAGACGATGCAGCGATGAAAGTTAAATATGAAATCGTTACTGGTACACTACCGCTAACCGATTACAACGCCAGCATAACCGTGACTAAAGGTGAAAATTCTGGTGAATCTACCGTAACATGGGTAGGTCGTTTTTATCGTCTATACAAACTTAACCCACCAATCCCAGCGGGTCAAGATGACGAAACTGCCATTAAAGCGATCACCGGAATTTTTGATTCTGGTTTAGCTAACTTGAAAAAAGTTGCAGAAGATTCAAAGTAGCAGGCCGCCAAGAAACAGCCAAATGGTCACTTAATGAATTTTTACAAGCTTCTAGAAAGTCACTTGAGAGATTTTTAAATGGCATTTTTTGACTTTTCTTTGCGGTTATCGCTAAAGTAGTAGCTTGATGAAGTATTGATTTAAAAATATTACTAACAAGTATTTGTGAATAAACATTAATAAAAAGCGGAACCCTAAGTTCCGCTTTTTTATTTCCCCTGACATTTCAGCAGAATTAAATGCTCTTTAACTGATACATTTCTAGATGCTGTTTTTAATACAATGCTATGATTTGATTATTTTCAACACATATGGCATCTGTTATTTTCCACTGCTAGCCTGTTAGCACCATATACAACTTCAAAATATCAACTTAAATGAACACACGATGAACCACATAACAGCAGCTTACAAAACCCCACTTGAAGTTAGCAGCAATCAGCCATCAATTGCTGACGAAATAAATGCCAGTGTCATCTGGCTACATGGCCTAGGTGCCGATGGCTATGATTTTGAAGCCATTGTGCAAAAAATTAATTTACCTCATGTGCGATTTATTTTGCCACACGCACCAGAAATGGCAGTTACACGTAATAGTGGTTACATTATGCCGGCTTGGTATGATTTATATGGCGTCACTGGAAGCAGTCAAGAAGATGAAGCTGGCATAAAAACCAGCCAAACCTACATTAATGCGTTAATTCAGAAAGAGATAAATCGAGGCATTCCAGCTAATCGCATTGTGCTGGCCGGCTTTTCACAAGGTGGTGCAATTGCCTTGTATACGGCCTTGCGTTATCCAGTCAAGCTGGCTGGCATATTAGCACTATCAACCTATTTACCGATTAAAACCAAGTTGATGGCTGAGGCGGATCCGGCCAATGCGGCTACACCGATTTTTATGGCACATGGCATTTACGATGACGTGATCAGCTTGGATTTATGTAAAATTTCGCTGAAAGTGCTACAAAGCAATCATTTGGCAGTTGATTGGCATGAATACAATATGGCACATTCAGTTTGTGCAGAAGAGATTGTCGATATTTGTAACTTTTTACAGCAGATTTTGCAGCAAGATTTGCTAGAATAGTGACTTATAGAAATTAGTTTATTTTATGTGCGCAACAACCACCAAAAAACCATCAAAATCAAGCGCTGAAGCTGATTCGCCTTTGCCGCAAAACTTTGAGCAAGCCTATGCCGAACTAGAAAACATAGTTGCGCAAATGGAATCCGGCCAAATGCAGCTTGAAGCCTCTCTTACTGCCTATACGCGCGGCAATTTTCTATTGCAGTTTTGCCAAAAATCGCTCGCCGACGTCGAGCAGCAAGTGAAAATTTTGAATGATAAAAATCAGTTAGTCGCTTTCAAGTCCGATAATGACTAAGATTGGTATGACCAATTTAGGCATAAAAAATCCAGCTACGTTAGATTTTTCGGAATGGGTAACGACAAAACAAACACATATTGAACATGCACTAGGGCAAATATTACCTGCAGTCAACATAGTGCCGAATATTCTGCATGAAGCCATGCGCTATAGCGCCCTAGCTGGTGGTAAACGAGTACGCGCCCTACTTTGCTACGCCGCCGCTGAAATGTGTGGCACCAATATGCTAATTGCCGAAGCTGCAGCCAGCGCAGTGGAGCTGATTCACGCATACTCATTAGTGCATGACGACATGCCGTGTATGGATGATGATGATTTACGCCGCGGCAAACCTAGTTGCCATAAACAATATGATGATGCGACCGCGCTTTTAGTGGGTGATGCCCTACAAAGTTTGGCATTTCAGACATTATCTGATGACGCTTTAGGTAATCAAGCAAACCTGCAAGCACCACTTATGATTAACATGTTAAATATTCTTGCCAAGGCTTCCGGCTCTACTGGCATGGCAGGTGGTCAAGCGATTGACTTAGCTTCTGTTGGTAAACCACTTACGCAAGCTGAGCTTGAAGCCATGCATAATTTAAAAACCGGCGCTCTGATTCAAGCCGCTGTTCTGCTAGGTGCGATCAGTGGCAATCACACACAAATAGCCGCCATAAGTACTTATGCAGCCAATATAGGCCTAGCATTTCAAGTGGTCGATGACATTCTAGACGTTGAAGCTGACACCGCTACCTTAGGGAAAACTGCGGGTAAAGATGCCAACAGCAACAAACCCACTTATGTGACCATTTTGGGTTTAGTACCAGCCAAGCAACACGCACAGAAATTATATGAAGCCGCTATTGCTGCCATTGCACCTTTTGGTGACAGCGCGCAGCGCCTGCGAGAATTAGCCACCTTTATTATGCAGCGTAGCTTTTAAAATTTTATGATCCCATTACTCAGCAGCATAGATTCACCATTGCAACTCCGACAGCTTGATCGTAAACAGCTGGTTGAACTTGCACAAGAATTGCGCTTATTTTTAATTGATAGTGTGGCCAAAACTGGCGGTCATTTAGCCTCTAATTTAGGCGTAGTAGAGCTGACAATTGCGCTACATTATGTTTTCAATACGCCTGATGACAGACTAGTTTGGGATGTGGGTCACCAAACTTATCCACATAAAATTCTGACTGGGCGACGTGAGCAAATGCAATCACTGCGTAAAGCAAAAGGTATTGCCGGCTTTCCACGCCGATCTGAAAGTGAATATGATACTTTTGGTACAGGTCATTCCAGCACTTCGATATCTGCCGCGCTGGGCATGGCTGTTGCTGCACAGAAAGCTGGCTTGGAAAGACGTGCCGTCGCGATTATTGGTGATGGCGCCATGACTGCAGGCATGGCGTTTGAAGCCTTAAACAATGCTGGCGATATGGATGCCAACTTGTTGGTTATATTAAACGACAATGACATGAGCATTTCAAACAATGTCGGTGCACTGAATAATTACCTCACCAAATTGCTGTCTAGCCGCTTTTACGACAAAGTCAGATCATCAGGCAAAAAAGTGCTTTCTGCTATGCCGCCTGTGATGGAATTTGCCAGACGCGCAGAAGAACACGTCAAAGGCATGGTATTGCCCGGCACTTTATTTGAAGAATTCGGCTTTAACTATATAGGCCCAATTGATGGCCATGATTTAGACGCATTAATTGATACCCTGCGTAATATCAAGCAATTAAAAGGGCCGCAGTTTTTGCATATTGTGACCCAAAAAGGTAAAGGCTTTGAACCCGCCGAAGATAATCCGAATAAATTTCATGGCGTAGGCAAATTTGACCCATGTAATGGTGCTGCAATTACCTTAACCTCTGGCAATATTAGTCCTAAAAAAACCTACACTCAAATATTTGCAGATTGGCTAACTGATATGGCAGCGCTAGATGAGCGTTTGATTGGCATTACGCCCGCCATGTGCGATGGCTCAGGCTTAAATGATTTCGCTGAAAAATATCCAGCGCGTTATTTTGATGTTGGTATTGCAGAGCAACACGCACTGACGTTTGCTGCAGGCATGGCGTGCGATGGATTAAAACCAGTAGTTGCAATCTACAGCACTTTTTTACAGCGTGCTTATGATCAGCTCATCCATGATATTGCCTTGCAAAACTTACCAGTATTATTGGCGATAGACCGCGCCGGTTTGGTGGGCGCTGATGGGCCAACACACGCAGGCAGCTTTGATTTAAGTTACCTACGCTGCATTCCGAACATAGTCATTATGGCGCCAAGTGATGAAAACGAATGCAGGCAAATGCTCTACACTGGTTTTCAATATAACGGCGTTGCCGCTGTGCGCTATCCGCGAGGCACTGGCACAGGTGCGGTGATAGAACAGAAAATGCAGGCGATTGCAATTGGTACAGCTGAGATTAAGCGCACAATAACTAATAGCCAATCGACTCAGAAAACTGCTATTTTAAGCTTTGGTAGCATGCTTAACGCCAGCTTAGATGCAGCTGAAATTTTAGATGCAACCGTGGTAAATATGCGTTTTGTAAAACCCTTAGACCATTCGCTTATTGAAAAACTTGCGTTAGACCACACACTCATCGTTACAGTTGAAGAGAACTCAGTAATGGGCGGTGCAGGTTCTGCTGTTATGGAAGCTTTGCAAGCCATACAAAACAGGTCTAAACGCACAATTAAAACCTTATGCCTAGGTTTGCCAGACCAATTTATTGAGCATGGTGTGCATGAAACTATGCTTTCAGAATGCGGTCTAGATGCTAAAGGTATTATTAGCGCAATTGCGAAGGTAATAACCTAGTGTTATACTCAACTATAGCGTAACCAAGAATTAAAGTCAGGCAATTGCCAACGGAAAAAAAATGAACCAAGTTAACACTCCCAATATTATTGAAGACGTACAAAATACTGTCGATACACGTCACCTTGCCATCGATAAAGTTGGTATTAAAGCTATTAGACATCCAGTCATTGTTAAAGACAAATCTGGCGGTGAGCAGCATACGGTCGCCATGTTTAATATGTATGTGCATTTGCCGCAACAATTTAAAGGTACGCATATGTCGCGTTTTGTTGAAATCCTCAACATGAACGAACATGCTATTTCAATAGAATCTTTTGAAACCATATTGCGCTTAATGGTCAGTCGTTTAGAAGCAGAGTCTGGTCATGTAGAAATGACCTTTCCTTATTTTGTAAACAAAGCTGCTCCTATTTCTGGCGTGAAAAGTTTATTAGATTACGAAGTGACATTTATTGGCGCGATTAACCACGGAAAATTTGAAATCACCGTGAAAGTATTAGTGCCAGTCACTAGCCTTTGTCCTTGCAGCAAGAAAATATCCGATTATGGTGCACATAATCAACGCTCACATGTGACAGTAACCGCGCTGGTAAATGACTTTATCTGGATTGAAGATATTATTGATCTCGTTGAAAAACAAGCCTCATGTGAGCTTTACGGTTTACTTAAACGTCCAGATGAAAAATACGTGACTGAGCGCGCTTATGATAATCCTAAGTTTGTTGAAGACATGGTGCGTGATGTGGCTGCGCAATTAAACGCAGAAAAGCGCATTGTGTCATATACGGTTGAAAGTGAAAATTTTGAGTCTATACACAACCATTCAGCCTACGCATTAATTGAGAATGACAAACGCAACAAGTAAGTTTCTTCAATTATATTCTAAGCTTGTTGCTTGTAAATAACTTAACTTTTGCACTATAAAAGCCACTTTCAACAGTGGCTTTTATAGTGCAAAATTAACTGTCTAGGCTTATGTCAATATTTTGGCATTATCATCAAAGATCACTTTTACCGTCGTACCTTGTGAATTTTGTATATTAGTATAGTCTAACTCAACGCTCGCATGGTGTTGGTTGGCTATTTCTCTAACAATGGCAAGACCTAAACCGCAACCACTTTGTGCGGTACCTAATACTCGATAAAACCGGTCAAAGACCTTTTGCTGCTCCTGCAGGGCAATGCCAAGACCATCATCCTGTACGGCCAATACGACTTTGTCATGATCGATACCTAGGCATACCGTGACCTTCGCACCCACCGGGCTATAACGAATAGCATTATCAATGAGATTATTCAGCAACTCCTGTAATAACAACATATTACCGCGTATTTTAAATTTTCGAAGTTGGCAACTTACGCCCAAATCTATATTTTTTTCTATCGCTCTTGGCACCCAGTCTGCAGTTACCTCATGAATAAGTGGAACTATATCGATTACCACAAATGATTGCGCTAAATTCGCCTCTGGCTCAGCTCTGGCAAGGCTTAACAATTGGTTAGCCAATCGTGCCAAATTATCGCTTCCAGTACTAATCTGCTTAAGGGCATGTTGAACACTAGCCAAATCACTTTCTCTTAATGCTGCCTCGGCTTGAATTTTAAGCCCGGCTAAAGGCGTTTTAAGCTGATGCGCGGCATTCGCCAGAAAATGTCTGCGCTCATCTATTGCCGATCTTTCTTTCACAAGTAATTCGTTCATTGCATGTAAAAGAGGTTGCAATTCTTCCGGTGCATCTTTTTCTTCTAATGGATTTGTATCCGCAGGACGCCTTTTTAAGATTAGATTTTTTAATTTATCTAGTGAAACCAGTCCGCGCTGTATACCGAGATTAACTAATAAGATCACTAAAATAATTATTACTATTTGTGGTCCCAGCATAATGGCAATAATCTCATGTGCCATCTTGTCGCGTTTGGTTGCAGTTTCTCCGATCAATATAGTTGCATTACCTTTTGCATGTAGATCAGCTAGCGGTAAATTAAAGGCCACCATATGCAATGCCCTGTTACCCAGCTTTGCTTCATAATAGACATGGCCTCCAGGCTTAGGCATGACTTCTGGCAACATCAGACCTTCATCGCCGATGACCATGTTGTGGTTAGGATCTTGTATTTGGTAATAAACCCAATCATACACATCATATTCTAATAAATTAAGCGTGCTCTCAGGCAAATCAACTACCATTACGCCAGCATGCACTTCTACTTGATCAGCAAGTGCCAAAGCCACTCTAAACAGCGCTCTATCGTAGGCTAAATTAGCAAAATGATTGGCTAAATAATAAGCTGAAATCGTACCCAAAAATAACGAGGGGATGAGTAAAATCAACAGCCAATTTAATAATTTTTGACGGATGGAATTGGTTTTAACATGAATGATTCTACTTAATTTCATTTAAGGTTTCATCTGCAAATTCAGTGATGCATCGTATAGTTTTCTTAGATTTGATGCTGCGTTAGACTTTATTTTCTAGCTTAGCTAACAAATAGCCTAGACCACGTATGGTGCGAATTTCGATACCGAATACGTTCAATTTCTTACGCAGGCGCGACACGTTCACCTCTATCGCGTTTTCGCTCATGCCTTCATCCCAGCTACACAAATGCTCTAATATTTTAGCTTTACTCACGACCTTTGCGGCTTTTAGCATTAACAATTCGAGTAAGGCAAGTTCTCGCTGAGACAATGAAAGCGGAATGTTATTAAACGAACACTGACGGTTACTGGTATCAAAAACTAAATCGCCAAAGCTAACTTTAGCGCTACCACCAGAGACGCCACGCCGAATCAGCGCTCTAACACGCGCTTCAAGCTCAGCCAACTCAAAAGGTTTGGCCAAATAATCATCTGCACCTAAATCTAGCCCTTTAACGCGGTTTTGCGTATCTTCTAGGGCCGTTAAAATTAGCACTGGCGTTTTATTACCGCGCGCACGTAAACGTTTCAGCACCTCAAAACCATCAAGCTTAGGCAAACCTAAATCTAGCACAATGACATCATATTCTTGATAACTGAGTAATTTATTAGCACTATCACCATCACACATTACATCCACAGCATACCCAGACTTAGTGAAGGCACGCTCTAGCCCGTCTTTAAGAATTAAATCATCTTCAACTAACAGCAATCTCAAGGTTGTAATCTCATATAATCAATCTCAATTAAGTATTATCGCAAGACTAAAGCGCCTAGCTAGACATTTTAACTAGTTTCATAAATAAATTAAATTAAATTATGTCAGTTTCTTGTCAGCTTGCTACTGTAAATTACATCTCATGGTTGCAGATGTAGTTTTTAGCAGATCACAGCCAAATATAGTTGCACAAACTGACGTTTTACAAATTTAGTTTTAACAAACACCACTTTAATTTTGGAGATTGAAATGAATAAATTATTAGCAATACTTATGGCAAGTGCATTTGCATTAACATTAGGTAACTCAGCATTTGCTGCAGATGCAGTAAAAACAACTAAAGCAGTTGAGCCGGCTAAAGTAGAAGCACCAGCTGCTGTAGAAGCAGCTAAAGTTGCGGCTCCTGCAGATGCAACAGCAAAACCAGCAAAAAAACATCACCATAAAGACCATGCAAAGAAAACTACTGTTGCGCCAGTCACTGAAGCGGCGCCAGCAAAGTAATTTATGGTCATTTAATAGTATTTTTGTAATTAAGAATTTGAAAATAAGCGTTTTATAGTTTAATACTTGTTAACCAAAAAAGGACAGCTATTAGCTGTCCCTTTTTCAGTATGACGCAAGTAATTATTTGGTTAAGAAGCTACAAGTACATTTACTTCATTTAAACATGGCTTGACTATTATTGTGTCGACTATTAAGTTTTAAACCTAAACCTATTACCAGTATGCCTATTAGCGGGAAAATCGCTGCTAGCATAAATGTGTTTTGTCCACCCAAATATTGCAAAGCATAACCACCAGCCACACCGCCAATAGTGCCGCCTACACCATAAGCTACGCTGTTATAAATAGCTTGTCCTTTAGCTTGATGGCGACCGTTAAAGAACTGCGTAATCACTTCAACTGAGGCGGCATGAAAACTACCAAAAGTAGCGGCATGTAAGGTTTGCGCTAAAATCAACAGCCAAATATTATCAATCGCATAGCCTATCAGGCAAAATCTGATCACTGCCAAAGCTAAGCTAATCAGTAAAATAGTTTTTAAACTATAGTGCTGCGTAATTTTTGGCATCAGCATAAATATACCGATTTCACAGATTACCCCGACTGACCATAACAAGCCGATTAGACCTTTACTATAGCCGTGGTCGCTTAAATAAATCGAGTAAAAATTATAGAGCACCCCATGCGCCGTCACCATAAGCGAGCAACCGACCAGTAATGCAATCACGTTAGGCTGCTTGATCACCTGCCAAATTGAAAACTGATCGCGCTCGTGCGGAACTACTTTAGGGTCAGGCAACGTGCGTGAAAGTAGAAACAAAACCATTTGTACTATCAGCAAAAACCACAGCAAGCTTCTAATGCCGGCAAAGTCGATGACATAGCCTAATATTACTGATGCGACAATAAATCCTAGCGAACCCCACATGCGAATACGACTGTAATGGCCATTGGTGGTGGCTAAATGCGCTAATGTAAGTGATTCTGCAAGCGGCAATGTAGAACTGGTGAACAGGCTCAGGGCAGCCATAACAAAGAATAGCCAATAAAAGCCATGCGCCCAAAATACTGCAGTAAAGCCACACAATCCTAAAAAAGCCGTAAGCTGAATCCACTGCGCTCGCTTGCCAGTATGATCGGCAAGCCAACCCCAAAAATTAGGTGCAAAAATGCGACTTATTTGGAACAATGACATCAAAATACCAATATCGGCTGCGGTGAATTGTTCGGACTTTAAATACAAACCCCAATATGGAACAAATGCTCCGACAAAGAAGTAATAAATGAAGTAAAAACGAGAGAGGCGCTGATGAAGTTTTGAGTGCATTTTGCAGTTGAAAATTTAAGTTGATAAAAAGTCGAAATTCGCCGACTTTTTATCGAATGCTAACTTTAAGTAATGCGCGTTTTTTCTTTTGCTCTTCAAAATTTTCATCAGCGACTGAAACACCTTTATTCTCCAAACGCTCAATATCTTTTGAAACCATATAATATTCATCAGACAACTTAACAAAATGGGCATTACCCATTGTTAACGTATGAATTTTTTCGCGTTGCTGAGGAAATTCGGCAGCCAAATCTTAAACAATTTTAGGAATAGTTGAAATTACATCTGCATTTTGCGCACGATGGCGTAGCGCATGATCCATCAACACCATCGCCAACATCGCCTCAGCAATCGGCGTAGCTCGCACACCTACGCAAGGATCATGACGGCCAGTAGTTTGCATAGTAACGGCATTACCAAATTTATCAATTGAACGTCGCTCCTGCGGAATGCTTGAAGTTGGTTTTAATGCGACGTTCACTCTAATTTCCTGGCCGGTAGAAATGCCGCCTAAAATGCCACCGGCATGATTGGTAACAAAGCCTTGCGGTGTCATTTCATCACTGTGGACACTACCGCGCTGAGCGATGCTGGCAAAACCTGCGCCTACTTCCACACCTTTTACCGCGTTAATACTCATCATCGCATAGGCAATTTCAGCGTCTAAGCGATCAAATACCGGCTCGCCCCAACCCACAGGAACGCCTTGCGCCACAACGGTAATACGCGCTCCTACAGAATCTCGCTCAGCACGAATGCTATCTAAATAATCAGCGAGTTGTGGTAACACGTCTAAATTGGGTGAGAAAAAATCATTGTCTTCATGCTTAAGCGCATCCCAGCTTTGAAACGGAATATCAATTTCACCCATCTGGCTCATATAACCACGCACGGTAATGCCAAAACGCTCGCTTAACCATTTTTTAGCAATGGCCCCAGCCGCAACGCGAATGGCTGTTTCACGTGCGCTAGAGCGGCCACCGCCACGGTAATCACGCACACCGTATTTTTGGCTGTACGTATAATCCGCATGGCCGGGACGAAAAGTATCCATGATTTTCCCGTAGTCTTGGCTACGTTGATCAGTGTTGCGTATCAACAATCCGATAGGCGCACCGGTAGTTTTACCTTCAAACACACCAGATAAAATCTCCACAGAATCAGCTTCTTGACGCTGCGTTACGTGGCGCGAAGTGCCCGGTTTGCGACGATCTAAATCAAACTGTAAGTCTTCTGCACATAAGGCCAAGCCTGGCGGACAGCCATCCACAACACCGCCTATGGCTGCGCCATGCGATTCACCAAAAGACGTGAGGGTAAAAAGTGTACCTAGTGTGTTGCCAGACATGATGCTGTTCTCATATATAATTTTTATAATTTTAACATATTGATTTTACAATATAGGCACGCTTGTTTTAATTTCAGCACTCATTTACTAAAACATGATTCCCTGGTATTAAAATCTAGGATTTTTTACTAAAGCCTAAGCCGCTTTATCCACTGACCATAAACTTGATCAGCCACTTTTTTTAAGAAAAAACAGTGCAAAGGTAGATTTTCCTGCATCACATCCGCCTGTTGCACCGCAGGACTGCTGACCGATTCAGCAAGCTCAGCAGCACCTTCTACACACCAGCTTTGCACCATTTCAACGTTTACTTCAATATGCGTTTGCAGCGCCAAATGCGGACCTATTGCATAAGCTTGGTTTTGGCAGAATCCACTGGCTAGAACATGTGTTGCGCCTTCAGGTAAACTAAACGTTTCGCCATGCCAATGAAAGCTATTGAAGCTTTCAATTTCGCCAAACCAATCCTTAGCAACTTCATTTTGGCTGACAGAAACTTCACCCCAGCCAATTTCTTTCACGGGATTTAGTGTAACCTCTGCACCGAATGCTTTACTGATAAGTTGCCCGCCTAAACAATGTCCAAGTAGCGGGATATTAGCCTTACGCGCCTCCACAATCAGATCTAGCAATGGTTCTATCCATGGTAAATCATCATTCACACTCATTGGACCGCCCATCAAAACTACGCCACTAAAACCAAGAATGCTACTTGGCAAAGTCGCAGTCTGGTCAGTATTGATGATTTGCCAAGGAATGTTTTTTAGGGTTAAAAAGTCGCCTAAATAGCCAGGGCCTTCATGTGCAACGTTTTTGAAAATTACAATGGGCTTCATTGTTTAATCACCTTAAATTGTCCAACTTGAATATTATCAATCGTGTAATTGCCAATCGAATAGCGAATTAATCTTAAGGTTGGGAAACCTATTTTTGCTGTCATGCGTCTTACTTGACGATTTTTACCCTCACTGATTTTAATTTCTAACCAACTAGTGGGTATCGCCTTTCGCTCACGGATAGGCGGGTCTCGTAGCCATAAGCTTTCAGGTTCTGCCATAAGCCGCACTTGAGCAGGTTTTGTTATAAAATCAGCTAAATCCACACCTTGCTTTAATGCGATGAGGTCGTCTTCGGTAGGTAGACCTTCTACTTGTACCCAATAAGTTTTAATTTCTTTATGTTTTGGATCGCTTAAACGGTGTTGTAACATGCCATCATCGGTTAAAATAAGCAAACCTTCACTATCTGTGTCCAATCTCCCCGCCGCGTAAACATCTGGCGTGTGGATAAAGTCTTTTAACGTAGGGTGCTTTTCATGCGGGCTAAACTGGCACACTACGTTAAATGGTTTATTGAATAAAATGATCATTGATTGATGAATTAAATAATAATAAAAATAAAGATTAGACAAAATTAGAAACGTAATATTAGTAAATACTTTAGGGCAAAAAATGACTACAAAAGATAAAATCACGGGGAAAATAGTTACCCCAAATACCGGCGAAAAGATTACCGTTAACGCCGACAACTCAATTAACGTGCCTAACCATCCCATTATCCCATTTATTGAGGGTGATGGCATAGGTGCAGACATTAC
>CAIYLB010000201.1 GCA_903926935.1 uncultured Pseudomonadota bacterium
CATTTTTTTATTTTTTTAATCATAACCTTTTACTTTAATCTCAATTCAAGCAATCACAATGCAAGTACGCTTCTAATTGTTTTAGCCAAACCTTGCTTGGGCATTATTGTGTTGCCAATTTTACTCACTTGAAAAGCACCAAATAAACTATTACATATCACCACTTCATCGGCTTGTAGAAGTTCATCTAAGCTAATATTAGCAATAACAACATTAAGCTTAAGCACAGTAGCCAAGCCAATAATACGCTGACGCGTAATGCCAGAAACCCCACATTGACTAAGATCAGGTGTCATTAGCGTATTTCCAACACGCGCAAATACATTACTCATCGTACATTCAATAACGCCGCCTTGCTGGTCCAATAATAAGCCGTCAAAGATAGTCTCATCATGCCACTCCATGCGAGCCATTACATTTTCTAGTCGATTAAGGTGCTTAATGCCAGCCAACTTTGGCTGATGCGCGATTTTGAGATCACATAAGTGTAAATTGACACCGTTTACGAGTTGATTTGATTTATATTGCGGCATGGCGGATTTAATCACCACACGCATCGGCGTTGTAATAGCTGGTGGCGCGTATCCACGTGCGCCGTCGCCGCGCGTAATAACTATTTTCGCTACTGCAATTTCATCAATGGCAAATAATTGCTGCAGATCACTCATCAATAATTCAGCGCTTGGGCAAACTATGCCAATAGCAGCGCAATCAGCAACTAATTTTTGGTAATGCTGAGGCCAACAATCAGGCAGGCTATTACACATACGCATGGTACGAAAAATGCCATCTCCATAAGCAAAACCGCGGTCTAGAGGCGATATGACTTGATCAAAGCTACCATTTATCAGATATTTATTAACGCTTTTCATAAGCTCTAATTAAACCATAGCCTAACTGAATAAACTAGCTGAAAACTAGATTATGTTTATTGTAAGTTGGGACTTTACAAAGATACTTAATTCGCCTCACTATTTAACTGAAGTAGTTAAATTAAGTATGTCAAAAATCAATATTTGTTACCCAGATCATAATTAAAACACCATTATATTTAATACTATTACATGTCCTACGCTAGGACCTGCCCTAGCGACTTTTTTGCATTATCATAAGCGCATGATATTCTGTCAGCCTTATCCATTAATGCTTTTGCCATAAAACTCACATGCACACCAAAACTAGCAGCACAGAAACTTTCATTGCCCCTAAAACTGGGTTAATCGATACATTTATACCGAGCAAAGATGCCTCGTTAGAATCCTCTATCGCTACGCTGCAAGGCAAGTTGGAAGCGCTTGGCATCCATGTAGAAGAGAAGTCTTGGCTGAATGAAATCGAGGGCATTTGGTCTGTGCATGTCATTGATAAAGATTGCACGCGCTTATTTACCAACGGCAAAGGCGCATCTCAATTAGCCGCTCGGGCTAGCGCGTTGGGTGAATATTTTGAGCGTTTGAGCACCAATTATTTTTGGACGCATTTTTACTTGGGTGAAACTATTGCAAATGAAGCGTTTGTGCATTACCCAAACGAACAATGGTTTAAGCTAAAAGGCGATAAATGGCCAAAAGAACTGCTTACGCCTGAATTACAAAAATTCTACAACCCAGAAGGCGGCGCAATTGCCAGTCAACTGATCGATTTAAACTCAGGCAATGCTGAACGTGGTATTTGCGCCATTCCTTACACGCGCTTACGTGATGACAAAACCGTATTATTTCCAGTGAATCTAATCGGTAATTTATACGTAAGTAACGGTATGTCTGCCGGCAACACCATGATGGAAGCACGCACGCAGGCATTGGCAGAGATTTTTGAGCGCGACATCAAATTTAAAATTATACGCGAAGGTATTTGCCTGCCTGACGTGCCAGAGGCTGTGATCAATCGCTTCCCGCGCATTACCGCAGGCATTAAAGGGCTACGCAATGCCGGTTACGGAATTTTAGTCAAAGACGCCTCATTAGGTGGCCAATATCCCGTCATGAATGTCACCTTATTACACCCAGAAGACCAGGGTTGCTTTGCTAGCTTCGGCGCACACCCACGCTTTGAAGTGGCACTCGAGCGCGCTTTAACAGAATTATTGCAAGGCCGTGCGATTGATAACCTGAAAAACTTTGTGGCGCCAGGCTTTGATATGGAAGAAATCGCTGACTCACAAAATCTGGAAATCCATTTTGTGGATTCTAGCGGCGTGATTAGCTGGGACTTTTTACGCAGCACGCCAGATTATGACTTTGTAGATTGGAACTTTGGTACTTCTACGCAAGAAGATTACGACTGGTGCGTGAACACCATACACGGCAGCGGCCACGATATGTATATCGCTGACTTTACCCATTTGGGCGTTTATGCCTGCCGTATTTTTGTACCTGGCATGTCTGAAATTTACCCAGTAGAAGAATTGCAGTGGGAAAACAATACCGTGGGTAATTTGGTGCGCCCTTTTGCCATCAAATTGCCAACCCTTAAAAAGGAAGAATCTGCCGAACTATTAGAAACGTTGCTTGACCTTGAGTTAGCTGACGAACTGCCGGTAACAACGCTAATCGGCTTATGCGCAGACGCTAATACCACCTGGGTAGATTTACGCGTAGGCGAACTTAAAACCTTGGCGGCTTTAGCCTGTGGCAACACTGATGAAATTTTAGATGGCTGCGCTTGGATTGCTCAATTTAACGAGCTTAATGCTGAACGCGCTAAAGTCTATCGCTGCATTGCTAATTTAGTGCAAATAAATGAAGAGTTAGAGCAGTCAAATACGGCGCTTTATACGGCTAATCTAGCATTAATGTATGGCGCTGCAACCTTGCAGCAAGCGCAGCGGCTAATCGATCAAACCGATCAGTATTTTGGCCTGTGTCATTTAGGCGCCAATATGGAAGGCAGTAAAATGCACCAACAACTATTGGCCGCTTATCGCAAAGTGTGGAAATAATCAGCCATGATATTAGATACGATTGCAAACATGGCGCGCTATGCAGGCCTGCATCCAAGGTTTGCAACGGTATTTGACTATATTGGTAAAACAGACTTATTAGCATTGGCGAATGGCCGGCATGCCATTTTAGGTCAAGATTTATTTGCCATTGTAGAGCGCGTGCCGGGCCGTTCAAAGTCGGATGCACAGTTGGAATGTCATCGAAAATATATTGATATTCAACTGGTGTTATCCGGCGTGGACACCATGGGCTGGAAGCCACTGGCAGCTTGCCAGTTAGCGGTTGACGAATACAACACCAGCGCAGACATTCAGTTTTTTTATGATGCACCAGACGCGTGGATTGCTACGCCGGCGAATGCCTATTGCATCTTTTTTCCAGAAGACGCACATGCGCCCTTAGTTGGCACGCAGAACATTCACAAAATTGTATTCAAGATCGCAGTGGATGCTGATTACCAATAAAATTAGCTCTACAAGCCAAGTTGAATGGAGCCATGTAGAATGGATTCAAGGCCAACCCTACGCCAGCGTCTTTCAGGATGTGTATTTTTCTAGCGACAATGGCCTGCTTGAAACGGAATATGTATTTTTACAAGGTAACCAATTAAGCGCACGCTGGCAAAATTTAAAAGCAAATACATTCACCATTGCTGAAACGGGCTTTGGCACTGGCTTAAACTTTTTATGCGCAGCAAAACTTTGGCTAGAAACGGCGCCTCAAGAGGCTGTTTTACATTTTATCAGTCTAGAAAAATATCCAGTCAATATTGCTGACATTACATGCGCCTTGCAGTTATGGCCAGAACTACAAGAATTTAGTAAGCCATTTTTGGCTGCATATGAAAATCTATTACCAACAGAACTATTTAATAAAGCACTGACGTTAAATAAAATTCAGGATTTTAATAAAATACAATCCGTCATGCTTTTTGATAATCGTATTCAGCTAACGCTTTTAATTGGTGATGCAACTAACTGTTTAAAAACAATTAACTTAGAAAAATTTAGTCTCAAAAGTTCAAGCAGTGCCACAGTAGACGCATGGTTTTTAGATGGCTTTTCACCCGCTAAAAATCCTGAAATGTGGCAATCTGCGTTATTTGAACAAATGGCGAAGTTATCTAATCAAAACACAACTTTTGCTACCTTCACCAGTGCCGGAGCAGTTCGCAGGGGTTTAATTGCCGCAGGCTTTGCCGCCAACAAAAAGGTCGGCTTCGGCAAAAAGCGTGAAATGCTATTTGGAAATTTTTTAAACGATACTCGCATAACTCAAAAATAATGCTAGAAATACTAAACTCGCCCATCATCCCGACAAAAGTCGGGATCTAGTGACTGATGACACCTAGAACCGCAATCATCATTGGTGCCGGCATTGCTGGCTGTAGCACGGCTTATGCATTGGCTAAACGTGGTATTCAGGTCACATTACTAGAACGCCATGCCGAAATTGCCAGCGAAGCTTCAGGCAATCCACAAGCCATGCTATATCCACGCATAAATGGTGATGATGCAGCCAGCCAATTTGCACTTGATAGTTATTTGTATAGCTTAGCTTTTTTTAAATCACTCAATTTAGAGCCTGCAGACATCAATATTTGCGGTATGTTACAGCTTGGTTTTAACCCTAGGGAGCTAGCGCGCATTCAAAAAGTTGCGGCAAAGAATTATGCTGAAGATATTGTGCAATATATTAACTCAGACGAAGCAAGCAAGATTGCAGGCATAGACCTAATACATGACGCACTTTACTTTAAAGGTGCCGCTTGGGTTAATCCGCTGCAAATATGCAAGCGATTAACTACTCATGAAAATATCTCAATTAAAACTTTAACTAAAGTTGATAGTTTATTGAAAAATAATGATTTATTTGAAATATTTTCGGCTGAAAAATTGATTGCTAAAGCCGACATTGTCATCATTGCCAATGCTAATGAAGCGAAAAATCTAGGCATTGACCTACACTTAAAAACACAATCGGTACGTGGGCAAATTAGTATTGTTGAAGCTACGAATGAAAGCAATCAACTCAAAACCATTATCTGTAGCGATGGCTATTTAAGCCCTGCGACCAATAATCAGCATTGTTTAGGCGCGACCTTTTCGGTGGATAATTTAGAATCTGCATTAGATGAAGAAGATCACCAAGCCAATCTATTCAAGCTAAAAAGTTTTTCATTAGCGCTACACGAAAACCTAAAAAACAATATCAAAGTGGGTCGAGTTTCATTCAGATGCACGTCATTCGACTACTTTCCATTAGTGGGCGCATTGCTTGATAACACTAAGCTAAAGGCCAGCCCTCCCCGGCTTAATGCCAAAGCTGAATCATTGCCATGGGTTAACGGTCTTTACATGAATATTGCACATGGTAGCCGCGGCTTCACCAGCGCGCCGTTTTGCGCAGAATTACTGGCCCAAACGATATGCCAGGAACCCATCACCATGAATATTGAATTGGCTGTGTTAATGAATCCTAACCGTTTTGCCCTGCGGAAACTTGGCTTGAAACGTTTAGCAAAAATGACCACTTAATCCAATTGTCTTTTTATTTTTTACTTATCAACAAGCTTTGTTTTCAATTAAGATTACTCCATGCAAATAACCAACGAAAACGCACTTAAGCACTACAGACAAGCACTATTGCATAACCCTAAAGACACTGTTGCGCAAATAAATTGTGGTAATTTATGTGTTGAACTGAAACGTTATGAAGAAGCTGCTGGTTATTTTAGGCGACTAGTGCGTATATTTAAAACCAACTTAAATGTACGCGAGGCCTTATGCTACGCCCTGCAAGAGCTTGGCAATGAATCTCATGGGCAGGGACGCTATTTAATGGCAGAGGCCTGCTTCGAAGAAGCCCTGGAAAACCAACCCGAAAATGCCGCATATTTGTATAACTTAGGCAATGCACAACGCGAACTTGGTAAGACTAAAGAAGCCCTTTTGCAGTATCAAAAAGCGATTAGGCTTAGCCCGAATGATGCGGATATTTATAATAACTTAGGCAATGTGCAGCGCGAATTAGGTCAGCTAGATTTAGCTATTGCTAGCTACCAAAAAGCCTTGGATTTAAACCCTAAGCTTTATCACGCTAAAGTGCATTTAGTCCATCAAAAACAGCATATTTGCGATTGGCATGGCTTACAGGCAGATATTGCCGAAATTCGTCATTGGGTGAATACCGTGCCACAAGCACAAATCTCCCCTTTTGCATTTTTAGCTATGCCCACCACTACCGCTGCTGAACAAAAAACCTGTGCTAACAACTGGCTGACTAATCGTTATGCCGCTTTAATTGAACACGGCAAGACGCTTAATTTTAAATATTCTTTAGCCGCTAGCCCAACAACTGCCTCACAAAGTAAAAGAAAAAAAATTAGAATTGGCTATTTATCTGCTGATTTCAGGCTACATCCACTAGCATTTTTAATCAGCGAATTAATAGAGCTGCATGACCGCAGCCAGTTTGACATTATTGCTTTTTCGTATGGTGTTAACGATAAGTCTAACGCCAGAATAAGGCTAGAAAAAGCATTTGATGAATTTTACGACATTCGTGCGCTCTCAGAAATTGATGCGGCGATAAAAATACATGCGGCTAATATTGACATATTGGTCGACTTAACCGGCTTTACTCAAACCAGCCGTAGCGGCATTGCTGCCTTGCATCCAGCCCCTATCAACATCAATTGGCTAGGCTTTGCTGGGACTATGGGTGAAATATCTGCGGGCGAAATATCAGTAGCTGGATTATCGGTAGCTGAAAATCCAACTACAACTGCCAGCGGACAACAAGATGGCAAACAAGCATTGTTTGATTACCTGCTGAGTGATGCGTTTATCACTCCAGCAGAAGCTGCGCCTAATTACGCCGAAAAACTATTGCTATTACCTGATTCCTATCAGCCCAATGACCGCAAACGGCCAGTGGGGAAAACGCCTAGCCGTGAATCTTGTCAGTTAGCGGCAGAAAGCTTTGTATTTTGCTGCTTTAACCAAACCTTCAAAATTACACATGAGGTTTTTGCCGTTTGGATGCGCTTACTAAAAGCCAAGTCGAATAGTGTTTTGTGGTTATTGGACTGTAATCACTGGGCCAAACAAAATTTAATGATTGAGGCCAAAAAGCTAGGTGTAAGCACAGAGAGACTAGTCTTTGCGCCCAGAATCGCTATTGCCGACCATCTGGCCCGCCACGTACATGCAGACTTGTTTTTAGACACCATGCCCTACAATGCTCACACCACTTGTAGCGATGCCTTATGGATGGGAGTGCCAGTATTAACCTGTGCCGGCGACACTTTTTCGGCTCGCGTCGCTGGCAGTTTATTGCAAGCTGCTGGCTTAAATGAACTTATTACATATACGCTGCAAGATTATGAAAATAAAGCACTTTATCTTTCAAAAAACACTGCAGAACTACAAGCGATCAAGCAAAAATTATTAGCAGAAAGAATGACTTCGCCACTATTTGATACTGCTAAATTTGCGCTATCTTTGGAAACAATTTACCGAACCATTTGGCAGTAAAGATACTAACTTATTCATCTTTGTTAGTTGCTGAGAATATAGCCGCAACCACAATCAGTGCGCCGCCTAACCATTCATTCCAAGCCATCATTTCATGCGCTAGATAATACGAGGCCACGGCTGCCACAACCAGCTCAAATAGAAATAATACTGAAGCGCGAGTTGCTGTCATAAGCGTTACGCCATATTGAACTAGCAATGTTGCCGAAATGACTATTGCTGCAATTAACAACATTATCAGCCAGTTATTAACACTAAAAGTATTGGGTAATGGTATCGCTTGTTTAATAAACGGCATAAATAACGCTGCCATCACAAGTACGCCTAGCCATACCGCAAAAGACTTTGCGCGCACGGTTAAATGTTTCGATTTACGAGTAATGACATTGGTTAATGAAAACCCCATGCCAGAAGATAACGCTATCCATTCAGCAGTGTTTCTTGGTAACGGCAATGAAGCTGCGCCGTCAGAAAAGTCATAAAGCATAATGAAGGCACCTAACAAAGATAAGCTGATAATCATAATGCCACGAAAATTAGTACGTTCTTTTAGCCAAAAATGCGCCAGAATCAAGGTCCATAATGGTGATAAATAGAACAACAACATCACCCGCATCACTTCGCCATCAATCACCGCGAGTACGTAAGCTAAATTGGTCCAGCCAGCGACTAAGGCCAACCAGACAATACTGAGAGGCTTATTAAAAAGACCGCGCCAATGCTTGGCAAAGTAGATGCCTGCCAAAATTACGACCAAGCTATAGGTGTAAAAACTCGAGACTATTGCGGAAAAACCAGCCTCGGCCAATATGCGATAAGGAAACCAGATAATTCCCCAGCATGCAGCGCCAAATAACAAGCTAGAAACTGCGCTGACTGAAGTGGCTATTTTGGTTTTTGTTTGATTAGTATTGTTCACTGTCACTCATTTTTAAATATTCTCTTATTTGATCTTTGGTGATGTAAGCGCGCTATATTACAATAACGCCTA
>CAIYLB010000202.1 GCA_903926935.1 uncultured Pseudomonadota bacterium
AACGCAATAAATTCATGGGTGGTTAACGTTAAGTTAACAAATTCGCCGTCACTCAATAAACAGCTGATATTCGCTTCAGCATGTTCCGTAAGCCATTCCTTGGCTTCACGCGCTTTGCTTAATAATAACCGTGTATCGTGTGCATTACGGGGCGTTAGTTTGGCGCTTTCTAATATCCAGCAAAAAATACGGTGGTCAAAATCATCTCCGCCAAGTGCTGAATCACCATTGGTGGCCAATACTTCAAACACGCCTTTGCTGAGTTTTAATATGGATACATCAAACGTGCCACCGCCTAAGTCGTAAATGACATAAATACCTTCGCTAGCGTTATCTAAACCATAGGCAACTGCAGCAGCAGTCGGCTCGTTCAACAAACGCAATATATTGATCCCGGCTAGTCTTGCCGCATCTTTTGTCGCTTGGCGCTGGGCATCATCAAAATAAGCCGGAACGGTAATTACTGCGCCGACTAATTCTCCACCAAGTGCATGCTCTGCTCGTGTTTTTAGTGCTTTAAGAATTTCTGAAGAAATTTCCACCGGGCTTTTTATGCCTGCCCGAGTTTCAATTTGCACCATGCCGCTCGTTTCACTGAACCGATAAGGTAAGTGTGAAACATCTAAATCTTTAAGGCCACGCCCCATGAATCTTTTTGCAGAAATAATCGTATTATGCGGATCTATATTTTGCTGTTTTTGAGCGTTGAAGCCTACTTCAACATGACCATTTTCAAGATAATGCACCACTGACGGCAATAAAGCATGGCCATGTTCATCGTTGATAACATTGCTAAGCCCGCTGCGCACAGTGGCAACTAGCGAATTTGTGGTGCCTAAATCAATGCCTATTGCCAACTTGTGTTGGTGTGGCGCTGCGCCCATGCCGGGTTCGGATATTTGTAGAAGTGCCATAGATTTTAAAATAGTGTCTAAATTTTGTGTGTTTCTTATCGGTGTGTATTAAGGTGTATCTAAAGGTTTGCTTCTAATTGTTCAATGGCTTTGTTAATGTCGGCATATACTTTGTCGATAAAAACCAGTTTGCGTGTCGCATCTGTTGCGCTGGTGTAGTCTTGCTTCTGGTCTATAAGCACAGCTATTTCGGATTGTAATAGTTTAGCTTCTTGCTGCATTTCGCGCAGTAAATTTTCTAAGGCATTAATATCTTTAGCAGCTTTTGCATCCTCTAAGCTTTCACGCCATTCCATCTGCTGCATTAAAAAATCTAAAGGCATGGCAGTGTTGGTTTCTGAAATGGCTTCTATACCTTGTAACTCTAATAGATATTTTGCGCGATTAGCCGGATTTTTCAGAGTTTGGTAAGCTTCATTCGCCAGCGTTGCAAGCTGCATAGACTGCAATTTTTCAGCAGACGATGCGCTCACAAAGCGGTCAGGATGCGATTCAGATTGAATCTTACGGAAATTGCTTTCTAATGTGGCTAGCTCAATATCGAATTTTGGGCTTAGACTAAATAATTCAAAATGATTTAAGCTTAAGGCCAGATTCGAACTCAGGTTTGAACTCAAACTGTGAAGCTTTCGCCACAACCGCACTCATCTTTAACGTTAGGATTAATGAATTTAAAACCTTCGTTCAAGCCTTCTTTGGTAAAGTCTAATTCTGTACCGTCTATATAAACAAGGCTCTTAGGGTCAACAATAATCTTTACGCCATTGCTCTCAAATGAGGTGTCTTCGTCGTTTAAACTATCTACAAATTCCAGTGTATAAGCCATGCCAGAACAGCCTGTGGTTTTAACGCCCAGGCGTAATCCTATTCCTTTGCCACGGTTGGCTAAAAAAGTTTCAACGCGGTTTGCAGCGGCTTGAGTAAGGGTGATTGCCATGGTTCAGTTCTTTAAGTAATTTAAATTAAACGCTTTTTTTAAGCTGAAATTTTGGCTAATTGTTTAGCTTTAATATCTGCTACAGCCGCCTTAATTGCATCTTCAGCCAATACTGAGCAGTGAATTTTTACTGGCGGTAAGGCTAATTCTTCAGCAATCGCAGAGTTCTTAATTGCGTATGCTTCATCAATAGTTTTGCCTTTGAGCCATTCTGTGACTAATGAGCTAGAAGCAATCGCAGAGCCGCAGCCATACGTTTTGAATTTCGCATCCTCAATAATACCCGCGTCATTCACTTTAATCATTAACTTCATTACATCGCCACAAGCTGGTGCGCCGACCATGCCGGTACCTACATTAGGGTCATTTTTGTCTAACGTACCCACGTTACGTGGATTTTCATAATGATCTAAAACTTTGTCTGAATATGCCATTTTATGTCTCCTTTACACTTAAAATACATTGCAAACTCATCGTTGACTACGACTTGCCGTACTAATCGTACTGCGTGCGTCTGGTCGCCTTGATTTTGCTTCCTATTTTAACTGTTTGTTATGTATCAATTTATTACTAAAATATTAAAAAACTAATGTGCTGCCCATTGCACCTTAGAAAGATCAATGCCATCTTTAAACATCTCCCAAAGTGGCGATAATTCTCTTAATTTATCAATTTTACTTTTCATTAAATTAATCGTGTAATCAATGTCTTCTTCAGTGGTAAACCGACCAATTGAGAAGCGAATTGAGCTGTGGGCTAATTCATCTGAACGGCCTAAAGCACGTAGCACATAACTAGGTTCAAGGCTGGCAGAAGTACACGCTGAGCCACTAGAAACTGCAATGCCTTTAACGGCCATAATCAAAGATTCACCTTCGACATAATTAAAGCTGATGTTTAAATTATGTGGCACACGATGTTCTAAATCGCCATTGACATACACTTCTTCCATGGTTTCTAGACCATGTAAAAGTTTATCGCGTAATTTGCGAATGCGTGCATTTTCAACGACCATTTCTTCGCGCGCTAGTTTAAATGCTTCACCCATACCAACAATTTGATGTGTGGCCAATGTGCCAGAACGCATGCCGCGTTCGTGACCACCGCCATGCATTTGTGCTTCAATGCGGATGCGTGGTTTACGACGTACATATAAAGCGCCTATGCCTTTTGGACCGTAGGTTTTATGTGCGCAAAAGCTCATTAAATCGACTGGCAATTTTTCCAAGTCAATTTCAACTTTGCCCGTTGCTTGTGCGGCATCTACGTGAAAAATAATGCCATTTTCACGGCAAATATTTCCGATAGCGGTAATGTCTTGAATCACGCCGATCTCGTTGTTAACAAACATTACCGAAGCTAACACTGTGTCAGGGCGAATGGCCGCTTTGAATTTTTCTAGATCTATCAAACCGTTTGGTTCTGGATCTAAGTAAGTTGCAGTAAATCCTTGGCGTTCAAGTTCACGCACTGGGTCAATCACTG
>CAIYLB010000203.1 GCA_903926935.1 uncultured Pseudomonadota bacterium
GCGTATTCGTTGATAACGGTTTGCTACGTTTGAACGAAGCAGAACAAGTGATGGACACTTTCGCTAAAAACTTGGGCGTAAAAGTCATACACGTGGATGCCAGCGAAAAGTTTTTAGGCGATTTAGTTGGTGTCACTGACCCAGAAGCCAAACGCAAGATCATCGGTCGTGAATTTGTCGAAGTATTTCAGCAAGAATCAGCTAAATTGCCACAGGCAAAATGGTTAGCACAAGGTACGATTTACCCAGATGTGATTGAATCTGCCGGCGCTAAAACCAAAAATGCACACAATATTAAAAGCCATCACAACGTTGGTGGCTTGCCAGATACGCTTAAATTAAAGTTATTAGAGCCACTGCGCGAGTTGTTTAAAGATGAAGTACGCGAACTTGGTGTGGCACTTGGATTGCCGCACGACATGGTGTATCGCCATCCGTTCCCAGGTCCAGGCTTAGGCGTGCGTATATTAGGCGAAGTAAAAAAAGAATTTGCCGAATTATTGCGCCGCGCTGATGCAATTTTTATTGAAGAATTACATGCAAGTGGTTGGTATGCCAAAACATCACAAGCGTTTACGGTATTTTTACCAGTAAAATCAGTCGGCGTGATGGGCGATGGCCGTACTTATGATTACGTAGTGGCTTTGCGTGCGGTAGTTACCAGTGACTTTATGACTGCACATTGGGCAGAATTGCCGTATGACTTGCTAGGCAAAGTATCAAACAGAATCATTAATGAAGTACGTGGTATTAACCGCGTGGTGTATGACATTTCAGGAAAACCACCGGCAACGATAGAGTGGGAATAATCAGCATTTTTGACGCATACAGCGCTAGCAATAGCATATGAGTCGCGGTTTTGTTAAAGAAGATGATTTAGAGCATGCAGGGACAGCCTTACCTGAACGGCCGATAAGCGCCCTGCCTAACTATATAACTGCATCAGGTCTTGTGCAATTAGAGCTAAATGCTAAGGCTTTATCCTCTGAACGCTTAAATCTAGCGCATCTAAAAGATGACCAAGCCGCCATGCAAAAACTAGCGGTCATAGAACGTGATTTACGTTATGTTTCTGCCCGGCTAAAAACCGCAATATTGAGTACGCCTCCTGAAAATAATGACATAGTATTATTTGGTGCCACCGTCACAGTTGAAGATGAGGCTGGTGAACCCCATCTGTTCACAATTGTCGGTGATGATGAAGCGGACATTAAACTCAATAAAGTAAGCTGGTCTTCGCCGATAGCAAAAGTGCTGATTAAACAAAAAATGGGTGATATTGTGGTATGGTCTCGGCCTGCCGGCAACATCACCTTAGAAATTATTAAGATTAGTTATTAGGAAAATATGCAAGTAAAAGAAGCTATTGAAACCCGCCGTTCAGTTAAAAGTTATGATCCGCACTACAAGATGCCACAGGCCGATGTTGATGCATTGATGCAACTTGCAATGCTTTCACCAACAGCCTTTAATATTCAACATTGGCGTTTTGTGCTGGTGACAGATCCTGTATTACGCCATCAAATTCGTGCGGTAAGTTGGAATCAAGCGCAGGTAGAAGAAGCTTCTTTGCTGATTGTATTAACCGCGGACTTAAAAGCTTGGGAAAAACAGCCAGAACGCTATTGGAAAAATGCACCACAAGCAGTATCCGATATTTTAGTACCAGCGATTGGCCATTATTATGAAAATAATGAGCAGGCGCAACGTGATGAAGTGATGCGTTCTTGCGGTATGGCGGCCATGAATATTATGCTTGCCGCAAAAGACATGGGCTACGATACCTGCCCAATGGATGGGTTTGATTTTGATGCTGTTGCTAAACTACTGCATTTGCCGGCTGACCACACGCCAGCCATGTTTGTAGTGGTTGGTAAAGCACTCAAACCAGCGGCGGTAAGAAGTGGGCAATTAACCATGAATGAAGTCGTGATAAACAATACTTTTTAATAACAATAATAAAATTGTTTCATACAATTATTTAATAAATTTAAAGCAATAAATCTTAAGGAAGTAACCGTGTTAATTAGCAACAATATCACCGTGCAGTTTGGCGCTAAGCCATTATTTGAAAACGTTTCAGTTAAATTTGGCGATAATAATCGTTACGGTTTAATTGGCGCCAATGGCTGCGGAAAATCGACTTATATGAAAGTGCTGGCTGGCGAATTAGTGCCTAGCGCCGGCAATATTTCTATCGATAGCCATGAGCGCATGTCTTTTCTTCACCAAGACCAGTTTGCTTACGAAGACCAGCGCGTGCTGGATGTAGTGATGATGGGCCATGAAGAAATGTGGAAAGCGAATACTGAAAAGAACGCAATCTACGCTAATTTGGAAGCTACCGAAGATGACTACATGCGCGCTGCCGAGCTTGAAGGCGTGTTTGCTGAATTCGATGGCTACACCGCAGAAGCACGTGCAGGCGAGCTATTGCTAGGCGTAGGTATTCCTATTGAGCAACACACTGGCCTAATGAGCGCTGTTGCGCCAGGTTGGAAGTTGCGTGTTTTGCTGGTGCAAGCGCTGTTTTCTAATCCAGACATTTTACTGCTAGATGAGCCGACCAATAACTTGGACATTAATACCATTCGCTGGCTAGAAGATGTGCTGAATAATCGCGATTGTACAATGGTGATTATTTCGCATGACAGACACTTTTTAAACCAAGTATGTACGCATACTTGCGATATGGATTACGGCAAAATCTCGATGTATCCAGGTAATTATGATGATTACATGGAAGCCAGTACTGCTGCCCGTGCGCAAGCAACCAAAGACAACGATAAAGCCAAATTAATGGTGGCTGAATTACAAGATTTCGTGCGCCGCTTCTCTGCCAATGCCTCTAAAGCTAAGCAAGCTACAAGTCGCGCTAAGAAAATTGACAAAATTAAAATTGAAGAATTTAAACCGTCTTCACGCCAATATCCATTTATTCGCTTTGACTTTGATGAGAAAGATAAATTGTACCGCAATGCTGTTGAGTTGAAAAAATTGAGTCACGGCTTTGATCGCATCTTGTTTAATGACGTCGATATGATGTTTGAAGCAGGCGAAAAAGTCGCGATTATTGGTGAGAATGGTGTCGGTAAAACCACATTCTTACGTTGTTTAGCACGTGATTTAGAGCCTAAACACGGCGAAGTAAAATGGGCAGAAAAAGCCAATATTGGTTACTTTGCACAAGATCACGAATACGAATTTGAGCAAGGCGAAGAGTTGTTTGACTGGATGTCACATTACAGACAGCCGGGTGATGATGACCAAGTTGTACGTAGCATGTTGGGACGTTTGTTATTTGGTGGTGATGATACTAAAAAATCAGTCAAAGTATTGTCCGGTGGTGAAAAAGGCCGCATGTTATACGGCAAAATGATGCTGGCCAGAACCAACGTCATGCTGATGGATGAGCCGACCAACCACATGGACATGGAATCTATTGAAGCGTTGAACACTGCGCTGGATAAATACAAAGGCACATTATTCTTTGTCAGCCATGATAGGGAGTTTGTAAGCTCAATCGCAACACGTATTATTGAAATCAAAGCCGACAGAGTCATTGATTTTACCGGCAATTATGAAGACTACTTGGCTAGCCAAGGCGTTGATTAATAAAGTTTAAAATCCCCACAAAAAAGTGTGCTGATAATATTGGCACACTTTTTTTTCGTACTTCTTTTGTTTATCTAGTAGCCAAATAGCGAATTCAATTGCTGAAAAATACTCCGCAAAATACCCCGAATAACCCCATTAAAATACCTATCATCCATTTGATTTAGGTCAATACAAAAGTATGACGAAAAGTACATATTGACAGGAACGCTTACAATTACGCAGCCTAATTATTCTTAGCTAAAGGACTTTCGTCATGACACTACTTTTCAATCTTTTATCAACCGACTACGGCCTCACAAGTTTGGCCGTCATCGTCTTTGTTTTGGGTATGAGCGTCTTCTTTTATTCATATTTCAAACGTAAAATGGATGAAGATGCAAAAAATGCTGGAGAATAATTAATTCTGAGGTGAAACATTATTGGGATTATTAAGTTGTTGCTAAGCGTTAATGATAGCTATAATTAAAACTCTGAACTTACTGCGCAGTTAGACGGTCTTTTTGTATAACAAAGTTTAATCACCCAAACATAATAATGCCCAATAAAAAAACGCGTCGCCTCAGCAATCTTAAGTATGTAGCGCTGCTGGCAAGCGCTATTATTTTATGGCAATCGAATAATATTTTTGCCGAAGAATCTATATGGTATGAATCTAACGACCCATTAAATATACAAGCATTTACTCCGCCGCTGATTCCAGAAGGCTATTTGGAGCACGGCGTCTGTAGCACGATTACTTATGAAAATACACTTTCATTAACCGATGTTGCCGAAGCAGCACTTTGTAACAATCCACAAACATACGAAGCTTATGCCAGCGCTAGAGTTCAGGCTGCGCAAGTTGGTATCGCCCAATCTGCTTATTTGCCAACCATAATTGATAATGTTGCTAGCAACCTGAACATCACACTGCCACAACAAGCTACTCGCAGCAATCCATACAGTAACCTCAGTAATAATATTGTTGCCTCTTATTTGCTGTATGACTTTGGTAACCGTGATGCAAGCCTGGAAAATGCGAGGCAGTTACTACAAGCGGCCAGCGCCACGCAAAGTAATGTAGTGCAAATCGTATTACTGAATGCTATTCAGTCATATTACCAAGTGCAGGCGAGTACTGCTGCGCTAGATGCTGCGTTGGAAGCAGAACATGCCAGTGAAGAAAGTTTTAAAGCGGCTCAAGCACGTTACATAGCAGGCGTATCTACACCGGCTGATAAATTACAAGCGCAAACATTATTTGCCCAGAACACACTGAACAGAATCAGCATTGAGGGCAACTTAAAAAGTGCTTACGGCACATTGGCAAACGTGATGGGCTTAGCTGCCAACCAAAGTCTTAAAATAATGCCTAGCGCGGCAGTAGAGACCAGCAATAATATCGAACAAAATATTCAAGCGCTTATCGAACAAGCGAGTAACCGTAGACCTGATTTAATGGCTAGTGAAGCTCAATTAAAAGCGGCTCAAGCGAGCATAGAAGTCAGTAAATCAGCGTCTAAACCTATCGTATCGATCGGTGTTTCTAATGGATTTCAATCGGGTAATAGCCTTTCATCTAGTGACAATTCATCTTTAGGCGTGACGGTTTCTATTCCAATATTCAGCGGCTATGCGCCTACTTATAGAATACGCGCAGCACAAGCCAATTTTGATGTACGTGCAGCGCAGCGGGACAAATTACGCTTACAAATATCGCTAGATGTATGGCGTGCTTACCAAAGCTTGCATACCGCAAATGAGTCTATTAATGCCGCAGTGATATTAGTTAGCAGCGCAGAGGAATCATCACGCGTCGCCATGGGCCGCTATAAAGCCGGTGTTGGTAATATATTAGATTCAATTAACGCACAGAGTGCATTAGCGAGCGCACACCAGCAACAAATTCAAGCGACACTCAACTGGAATATTGCCCGTGCTACATTGGCACAAGCTATCGGTAGCCTAGATAACGCCATGATCCAATTACTGCCAGCCACTAAGAATCAGTAAATTGCCTTATTAGAGACAACTACTCAGCGCCATTAATCAAAAGATAATCCCGAAAGATAATTATGAGCCGCACTATAAAAAAACTAACCGTATCAGTCATTTTACTCGGCATAGTCATTGGCGCTTTTTATTACTATAAACAGCGCAGCACATTACTGCCTGAGCAAATGTATCGCTTTCAGGCAATAACAAAGGGCGACGTAGTACAAACGGTTTCAGCCAATGGTACGCTTAACCCAGTGACTTTAATAAGCGTTGGTGCGCAAGTTTCAGGCCGGGTAAGCAAGCTGTATGTAGACTTTAATGACCAAGTAGAAAAAGGGCAAATATTATTAGAGTTAGACGATGCCTTATTTGCAGCACAAATTGCACAATCTGAAGGCAATGTCCGCAATGTTCAAGCCTCCGTAGCATTAGCCCAAGCAAACGAAGCACGTATACGGAGCTTATTTTCGCAAGAATATGTATCTAGACAGGAGTTAGACCAAGCTGTGCAGGCATTAAAATCTGCTAACGCTCAGCTTGATACGGCCAGTGGGCAATTGATGCGCGACAAAACCAACCAAAGTTATTCAGTGATTCGTTCGCCAGTATCTGGTGTAGTGGTAGATCGTGTGGTGGACGTTGGGCAAACTGTGGCGGCGAGTTTTCAAACGCCTACTTTAATTAAAATAGCCCAAGATTTATCCAAGATGCAGATTGATACAAGCTTTGCCGAGGCTGATATAGGCAAGATTAAAGTCGGCCAAAAAGCTAAATTTAGTGTAGATGCATTTACCAACCGTAGTTTTGAAGGTGTTGTAAAACAACTAAGGCTCAATCCTACCGTCACCTCTAATGTGGTGACTTACGATGTTGTAGTCTCAGTTGATAACCCAGAACAAATATTACTGCCAGGCATGACGGCTTATGTAAATATCATGGTCGCCAAGCATGATAATGTGTTGCTGGTACCTAATGCAGCGTTGCGTTTCAAACCAAAAGAAGATGAAAGTCAGGCCAGTCAATCAAGCAATGGTACTCAAGGACAAAGCTATTCTCAAACTAACGGCCAAGGCCAAAATGGTGCTAAGAAAAAAACTGAGCAGGATAACGGCGCAAGCGGTAAGATTTACTCGATTAAAGATGGAAAACTAACACCTGTGCGAGTCAATATTGGTATTTCTGATGGTCGCCAAACGGAAATTACTAGCGCAGATTTCAAAGTAAACGACAAAGTCATAATTGGTGAAAAGCAACCTAGCGACGCCTCGCCATTATCCACAAGCACGATGCGCTTTAGGATGTTTTAATGGCCAAAAATGTTGTTCAAGTACGCAATCTATTTAAAGATTATCAAACTGCAGCCGGCGCCATTACTGTGCTTAAGCAGGTTGATTTCAGTATGGAAGCAGGAGATTTTGTTGCCATTATGGGACCTTCAGGCTCAGGCAAATCTACCTTCATGAATATACTAGGCTGCCTAGATAAACCGACCAGCGGCCAATACAAACTGGACGGGCATGAAGTAGCCACGTTAGATAGCAACACGCTAGCCAAAATTCGTAATCAGACCATAGGCTTTGTATTCCAAGGCTTCAACTTATTATCACGCGCAAGCTTGCTAGATAATGTTGCCTTGCCCTTAGTTTATGCCGGCATCGATAAATTTGAGCGACAAGCACGAGCAAAGTTATTACTCGAAAAAGTAGGCTTAGGGCAGCATATAAACTCCCTACCGAACCAAATTTCCGGCGGCCAGCAACAGCGTGTCGCCATTGCGCGGGCCTTAGTGAATCGGCCTAGCTTGATACTTGCAGATGAACCGACCGGAAACTTAGATAGCATAACCAGTGAAGAAATCATGGCGCTATTTTCTGAGCTAAATGCAGACGGCATTAGTATCATTTTAGTCACACATGAATCAGATATTGCGGCACACGCTAGTCGCCAAATACGTTTTCTAGATGGCCGTATTGTGCAAGATGCTCGTATTGTAAAAGATGACTCCCGTACTGTAGATTCTGCTAAACACGTTTTGGAACAGGGCGATAACGATAGTGCTGAACAAAGCATAACTATGATTCCAGATCTTGTCGCCAAGGGGAACCATTAATGTTCTTAGCTATGCTAGGTGAAGCTTGGCGTGCAATGGGTGCTAATCGATTACGCACTTTTTTGACTATGCTAGGCATGGTAATAGGCGTCGCCTCTGTTGTGCTCATGATGGCCATCGGCCAAGGTGCACAAGAATCGGTAAAAGACTCCATCAATGCGATGGGAAGTAATCTTTTTATTGTACTTTCCGGCTCGTCTACTGCTGGCGGCGCGAGGACTGGCAGTGGCAACTCCAGCAATTTAACGGTGAAAGATGCTAATGCAATCAATGAATTAGAAGGTGTTAGCAATGTTGCGCCCATCAGCATGGGCAATGCGCAAGTGGTATTTTCTGGCAACAACTGGAGCACCAGCATTATTGGCACCACGCCGACTTACTTAGATATTCGAGGCTGGGAGCTGGTAGACGGCTATGTATTTTCAGATTCAGACATACGCTCAGCCACACGCGTTGCACTAATAGGCCAAACCGTGGTGGATAATATTTTTGGCGAGATTGATCCAATCGGAAAAACCATACGCATCAAACAGAACCCTTTTGTAGTGCTAGGTATTTTAAAAAGTAAAGGCCAAAGCCTAGATGGCCGCGATCAGGATGACACGATTATTATTCCATTAACCACCGCACAGCGTAAGATTCTAGGCAATCAGTTTGCCGGCAGTGTGCGGCAAATTATGGTGCAAGCCAACACGCCAGAAGCCATGCCTATGGTCGAACAAAATATTAACGGCTTGCTCAATCAGCGGCATAACATTCGTGAAGGCTCAGATAGCGACTTTTTTGTACGCAACCTCACAGCCGTCGCTAACTCCGCGGCAGAAACCACGCGCACTATGTCTTTGTTATTAGGCGCTATTGCCTCCGTATCATTACTGGTAGGCGGCATCGGCATTATGAATATCATGCTAGTTTCAGTCACAGAGCGTACTAGAGAAATTGGTATACGCATGGCGATAGGTGCCCGCGAGCGCGATATTTTGTTGCAGTTTTTACTAGAGGCGATTGTTATTTCTGTTATCGGCTGCTTAATAGGCTTATTTTTAGGCATCACCGGCGCGGTTTTGGTCAATAAACTAACGCAAGCTGCAGTGGTTATTTCAGGCAATTCTGTAACAATAGCATTTGCGGTGGCGGCCAGTGTAGGTATATTTTTTGGATTTTATCCTGCGCGTAAGGCTGCAAGCCTCAATCCAATTGATGCCTTACGTTACCAGTAAGCACAATTCTTACTACGGAATGTACTGCTAACAGCGGGCCTATAGCGACAAAGTATTGGCAACTAGCATGCGCTTATTGCTTATCAAAGAAAACAATGCCGTATAGACCAGCGGCTAGCCAAAAAAATACCACACTGCAAGGCAGTGTGGTACAAGGCTGCAATTACTGGGGATAAGAATAATTAAATTCTTTAAAACAATGTAAATTAAGGTAGATTAATTCACAGGTTTTGGCATCGGTGGCGCAGCGCCATCAGAATTTGCTGAAGCTAAACTTGCTTTATAGCTAGCGTATTCTTCTACAGACACGCCACCATCTCTATTTGCATCGACTACATCAAAATTTACAGATAACACTTTATCTGGCGCAGCCTCTTTAAGTGAGATTTTATGATTAGCATCTACATCCAGTTTTTCGAAATCTGGGTCTACTGTATTTGCCGCCACCATAACTTTGTCACTAGCTGCTGTTTCTGCTGTAGCGGTTTGAGTTGCAATACCACAGAATAACAAAGCTGCAAATGAGCTAACGGCGACTACATTGATAATTGGTTTCATAACATTTGATTTAAACATGACCTACTCCTAATTAAATAAAAAATAATACTGCTTTTTACATTTAGCAATAGCTATGCCAATATAATTTTTAATTTAAAATCAAGTGGTTATAAAAATAAAAAATAAAAAATAAAAAATAGTGTCGCCTGAGCACGACACATAATTTTGTAAAGTACTTATGTCACTTAATTCTAAGGTTTTTTATTGTCGCTTAAAAACGACATCATTCCGCTGCTGCAACTTTGAATAGTGCCGGGTTAATATGATGGCGCTGCAGTAATTTATAAAACTCTGTTCGATTCCGTGCAGCAATGCGCGCCGACTGCGCCACATTACCTTGCGTGGCTTTAAGTAGATTAATTAAGTACTGTTGCTCAAAGTTTTTTCGTGCTGCATCAAATGTAGTAATGCTAGTAATATTATCCTGCAATGCCCTTTGTACTAATCCACTGGTAATAATGGACGTTGTAGATAAAACCACAACTTGCTCGATAATATTCTGTAATTGCCGCACATTACCGGGCCACGGCGCGACTAGCAACATTTCGAAAGCTTCCGCTGCAAAACCATTAATTTTTTTATGATACTTCCGACTTAAATTTACCATAAAATAATTAGCCAACAGTGCAATGTCTTCCCGCCTGCTGGCTAGTGGTGGTATATCTAAACTAACCACGTTTATGCGATAGTACAGGTCTTCACGAAAGCGATTTTCCTGCATTTCGATAATCAAATTTTTATGGGTTGCACAAATAATACGCACATCAACTGGCGTTTGGCTGGTTGAGCCTACAGAGCGAACCATGCGCTCTTGCAGTGTGCGCAGTAGCTTGACCTGTACGGAAAGAGGCATATCGCCTATTTCATCTAAAAACAATGTTCCACCATCGGCACTTTTAATCAGGCCGGGGTGATCACGCAATGCACCGGTAAAGGCACCCTTGCTATGACCAAACAGTTCTGACTCAAGTAAGGCTTCAGGTAAAGCAGCGCAATTTATCGCGACAAAGGCCTGCTCACGTCTTGCACTTGCTAAGTGAATGGCCTGCGCAAATAATTCTTTACCAGTGCCACTTTCCCCCTGAATCAAAACACTGGCATCCGATGCCGCCACTAATTTTGCTTTGCTTAACAACTGTTCCATTTTCGGGCTATTACTAACAATAGCTAGGCGCCAAACTTCATCGTCATGCTGTTGCTTAGGGTGGATTGTGGCGATTTTTAAGGCAGCTGCAACTTGTTGTGACAATGCCTTACTATCAAATGGCTTAGTTAAAAAGCTAAACATGCCTTGCTGCGTTGCATGTACAGCCTCGGGTATAGAACCATGTGCTGTAAGCAAGATAAATGGCACAGTAGAATCAAGTTGATGTATGGCCTCAAATAGTGCAAAACCATCCATTTCAGGCATACGTAAATCACTGATGACTAGTCCTGCAGGCTTAATATTAAATAAGGTTAATGCTTCCGGAGCTGATTGCGCTACCACGACATCATAGCCATTGGAAGTTAAACGCATTTCTAATAACTTAAGAATATCCGCATCGTCATCTACCACTAAAATGTGTTTGCTCATTATGTTCTGCTATGAATTAAGAAGTTACAAATCCTATTTCGGCGTGCTAAGTTCACGTTCACCCATTAGTTTTTCGATATTTCTGAGGCCTTCTATTTTTTGCTTTGCGGCGTCTAAATGCAGCTGTAAATTGATGTTATTCTGCTGCAAGGTTTCATTTCTCTTTTGTTCATCCTTAATTTTCAAATTAAGCTGACTGTTTGCCAGCACCTGATCAAACATCAACTGTGCAAAGGATAATTGTGAATTGGTTAAAATGTTCTCCTGTAATAAATTTTGTAATAAATTTTGCGCTTTTTGGTTGTCTTGAAACGGGCTATTCGGCAAGCCATAGATCATAACTAATTTAATCTGCTGAAAACTGTCAGCTGGGTTCATCGCTAAACCTTGATTAGCGAGCATTAGCTCCTGCTTTTGCACTTCCAACGAAGAGCTAGAATACTGCGCTGAAAAATTCAGAAACTCGTTAGCATCACTAGCTTTTGAGAGCATAATTTGCTTCCCGATCGGTACTTGAGGGCTAACATTACTACAGGCCAATAGTGGCCTGTAGAGGCTAAATACTAAAAAGATATTAAATATTTTCATGGGGATAAATCAGCAATAGGTAAACGAAGGATGAAATGTGCGCCGCTAGTCGAAGGTGCCAGGTTGATTTCAGCTGCCAATACAGTTGCAGCCTCTCTTGCAATAAACAACCCTAGCCCACTACCCGCAACTAAGCTCTGATAAGACCGCTCACCACGATAAAACGGCTCAAACAGTTCATCTTTATTAGCACCCTGGAATCCAGGACCGGTGTCGATAATCTCGATAATGGTCATCGTTTCTGATTGCTTAGCAAAAATATGTATCTCACCATTATTTGGCGTAAATTTAACTGCATTAGAAATTAAGTTATCCAATATAGTCCTTAATTTTGGCATATCACAATGCAGCACAATATTTCCTATGGATTGCTTAATATGGAGTTTCTTGCTCGCAATTGTCAGTGCATAAGCTTGTGTTACATCCTGTACAATCTCTGTAAGCGCTAGATCTGTGGGCTTAAGTTTCAAAGTGTTAAATTGAGTTTCTGTGTGGTTAAGCAACTTTTCTATCATTTTTTGCAAGCGCAAACTGTTATCGCGCAGTATTTGAGTAATTACTAATTGTTGTTCCGACAATTTGCCGCCAACACCATCACTGAGCAGTTCACTCGCCTCGCGTATTGCCGTCAGTGGTGTTTTAAATTCATGTGAAGATTGCTGTAAAAAATGTTGTTTCTTCTGGTGCAAATCCTTTAATGCAACACGCAACCAATTCAAGCGTTGTCCAAGTTGACGTAAATCACCTGGCCCATTGATTTCGGCCACATATTCATAATTACCCTTGCCTAGCTGATGAATCGCCGAATCCATAAGCCGTATCGGTCGAGAGATCATCCAAGTAATAAGTCCTGCTATCAGAATAGCCAGTGGAATCAACGTCAATGCCTGCCAAAACAACAACTGTTTCGTGTAAGACACATTTTCCTTAAAAACAGCTGACTGCTTATCAAGGAATACGCTATTATTATTAATAATTTCATATGCCTGAACGGTCAGATTTGAGAATGTATCCACCATAACTTTGTCAAAAAGATCATTTTTATTGGCACGGCTTATTGATATAAATAAACTATTTTCTTGAATGGAAAATTGCTTAAGTTGCTGTTGCTGCGATGCAGCAATGGGCAGTTGTGACAAGGTATTAATAGACGCTATTAAGCGTTGGTGTGCTTGCTTGTAGTTATTTAGCAATACACCATCATGCAACACAAAAAACTGCCTAGCACTGCGCTCCATCACTCTAAGTTCTTCAATCAAAATTCGACTGGCACGTGTAGTCTCCACAGCCTGCGACAGGTTAAATAGACTCTGCTTAGTCAGCTTTTCAAAATAGATATTTGCGTTTAAAAAAGCGACAAGCAACGGTAGCATCACCAGTGCAAAACCTATTAACAAGAGTTTTAAGAATGAGGTTGGATATGATATTTTCAAAATGGTAGGGCTAGTTTAATCAGATTAACATGCTGAATGCTACAAATACTGGCGGTATATTTTCAACACAAGCCTTACTATACGTTAATAATTATTACTTATGTATTCTTTCAAATTCGCCTATCTTTCAGAACAATACATTTAAATTAGTTTTTAGTGGTCGATAACGAGATTGCTACCTTACGCAATATTGCGATTATATGTTTAATGAAACGTCATCACTACACAAGCATGAATCATGCTTAATTTATATTAATGTCAAAAATTTAAATATATTTAAAAAATTCCCACGTACATATCTTCCGAATCTCACAACTAGATGTAATCTTTCACCAAAAAAAACCCAGCACAATGGCTGGGTTAAGATTACTCAAACGATTGTGAAGTAAGGATTATTTACCAGAACGTTTACGCTCGTTTTCTGTTAAGTAACGTTTACGGATACGTATCGTTTTAGGCGTAAGTTCAACTAATTCATCATCATCAATAAACTCAACGGCTGACTCTAATGATAGCGCGATAGGCGTAATCAAACGTACAGCTTCATCCGTACCTGATGAACGCACGTTAGTTAGCTGTTTACCTTTAATCGGGTTAACGACTAAATCATTATCACGACTGTGAATACCGATAATCATACCTTCGTAAAGCTTGTCACCTGGAACCGCAAACATTTTGCCGCGATCTTGCAATTTCCAAAGCGCGTAGGCAACAGCCTCACCTTGTTCCGCAGAAATCAATACACCATTACGACGGCCAGGCATATCAGCTTTTACTGGTGCGTATTCGTCAAACACATGGCCCATCAAACCTGTACCGCGTGTCATTGTTAAAAATTCACCTTGGAAACCAATTAAGCCACGTGCTGGAATTTTATATTCCAAACGTGTACGGCCATTACCGTCAGATTCCATGTTTTGCATTTCACCACGTCGACGGCCTAATTCTTCCATCGCTGCACCTTGGTGCTCATCTTCTAAGTCAACGGTAAGAATTTCATAAGGCTCACATTTTTGGCCATCAATTTCACGGAAAACTACTTTTGGCTTACCAACAGCCATCTCAAAGCCTTCACGACGCATTGTTTCTAACAGTATCGTTAAATGCAATTCGCCACGGCCTGAAACGCGGAATACATCAGCATCTTCAGTTTCATCAACACGCAAAGCTACGTTGGTTAAAAGCTCTTTAGTTAAACGATCACGGATTTGGCGTGAAGTCACAAATTTACCTTCAGTACCAGCCAATGGTGAAGTGTTCACCATAAAGTCCATGGTCAACGTTGGCTCATCTACGCCTAAATGTGGCAAGCCTTTTGGATTTTCACGATCACAAATCGTAAAGCCAATACCAATATCATCTAAACCAGAAATAATAACAATGTCGCCTGCCTCAGCTTCTTCAACTGGCACGCGCTCTAAACCACGGAAACCAAGCACTTGGTTGATTTTACCCAAAGCCACTTGTTTATCTTCGTTCATTACCGTAACTGATTGGCCTGGTTTTACTTTACCATTAGTAATACGACCAACACCTAGGCGGCCTGTGTAAGTAGAATAATCTAACGCTGAAATTTGTAATTGTAATGGCGCAGTGCTATCACCAGCTGGTGGCGCTACATGGCTCAAAATTGTATCAAACAAAGCACGCATATTGTCGCTAGGCGTTTTCATATCTAACATTGCATAGCCATTAATAGCTGATGCGTAAACAATTGGAAAATCTAATTGCTCATCTGTTGCACCTAAGTTTGCAAACAAATCAAACGTTTGGTTAATCACCCAATCAGTACGCGCACCTGGACGGTCTACTTTATTAATCACCACGATTGGCTTCAAACCAAGCGCTAAGGCTTTTTTTGTTACGAAACGTGTTTGCGGCATAGGGCCTTCAACAGCATCCACTAACAAAACAACACCATCTACCATACCTAATACACGCTCAACTTCACCACCAAAGTCGGCATGGCCAGGTGTATCTACAATATTAATGTGTGTGCCTTCGTAAACTACAGCAGTATTTTTAGCTAAAATAGTAATGCCGCGTTCTCTCTCCAAATCATTAGAGTCCATTACGCGCTCAACCACCGCATGGTGAGAGGCGAATGTACCCGCTTGTTGAAGAAGTTTGTCTACCATGGTGGTTTTACCATGGTCAACGTGGGCGATAATTGCGACGTTTCTTAAATTGCGTGACATGTGAGCAGAGCCAGTTCGTTGGAAAAGCGCGATTTTAACACACTTAACGCTTATATGAATTCACTTAGCTAATTAATAATTTGACATTCTGATTTAATTAGATATAATGCCGTCTTCATTCGCAACTTAACGTTGTTTAGTGGTATTCAGTTTTAATTAATACGCTAATGTTAAGTTGCTTGAATCATTGCCCTGACCCTTCTGTTGCTCGTGAAATTTTGAAGCAACTATTCAAAAAGTTAAATTTGCTTGTGATAGACTTTAAAGTCATCGAATTTAATTTTTACTGGTTAGCGGCTGTGCCCGTGCGCTGGTAAAGATTATATTAGCTTGTTTAAATAGTGTTTATAAAATTAAAGTCGTTCATTCAGCTTTAACATTTTATTAAACACACACTAAACCAAATATTCTCTGCGTTTATATTGCTCTTGCTCACAAGCTTAACTAACCGCTTGTGTTCAAATGATATGCCCGTTTTTACTTAGCGCCCTTTTTGTTACAACTACTGCTGGTTATCACTTAACGGTGATAACTTGAAAGGGAATACTTTGTCTTTTGAATCGTTAAATCTTGCTCCTGAATTACTTCGTGCTATTGAAGAATCTGGCTATACAACTCCTACTGCCATCCAAGCGCAGGCAATTCCTGTTGTGACCGCTGGTCATGACCTAATGGCTTCTGCTCAAACAGGTACAGGTAAAACTGCAGCATTTATGTTGCCAGCGTTAAACTTACTTGCTACACCACATGAATTAAAAAGTCGCGGTCCACGTATTTTGGTACTGGTACCAACCCGTGAACTTGCTACTCAAGTGAACGAAGCTGCACGAAACTACGGTAAATTCATCCGTGCACGTACAGTAAGTATCGTGGGCGGCATGCCTTACCCACTACAAAACAAACTATTATCACAACCACTAGATATTTTAGTTGCAACGCCAGGCCGTCTATTGGATCACATGGAACGTGGTCGTATTGATCTTTCACGTTTACAAATGTTGATTTTAGATGAAGCGGACCGTATGTTGGACATGGGCTTTTTGCCAGATGTTGAACGTATTTGTAGCCAGCTTTCTGCTGAGCGTCAAACACTATTGTTCTCTGCAACATTAGATGGCGACATTGCTCGCGTGGCTAAACAAATTCTTAAAAACCCAAAAACTATTCAAGTGGCTGGCCAAAAAGAAAAACATGCCAACATTGAGCAACGTTTGCACTATGTTGATGACATGACGCATAAAAACAAATTGCTTGAGCATTTGTTGATTGCACCAGAAGTTAACCAAGTGATTATCTTTACTAGCACTAAACGTCATGCAGATTTGTTAGCTGAAGATTTATATGCAGCTGGTCATAAAACTGCAGCTTTACATGGCGACATGACTCAAGGTGCGCGTAACCGTACATTGACTAAATTACGTCAAGGTGAAGTTAAAGTGTTAGTAGCGACTGATGTTGCTGCTCGTGGTATTGATATACAAGGTATTAGCCATGTAATCAACTATGACTTGCCAAAATTTGCTGAAGATTATGTGCATCGTATTGGTCGTACAGGCCGTGCTGGTAACACTGGTATTGCGATTTCTTTTGCCTCAAATATGGACCGTCATATCTTACGTAAAATTGAACAGTTCACTGGCAACCGTATGGACCCAACGACTGTAGAAGGCTTTGAGCCTAAACGTGCGATGAAAATGGATGGTCCAGGTAATGGCCGTGGTGATCGTGGTGATATTCGCCGTGACGCACATAAACCAGGTGGTCGCGGTGGCTTTAAACCACGTGATGACCGTGGTAGCTTTAACGACCGTGGTCCTCGCACTGAAAGCCGTGGCGATACTCGTCCTAGTTTTAGCCGTGACAGTTCTGACAGTCGTGGTAACCGTGATTCAGCACCACGTGAATCGAATGGTAACTCAGCTGGTTATGCCGGCCGTTCAGAAAGACCATCTAGTGACCGTCCACGCAGTTTTGGTGACCGCAATGCTGGTGGCGATCGCTCAAATAGCGACCGTAGCCGTAGCGATCGTCCAAGCGGTGATCGTTCATCAGCAGCGCCTAACCGTAGCTTTGGTGACAGCGTAGCTTTTGGCAAAAAACCTTTTCCACGTGATGGCGCTAGCGCTCCTCGCGGTGACAGCAACCGTGGCGATAGCCGTGGTGACAACCGCGGTAACCGTCCAGATGCACCACGTGGTGACAACCGTGTTTTAGGTCAACGTTACGAAGGCCGCTCTGATGCACCGCGTGGCGATCGTTCAGCTGCTCCAGCGCGTCGTGATAGCAATGACAGCCGTCCTGCTCGCCCTAGCACTGATACACGTAGCTTTGGTAACGCAAATGCTGGTAGCGGCGCTCCTCGCCGTCCACGTAGTTTTGCCTAAATCAATCTACTGAATTAATTTAATAGTGCCCAACAACATGACAGAAATAGTAAATTTTGACAGTTTAGGTTTAGCGCCAGAGTTACTCAAAGCGCTAACCGATTCTGGCTACACCACGCCCACGCCAATTCAAGCACAGGCAATCCCTGTAGCCTTGGCTGGGGGTGACTTAATGGCAGGCGCGCAAACTGGTACAGGTAAAACTGCGGCATTTGCGTTGCCCTTGCTACAAAAATTACTACCGTTTGCCAACAATGGTGCTTCACCTGCAAAACATCCAGTCCGTGCGTTGATTTTAACGCCAACGCGCGAACTGGCCATTCAGGTAGAAGAAAGTGTACGCGCTTATGCAAAACATACGCCACTACGCTCACTGGTGGTTTACGGCGGTGTAGATATCAGAACACAAACCCCGCATTTAAAAACCGGAATTGAAGTTTTGGTCGCAACACCTGGTCGCTTGTTGGATCACATTGAACAAAAAACAGTACAGCTTAATCAAGTGCAAATGTTAGTGCTAGATGAAGCCGATAGAATGTTGGACATGGGCTTTATGCCTGATTTGAAAAGAATTTTGGCGTTGCTACCTAAGCAGCGTCAAAATTTAATGTTTTCAGCGACATTTTCGAATGATATTAAAAAATTAGCCGATGACTTTCTAACCAAACCACAGTTAATCGAAGTTGCGCGCAGTAATGCCACCAACGATAACGTGACACAAAAAGTGTATTCAGTCGAACAAAGCGATAAAGAAGCTTTACTGATACAACTACTAAAAGCAGCCAATGCTAAACAGGTGATTATATTCACCAAAACCAAAATTACTGCCAGCCGCTTAAGCCGTAGCTTAGAGCGTGAAGGCCTTGCCGCAGATGCGATTCACGGCGACAAAACCCAACAAGAACGTATTAAAGCCTTAGATGGCTTTAAGGCAGGCACAATTACCGCACTAGTAGCCACTGATGTAGCTGCTCGTGGCTTAGACATTAGCGAATTACCAATGGTAATTAACTATGAGATTCCAAGTGCACCAGAGGATTACGTGCATAGAATTGGCCGTACCGGCCGTGCCGGTGCGTCAGGAATTGCGATATCGTTTGTGAGCCCTGAAGAAGAAAAGTATATGGTGGAAATCGAGAAACTGATTAAACGCCAAATTACTAGAGAAACGGTAGCGATTGAAAAATCAAGCACTAGAGCGCGTACTAGCTCTACTAGTAGTTCAAGCACTAGCAAACCTAGCGCACATAAATCGGCTAGCGCTAGCTCAAATCAAGATGCAACAGCAACTAAACGCACACCGTTCAAAAAGAAAAATAGTGACCCTTGGTTTGATAAACCTTACGAAGCGGTAGTTGCAGCGCATCAACAAGTGACCGTGCGCTCAAGTACGACTAGAAAAGCGCCAGTGGCGGCTTTATTAGGTGGTTTAGTATTGAATAAATAGTTTATTTGACCGTACGTTGATTAAATATAAAAAGGGTTAGCTTAGCTAACCCTTTTTGCATTTTTGATGCTTGTCGCTAAAGAACTTTGCGACAAGTAGATTTTAATAAACCTAACTATTGATTACGCATGAATTCAGCAACGCCATACAATTGCTCGGCCAGCTTGGTCATTAGCGCATCATCAAAGCCCTGTTGGTGCATAGACTTAATCATGCAATACATCCACTGATCGCGTGCTGATTCATCAATCGCAAAAGGCATGTGGCGACGCCTAAGCATAGGGTGGCCGTAACGTTCTATATATAACTGCGGCCCACCTGTCCAACCTGATAAGAACATGAATAATTTTTCACGTGTTTCGGTTAAGTCGGCTTGATGCATCGCCCTCAGCGTCACAACTTTAGGATCGCTATCCATAATGTCATAGAAAGTCTCGACTAAATTACGGATATTTTCAATGCCATTTGTATCGCCACCAAGCAACTCAAAAAAAGTGCTTTTACTGCTGCCAACTTCTTCTATTTTATCCAGCATACTATTTCAACCAATTCTAATTTAAGCGGGACATCCAACAAATAGCTAAGCAACTTTAGGTTTAACCAAACTAGCCGCTAATTTTGCACGTTCGCGTGCTTCAGTAATATTTTTACCTGTCGCCAAAGCAACACCCATACGTCTTTTAACAAAAGACTCTGGTTTACCAAATAAACGAATATCGCTGTTAGGTACGGCCAAAGCTGCATCAACGCCATCAAATATTAAATTCTGTGATGCATGCTGACCATAAATGACCGCACTTGCGCCTGCTTCACGCAAGCTTACGTCTACTGGTAAGCCTAAAATTGCACGTGCATGTAGATCAAATTCGCTAAAACGTTGGCTACACATGGTTACCATACCGGTATCGTGTGGGCGCGGGCTGACTTCGCTAAACCACACATGATCGCCCTTAATAAATAGCTCTACACCGAATAAACCTAAACCGCCTAAGCTGTCAGTGACGGCTTTAGCAATGCGTTTAGATTCTACTAACGCTGCAACGGCCATGGCTTGTGGCTGCCAACTCTCAACGTAATCGCCTTTTTCTTGCACATGGCCGATAGGTTCACAAAAGTAGGTTTGAATTTCACCTTGGGCATTTTTCGCACGC
>CAIYLB010000204.1 GCA_903926935.1 uncultured Pseudomonadota bacterium
ATTACCCAATTAGCCCGTTTTTCTAATGTTTGCGGAGCAGAAATTCCTAGGTGGCTACGCATGCGTCTTGAAGAATATGCAGACGACATCCCTTCACTTCGCGCCTTTGGTATAGATGTAGTCAGTGAGTTGTGTGAAACCTTAAAGGTTTGGGGTGTGCCTAGCTTACATTTTTACACGCTGAACCGCTCAGGCATCATTAGCAATATTATTGATAATATTAGCGAATAATTGCCGGGCTAATAGCTAGCATTTGCTACTTGGCGGCTCAGGTGTTGTAAATGTTTGAAACAGACCGACTGATGTTAGCAACAAATATGACTAGCAAGGATTAATGTAGCGTCGGCTTTTGTTTATTCAACAAGGCATCTTCAATAAATAAGTATTCTTTGGTTTTATCAGGGCCTGACTTACTTGCGCCCCAAGTCGTCATAAGCACAATCCAGCGCATTTCTTCAATGCTAACTTCAGGTTGAGGTAAGTTCATGGCTAGATCCAACACCAACTCTCGTTGTGCGCTGTTAAGAATATTGGCTTGCACTAAAAATAGAATGAACGCGATACTTTCACCGCTGATTTTTTTAAGCTCATCCTGCATAAAAATACGCGTACTAACGTGATTCGGCTTTTCAAAGACAGTGGATTGTTTGGTCATCAGCTCTAGTTGATTAAACCAATTAAATGCGCCGTTAATATCTTCTTCATCAAATCCTGCGGCATATAACTCTTTGGACAAGGTGTTTTCATCAGGTCTAAAATGTGTATCAATGTAGTTTTCAAACATATAAACCAATACTTCAAACATAATATTTATCCTTAAATAAAAATTGTTCTACATTAAGTTTTACTGCTTAATATTGCTCACTTAACTGTGATGGTTTATGCGAAATCTAAAATTACAAAATCTTAATCTACCTAATTCTCGTTATAACGTTAACCGCTATTCCACTTACAACTACTTGCAACTACTTGCAACTACTTGATTATATGTGCCAACTCACACTATTTTCTGATACTGTCCTCCGGCTAAGCTAGAGACTTTTCCTTCCAGTTCCAGCAACATCAGCATGGATGAAACTTCGCTTACCGTCAAGTGGCTTAAGCGAACTAAATTTTCCAGTGTGATGGGCTCAAAACCCATGATAGTCAGCAGTGGACTAGTCAATACGCTAGCGTTATTAGCCATATTTTCTGCATCATTTGTCTCAAGCACATTAGCTAAATTCAAACGATTAAGACCCAAGTCTTCGACAATGTCTTGCAAACAATCTACCAGTTTTGCACCTTGTTTAATCAGTTGGTGACAACCTTTAGACATTGGTGAGTGTATTGAACCTGGCATTGCAAAAACTTCGCGCCCTTGTTCGGCGGCCATGCGTGCGGTAATTTGTGAACCGCTTTGTAAGTTAGCCTCAACCACTAAACAACCCATACTCAGCCCACTAATAATACGATTGCGTTTTGGAAAGTTTTGCGGTTTTGAGGGCGTCCCTAAGGAAAATTCAGAAATGATGAGTCCACGCTCGGCAATTTGGTGGGCTAAATCACGGTGCTTGGCGGGATAGACAATATCCAAGCCAGTACCAACTACAGCTATGGTTGCGCCATTGGCTTTAAGTGCGCCTCGGTGCGCCGCACCATCAATCCCCAATGCCAAGCCGCTAACGATACATAAGCCATAGCCACACAAATCATGGGCAAAAGCCTCAGCATTTTTTTCACCCTGTACAGAAGCATTACGACTACCCACAATGGCAATACTAGCTTGATTAAGCAAGGACAAATTACCTTTTGCATATAAAAAAGGTGGTGGATCGGTAATTTCTAGCAGCGCTTTTGGATAGTCAGCATCGGCCAAGGTGACAAGATGATTATTCGGGTGAGAAAGCCACAGGCAAGCTTCGGCGATCACTTGCTCATCAGCGCCTAACGCAATAGCCGCCGCTATTTTGGCTGAAACGACTTCTTTTAATTGCTGACTAGTCGCCGCATAAATATTAGCTGGACTGCCGAAAATTTTCAATAAAAGACAAAAAGTCTGCGACCCCAAACCATGAATAGCACTTAAACTAATCCATAGTGCTTTTTCTAAAATATCATTGTTATAGCTAGGTGGCATAAAAATTTAACCAAAATGAATAGTGTTAATGAGATTAAGATCTTTTGGCCATTACCAAGTAGCCTTTTAGTATCAGTTCTTCAGCATTTTCATGCAAGCTTATGCAACAAAACATGAGCAGCGTTATAATATGGCGAAACATATTGTTCACCTCAATCAAAAAGGCATGAGGAAAGTGACGACTAAAGCACTAAAAACCTCGCAAACTGGTTTGAATTTATCATGTAATTCATCAAACAATCAAGCATTTACGAGAAATTAAGATTTTTGTAAGTAATCTTTTATGTTTGATAGAAAATTAACGACCCTTAAGGAAATAACTGACTTTTATGGCTATTTTAGATATTCTTAATTACCCTGATCCACGTTTACATACGGTAGCAAAGCCGGTTAAAGACGTGGACGCGGATGTGCGTCGTCTGATTGAAGATATGGCGCAGACCATGTACGACGCGCCAGGCATTGGTTTGGCCGCCACGCAGGTTAATCAGCACATACAACTTATTATTATCGACACTAGTGAGTCCAAAGATCAGCTGCAGGTGTTTATCAACCCAAAAATTATTGCCAAAAATGGTGAACAACAATACGAAGAAGGCTGTTTATCTGTCCCTGGCATTTATGAAAATGTGACGCGAGCAGAAAGCATCAAAGTGGAGGCACTAGATAAACACGGCAAAAAATTCACTTTAACTGCCACCGGTTTATTAAGCGTATGTATTCAGCATGAAATAGACCACTTATTAGGTAAAGTGTTTGTCGAATACTTGTCGCCCCTTAAGCGTAATCGCATTAAAAACAAAATGCTGAAATACAGTCGTGAAATTGATCAAACTCGGTCACGCCACGTCAATATTTAGCAAGTCAAATAGCCGCTTTTCGTAATCGATTATTTGCATCTATTTTAAGGTTAAAAGTTGAAAATTATTTTTGCTGGTACGCCAGAATTCGCCGTTCCCGCCCTCGCTGCACTCATTGCTGCAGGCCATCAAATCGTGATGGTACTCACACAGCCGGATAGACCAGCTGGGCGCGGCATGAAGCTTAAACCTAGCCCGGTTAAAGTACTAGCAG
>CAIYLB010000205.1 GCA_903926935.1 uncultured Pseudomonadota bacterium
AGAGATAAATTTTTCACGTACTAGTGTTCCATTTTTTTAAATTTCGGCTATTGTAATTGCTTAGCCTTGCAATTATAGAATACCGACACAACTTACTTAGAATGTAATTAGCAACATACGTTCAATATCACCCATTCAACGCAATATAGCTTTAATAACATAAATCTAACATTTAGGAGACAAGATACCAATGCGTTTATTATTCCTGTTGATTTTACTCGCTTTTCCTATTGCTGAAATCTGGATTTTAGTGAGTTTAATGCACTTATATGGTTGGTGGGTTGTACTATACTTAATTGCAATCGCCTTTTTGGGCTTACAACTTATTCGTGATGAAAAAATATTATTTTCTGGCCGCATGATGCAAAGCCTAGTGCAAGGCGGCAATCCGATGAAAGCCATGTTTGGTAGCGCGCGCAATATTTTTGCCGGAATATTGTTGATTATTCCTGGGGTAATGACAGATCTGATAGCCGCCGGTTTATTACTGATTCCTATCAATAATGCAGAGCCTAAGGGCTCACAAAATCAGCCACACTATCAATCAGAAAAAGCCGCCAATGATGATGCCATTGAGGGCGAGTTTCACCGTGAAGACTAATAACACTAAGATTAAATGATTAAAAATTAGCGCAATAAAAAATCCTTTCAATCGCAACTAACATCATGCAATACTAGTCCGACGACTATCAATAAATTCGTTGGTTTTACCATTACCAGAAAGTACGCGCAATGACCTACCAAATCACCCTTCAGCCTAGCGGCCACAGTTACACTAGCAAGCCTTCTGAAACCGTGCTGGAATCTGCCATAGGCGCAGGCTTCAATATTCCTTATGGCTGCCGAAATGGCACATGCGGCAGTTGTAAAGGGCTTATTTTGAGCGGCGAAGTCGATTACGGCGATTATGCGGCAAGCGCATTAACCGAGGCTGAAAAAGCGAACGGTAAAGCCTTATTTTGCTGCGCTCGCCCGCTGTCTGACCTAAGTGTAGAATGTAGAGAAATCAATGAAGGTGTGATTCAACCGCGCATTATTCCAGCTCGAGTAGAGCGCAAAGAACAACTTTCGCATGATGTCATGGCTTTATTTTTAAAGTTGCCTAGCAGCGAGCATTTAAAATTCAAAGCCGGGCAATATATTGAATTTTTACTCAAAGATGGCAAGCGCAGGGCTTTTTCATTGGCGAACGCGCCTAGTCAGGACAATATGCTAGAACTGCATTTACGCTTGATTCCTGGCGGCCAATTTACCCAATATGTTTTTAACGAAATGCCAGACAAAGCAATTTTGCGTATAGAAGCGCCGTTTGGTAGCTTTTATCTACGTGAAGAATCTGAAAAGCCCATGATAATGGTGGCAGGTGGAACCGGTTTTGCCCCGATCAAAGGCATCATCGAGCATCTATTGCAGCATAATATTCAACGTCAAATTACGCTTTACTGGGGCGCACGCTCACTGCAAGACCTTTACATGCCAGCATTGCCAGAGGCCTGGGCGGCGGCGCACCCACATATTACGTTTATTCCAGTGCTGTCTGACGCACTGCCTGAAGACCACTGGCAAGGCCGCACCGGTTTTGTACACCAAGCAGTATTAGATGACTTTACCAATGCCGAAAATACTGGATTGGCCAACTATGAAGTGTATTGTTGCGGCGCGCCAGCCATGGTTGAAGTTGCACAAGCCAGCTTTGTGAAAGCCGGCT
>CAIYLB010000206.1 GCA_903926935.1 uncultured Pseudomonadota bacterium
ATGTTCCTCCAGTTCCTTGCGAACTAGAAGATGGAACGCCTACAACCCGTAAAGCTGCTGACAGTGAGAAGTTTTCTGCGCTGGCATTTAAGATCATGACCGACCCGTTTGTTGGTCAGCTGATTTTCTTCCGCGTATATTCTGGTGTAATTAACGCAGGCGATACGGTTTACAACCCGATTAAGGGTAAAAAAGAACGTATCGGTCGTATTGTGCAAATGCATGCAAACACACGTGAACCATTAACTGAAGTGCGTGCTGGTGATATCGCTGCTGCGATTGGTCTTAAAGAGGCTACTACTGGCGATACGTTATGTAGTGTGAATGATGAAATCATTTTAGAGCGTATGATATTCCCTGAGCCTGTGATTCACGTGGCTGTTGAGCCAAAAACTAAAGCTGACCAAGAGAAAATGGGTGTTGCTTTAAATCGTTTAGCTCAAGAAGATCCTTCTTTCCGTGTTAAAACTGATGAAGAAACTAACCAAACGATCATTTCAGGTATGGGTGAGCTTCACCTTGAAATTCTAGTTGATCGTATGCGTCGTGAATTTAACGTTGAAGCTAACGTCGGTGCGCCACAAGTGGCTTACCGTGAAGCGATTAAAAAGAAAGTTGAAGTTGAAGGTAAGTTTGTTAAGCAATCTGGTGGTAAGGGTCAATATGGTCACGTGTGGCTAATTATGGAGCCAAACGAACCAGGTAAAGGCTTTGAGTTTATTGATGCGATTAAAGGCGGTACAGTGCCTCGCGAATTTATTCCAGCAGTGGAAAAAGGTTTGCGTGAAACAATTCCTTCTGGCGTATTAGCAGGCTTCCCAGTAGTAGATGTAAAAGTTACATTGTTTGATGGTTCTTACCATGATGTTGACTCGAATGAAAATGCCTTTAAAATGGCTGCCTCAATTGGCTTTAAAGATGGTATGCGTAAAGCGGATCCAATCTTGCTTGAGCCTATGATGGCCGTTGAAGTTGAAACACCAGAAGACTACATGGGCGATATTATGGGTGACTTGTCATCACGCCGTGGAATTATTCAAGGTATGGAAGATAATTCAACTGGTAAAGTAATTCGTGCTGAAGTGCCTCTAGCTGAGATGTTTGGCTATTCAACAACTGTGCGCTCATTATCGCAAGGTCGTGCAAGTTACAGTATGGAATTCAAGCATTACACTGAAGCACCAAGAAACGTGGCTGAAGCCATCATGAACAAAAAATAATTAGACCTACTCTTAAATAATTGAATTTAAAGGAAAATTAAATGGCAAAAGGTAAATTTGAGCGGACCAAGCCGCACGTCAACGTAGGTACAATTGGCCACGTGGATCACGGTAAGACGACATTAACAGCAGCGATTACCACTGTAATTACAACAAAATACGGCGGCGAAGCTAAGAATTTTGCGGAAATTGACTCTGCACCAGAAGAAAAAGCACGTGGTATTACGATTAATACATCACACGTTGAATACGAAACAGCAAACCGTCACTATGCGCACGTCGACTGCCCAGGTCACGCCGACTACGTAAAAAACATGATCACAGGTGCTGCACAGATGGACGGAGCAATCCTCGTCGTCGCAGCAACAG